>JANQET010000106.1 GCA_028278265.1 Myxococcota bacterium
AGCCGTAAAATCCCCACTGGTCACGGAGCAAAGTGGTTTGCAGCAAGCTGCTGGCCGACGCCGGTACATGATCGTTGCTCGAGACCGGCACGGTGGTGATCGCCGGGTCGGCGTCGGTACCGCTAACGGCATTGTAAGCCGACATCAACGAGTAGACCTTGGCGTGTTGCACCAGTTTTTTGAAGGGTCGCAAATAATACTCGTGTAGATTGCGCTCATCAACAGACGCGCTGTCGGTGTGACGATTGTTTTCGTGGTTGTTGGCGACAAAGTGTTTGGCCGTGGCCACGGTCTTCAAGTACCGGGGATGGTCCCCCTGCATCCCCTTCACAAATGCACTGCCGATGCGGCCCGTCAGAAAAGGGTCTTCACTGTAGGCCTCTTCGCAGCGGCCCCAGCGGGGATCCCGCGCCAGATTGATCGTCGGGCTCCAGTAAGTCAATCCCTTGTTGTCGGTATGGTGCTTGACACGGGCCTCATCCGAAGTGGCCGCTCCCATGGCCTCGATGAGCCCGGGATGCCAGGTGCTCGCCAGGGCGATCGCCTGGGGAAAGGAGGTGGCCAAGCCGGCCCGGGCCACCCCGTGGAGCGCTTCGTTCCAATAATTGTATTCGGGAATCAACAGTTGGTCGTTGCTGTCTCGCACCTCAGGACTGCGATGGCCCAGCTGAGAGATTTTCTGCTCCAACGTCAACTTGGCGATCAGCGCCGCGACCCGGTCGTCAAAGTGCGCGTGATCAACCGGAACGGCCTCTTCGTCGACCACGACGATTTCGATAATTGCGTCGGTGTCGGTGTCAGCGTCCCCGTCCGCATCGCCCCCTGCATCGGCATTGTCGGCAGGCGTCGGTGAAGGGCTGCAGGCGCAACAAAGGACCAGCAACACCCCAGCGCAGGTAGTTAGTCTGAAAATCCCATTACTCATAAAACAAGCCTTTTGTCGTTGTACCATTCCGGTATCAAGACTCATTGCTTTTAATTTCGAAGTCAAACAAATTGTGTAGGGGTAGCCCTCGTGGCTACCCGTGAAACCGGGCATCGGCGTTGCTTCTCGGGCATCGGCGTTGCTTCTCGAGCATCGGCGTTGCTTCTCGAGCATCGGCGTTGCTTCTCGGGCATCGGCGTAGCTTCTCGGGCATCATGGATCAAGTATCTGGCAATTTGTCTCAGAGGGCAGTAGCATGGAATAATCGGACGCGGGATCGTCTCGCGTACCGCGGCAAACGGTGAGACGGATCGATGTTAGACGACAGCTGGACCCATTGGGACGTGAACGTGCTCAGCCCCACCAAGGAAGCGGCCATCGGCAGCTGGGGCGCCTTTGTGTTTACCATTTTTCGCTACGGCATGGACATCGACGTAGCGATGCGACTGTCCGAGGCGGTGGACGATGTCGTGAAATCCCATCCGGACGGAATAGGGATACTCACGATCATCAAGCAGGGGGCTCAGTTCCCCACCCAAGAGGCCCGACATTTCATGGCGGAGAAACTGCGTCACATCAAGATCGCCGGGTCAGCCACAGTCGTAGAGAGTGATGGCCTCCACGCGGCAGCAGTCCATGGAACCGTGAACTGCCTGGTCGAGGAAATTCGTCAACAACATCCTCACCAAAATTTCAGCGATCTCGCAGACGCGTGTAGTTGGCTGGTATCAACCGTACTGGCCAGCCCGGGGGATTGGATGCAGCTGCCCAAACAGATTCAACTCGAGAACGCGATAGATGATTTCATCTCGATGATGTGATCAATTTAGAAAGACGAGCTCTCGTGCAATTGGCGCGGGCGTTGTCTTCTCTGCTGCTGCTCTTGTTGCTTTTGACGGGCAGCTGCGGCGGCGGCCATGATCACGATGTGCCCCATGGAGGCGGCTGCGGCACTTTGACTCACCGGGGCGTTCTCCGTGTCCCGCGGAACACAGACACAGCCGGGGACTTGATTGGAGACCATCACGAACGCCCCCATCTGCATCTCCAGCTCGGCACACCGATCCGCGCAATGGGACGGCCCCTGCTCGAGCGTATTGAGATCTTTGACTTTGATGAACCCCGGCGCGCATGCGCTGAGCGCCAGACATACGGTCGCCGTCACGAACACCATTGTATTTCGCATGGTCACCTCTGCTCGGGTTTGGCTGGATCAGCTGAAATCATTCGTCGGTGAGGCCAACGCTGCTATTCGGAGTGTTTGCGGATAAAGGCCGGGATATCGAGATCCCGCTCGTTCATCGCCGTGTGCTTGACCTCGGACACGCGACCCGCAGTTACTTGCACGGTCTCCTGTCCCTCGGTCGTTCGAGCAGGGGTGGCGGTTGACCGTCCATTGCGCCGGGAGCTGTAGCCACTGACCGGTTGACTGTTCTGCACGGCGTAGCGCCCCTGCGTATCCCGGGCTTCATCGAGGCTGGGAAAGCCGGTGGCGATGACGGTTATTTTCACCTCTTCGCAGGGCTCTTCGAGGGTGACGTAGCCGAAGATGATGTGGGCGTCCTCGCTGGCCGAATCCTCGATCATGCTCACCGCTTCTGAGACCTCCTGCATCGACAGATCTTCTCCGCCGGTGATATTGACCAGGATGCCCATCGCCCCGTCGATACTCACGTTCTCCAGCAGCGGGCTGTTGATCGCCCGTTCGGCCGCTTCCATCGCGCGGCGATCGCCACTGCCGTAGCCCGTGCCCATCAGCGCCCGTCCGCGATTGCTCATGATCGTCCGCACGTCGGCAAAGTCCACATTGATGTCACCGCGAATGGTGATTAAGTCGGAGATGCCGCGCACCGCGTTGGACAACACCTTGTCGGCAAAGCGAAAGGCGTCCTTCATCGACAGTTTTTCCTCGAGCGCCAACAGCCGGTCGTTGGGAATGGTGATCAGGGTGTCGACCTCTTCGTTGAGAGCCAGCAGCCCTTCCTCGGCGAGGCGACAACGCTTGCGACCCTCGAACCGAAACGGCTTGGTCACCACGCCCACGGTGAGCGCGCCCACGTCTCGGGCCACCTGGGAGACGATCGGTGCGGCACCGGTGCCGGTCCCACCGCCCATGCCGGCGGCGACGAACACCATGTCGGCGCCACTCAAGGACTCCTCGAGCTGGTTCACGTCTTCGAGCGCCGCTTTTCTCCCCTGCTCGGGAATGCCCCCTGCGCCCAACCCCTTGGTCAGGTTGGCGCCGACTTGAATCTTGGTCGATGCCGGGTTGGCGTCCAGGGCCTGGGAATCGGTGTTGATCGAGATAAACTCGACCCCGTCCATCTGTTCGGCGATCATGTTGGCGATGGCATTGCCACCACCACCGCCGACCCCGACGACTTTAATCCTTGCTTGCGGTTCGTTCTCGTCAAATTCGAATTGCATGGGCCCTCCCGGCTGTTTTTCCTCGTCTCGACTAAGTTTCAACTGGTCCCGCCGGTGTGAGCTGGGGCTCAAACCGCGCCTCGCGGGCATCAGCTAAAAGCTAAAATACCTCTTTAAACCATTCAGACATCCGGCCGAAGACTTTGTCGAACACCTTTTCTTCCCGGACGCGAAAAATACTCTCTTTGTCATCGGTAAAGTGACTGCCATAATTGACCAGTCCCGCACCGGTGGCGTAAATCGGATTGGCCACCATGTCTTTCATCCCGCCGAATCCGAAGGGCAGCCCGCGGCGCACCGGCATCCCGGTGATCTCCTCGGCCGCTTCGTCAATGCCCTCGAGCAGGGTGCAGCCGCCGGTGATCACCAGACCGGACGCCAATAGATCAGCGTATCCCGTGTCCAGAATGGCGCGATGCACCAACGAGAAGATCTCCTCGACCCGCGGCTCGATAATATGGGCCAGCACCTGTCGGGGTTGTTGGGTCGGCGGTCTTCCCCCCACACTGGGAACCTCCATCGTCTCATCGGAGTCCACCAACCGAACCAACGCGCTGCCGTGGCGCTGTTTGATTCTCTCGGCCTCTGCCTTGGGAGTGCGTAGCCCCAGGGCGATATCATTGGTCAGATGCTTGCCGCCGACGGCGATCACAGAGGTGTGAACCACCGCCCCGTCGACGTAGATCACCAGGTCGGTGGTACCGCCGCCGATATCGATCATGGCCACGCCCAACTCTTTTTCATCTTCGTGCAACACCGCCTCGGCCGACGCGATTTGCTCCAGTACGATGTCCGCCACATTGAGACCGCACCGCTGGGCACACTTGACGATGTTCTGCGCCGAGGTCACCGCGCCGGTGATGATGTGCACCTTGGCCTCGAGCCGCACACCGGCCATGCCAATCGGTTCGCGAATGCCGTCCTGCTCGTCGACGATGTACCCTTGGGGAATGGCGTGAATCACCTCCCGGTCCAGCGGAATGGCGACGGCCTTGGCCTGTTCGAGCACGCGTCCCACATCCTCCTTGGTCACTTCCCGGTTCTTCACCGCGACGATGCCGTTGTTGTTGAACGAGCTGATGTGACCACCGGCAATACCGGCAAACACAGTGGAGATATCGCAACCGGCTATTTGCTCGGCCTCTTCGACAGCCTTGGTAATCGACGCGCAGGTCGCATCGATGTTGACCACCACGCCCTTGTGCAGCCCGGCTGAGGGGTGAGAGCCGATACCGATGATATCGATCCCTTCCTCGGTCACCTCGCCGACCACCGTCGCCACCTTCGTCGTACCGATGTCGAGCCCGACGATTATTTCCTCTTTTCTAGCCATCGTTAAGTCCTTGCTCGTCTCGCGTCTTCCGGCCGCGGCGTTCGTCTCTGGTCTAAACTCCTTCTACTAAATTTAACGTTCGCATGGCCATGCCCCGGTGATCAAATTTTTGACACCCTTTTTTGTATTTTGTCGGGTACCGCAATCGTACTGGAACCATCGCTTTGCTCGCGCTCGGATTTGAGCTTGACGGTCACCCGATCCGGGCGCTTCTCGTTGTCGAAATACACGATTGATGGACGATCCCCGTCCCGCTGCATCTGCGCGTACAATCGGCCGAGCCGTTTGAGCTTCGTGCGATAGGGGCCCCGGCCGAAGCGAACGTAAAACGGCTCCGCGCCGACCACTAGGGAGAATCCCCCTTCGACTTCCCGGTGAATCTCGGCCAGGGGTAGCGCTCGCGACAGGCCAGCTTTGTGGTAGCGCTTGGCCAGGGCGATGGCATCGCGAATGATCTCGTTCGATTCCCGCATATCCTGGCTGAACTGTTGTCGCGTAATGCCGGTCAGCACCGGCGCGGGCATCGGATCGCCGTGGACCCACCGCTTGAAAACATCGCCGGCATCATCAACCAGATAGGGGACGTCGAAAATGACCATTGCCACTGCCTGGCGCTCCTGCACATCAATCGTCAAGCGTCGGGGCAGATGGCGCTTTACCTGCGCGGAGACGATCCAAGGATCGGCCACCAGGCGCTGCTCGGCTCCCTGGAGATCGACTGCAAAAATGTTCTGTCCCGAAGCCAGGCCGGCGCTGGTCAACAACTCGGTTTCGGTCAATCGGCGGGTACCGTTGATGTCGATTGTGCTCAGCGCAAAATAGCTCGATGTGGTCACATGGCGATAGGTGACGAATCCGATCCAGACCACCGCGCCGGTGACCACACAGGTGATCAGGACGTTGCCCAAAGTTTTCAGCCACTTGATCAACCGGCGGTTCGACTCGGATTTGTCCCGTTTGAGCTGTTTGGGTTCGTTTTTTTCCGGCGCCTTTTTGCGACGTACATTGGGTTTGAAGCTGGGCCGCGCTTGGTCCGGTGTCTTCCGATTCTTTTTGCCCTTTTTATCCAACCGCTTCATCTCGCCCCCCGACAGAGTTCCAACACGCCGTCGGCCACGATTCGGGCCGCGTCGATGCGGGCCAGACGTTTCGATTGTTCGGCCGCTGCTCGGCGTTTTTCCCGGTCGTTCACCCATTGCTCGAGGGCCCAGGAAAGCTCGGCAACACCGGTTTCCTGCTCATCGATGACCACCGCCGCGCCCGCTTTTCGCATCGGTTCGGCGTTCTTTGCTTGTTGTCGATCCTTGTGGTGGGGATAGGGCAGTAAGACGGCAGGAAGCCCCATCGCCGTCAATTCGCTCACTGTGGTCGCGCCGGCTCGCGCGACGACCAGATCGGCGTTGCTGTAAGCGGCCGCTGTATTATCGATGAACGGCGTCACCTGTGCCTCGATGTTGGCCTGTTCGTAAGCGGCAGCAACAGCTGTCGTCCTTTGGCCGCCGCATTGGTGCACCACTCTGATCGGCTGGATCAGGCGGGCCG
>JANQET010000110.1 GCA_028278265.1 Myxococcota bacterium
CAACGACGACACCAACGCCGGGTTTATCCGGGATGCGGGCACGGTCACCGTGGTCTTCTTCATGCAGGACGAACCGGATCAAACGCCGCTGGAACTCGACGGCATTGACGGCGGTGAGGCGATGCTCAACCGGTTGGTCAGCGCCAAATCCGCTTGCGGGGGGTTGGATTGTATCGTCGCCGGGGGGTTTACCCGACCGGAACAATGCGGTGGGACGCGGCCGATCAAATCGTTTCTCGACGGGCTGACCCGTCCGACCGCGGTGCAGCCCCTGCCGGACGACAACACCCCGCCGGCTCAGATGGCCGAGGAGATGGCGGAGTTGCTGACCAGCACCCTACTGGAAGTGATCGAAGATACCTGCAACGCCATTATCATTGAATAATTTTTTAGAATAAAGTATCGTCAAAATGTAAAGTTGTACCATCTAACAGGTTAACAACCCAGGGAGGATCGATATGCCCAAAACGATTACGATATTTATGACCCTACTTCTCGGAGGCGCCTGTTTGATCTGGGCCTGCGGGGGCAGTTCCGAGGGGGATGACGACAGCACCGGCGGTGATTCGGATACTGACTCGGACAGCGATTCGGATTCCGATTCGGACGGGGATTCGGATTCTGATTCGGATTCTGATTCGGATTCTGATTCGGACAGCGACTCCGACAGCGACTCGGACAGCGATTCGGACAGCGACTCCGACACGGACACTGAAATCGAGTGCGTCGACGCGGAGTACGACATCGAAATCGAACCGGTGGTGATGATGGTCGTAATGGACCGCTCGGCCTCGATGCACAAGGACGAAAACCAGATGGACGGTCAATACTACGATGAGGTGTTACAACCCGCGCTCAAAGGGGTCATCGCAGAGACCGAGAAGTTCATCGCCTACGGCCTGGTCGTCTTTCCCAGTAAGGATTGTGAGACTAGCCCGACCTCGTACGATGAAACCTGCTACGGACCGTACGAGTTGGACAATTCGGACGACTACATCGAGCCCAAGCCCAACAACTCTGGCGAAATCGATGATGCGTTGAAAATCAACGACGTCTGCGGTGGCACTCCCACCCGCAAAGCCCTCCGCTGGACCCGAGATTATCTCGAAAACGATCTTCCCGACGACCTCAAGGATCGCCCCAAATTCGTGCTGCTGGCCACGGACGGCGCGCCCAACTGCAACAAAGACGACGACCTCCTGCCCTGCGAGGGGGATGAATGTACCAACGCCACCGATCCGTGCACCGTGCCCCATCAATGCCTCGACGATGACGAAACCTACCTCGAGGCCGAGGCCCTGTTCGACGACGATGTGTTGGTCTACGTCGTGGGCGTGGGCGAAAACCTGACCGGCGGCCCCTATGCCACGGTGATGAGCACCATCGCCGACAAAGGAGGCACCGGGGATTTCTACCCGGCTGACGACGAGGACAGCCTCAACGCAGCGTTTGACGAAATCGCCGACTTGGCGTTGGATTTTACCTTCGACATTCTCTGGGATCAGGTGCCCGATCAGGTGGACAACCTGCTCGTGGACAAGGCCTGTGACAAGGTCACCGTGTACGGCGTAAAAGGGCCCGACGACGAAGACGAGCTCTACTTCGATCCGGATTGTTCGAACGAAACAGAGGACAAACCCGCCTGGCACTGGGAGGGAATGACGGACGAGCCGGATCCGGACGCCCTCGACGAATGCACGGTGGTCGAGCTGTGCCCGATCGCGCAGCAGAAACTCAAAGACGGCGTCTGGGAGAGCGTCACCGCGCGCTTCAACTGCGATCCCATCGTCATCGACTAAGTGCTCCGTTTTCGTCTGACCCTTGAGCCCACCACTCAACCGATTATACTCGCCAAAAACTGATTGCCGTAAAACTGTATCGTTTTTTAGATTTTTTTAACACCACGCTAAATTCGATGCTATAATTCCCATCGCAGATTCATAAGCAGTGTAATTATCGCGGGGCATAGTGATATTGGGGGGCAGTAGATGAGCCGTCGCGAAATGGGTCAGGAGGGATCTTCCCTACCGGCGGAAAATCACCCGGTGGGGCCGGCAATCTCCCTTGGCCGTCGTTCAACACCAGCCGTTTCGACATCATCGCTGATGTTTCACGAGCTGATTTCCGACCTCAGCGGGTTGGCCGACCCGGAGGCAGCGCTCGCCCGGTGTTTGGAGGCCGCGCTGACCCTCGCCAAACTGGAGCAGGGAGTGATCTACCTGCTCGACGAAAAGAGCGCTGAATGGACGCCGGTGGTTCAGCAGGGGCTCGCTTCGCCGGCCATCGAGCGGGTCTCCCGCGATGAGTTGTCACTCGCCATCGAGGGCAAGCCCCTCTACGGGGCCTATCTCAACGCCATTTTGCTCGATGACGAGCGATACCGCAAAGCGGGCATCTACACGATTGCGATCATTCCGATTTGCCATTTCGGTGCGGTGATCGCCCAGCTCAGTCTCCACTCGAAATCCATCGATGAGATTCCCCACGCGGTCCGCCTGGATCTGGAGATCATCGGCGGCATCATCGGCAACCTGTTGGCCAGGTGTAAAATCGAAGCGGAGAACAGGTGCCTCGACGAGCAACTCAGGCAATCCCAAAAGCTCGAAGCGATCGGGACGTTGGCCGGCGGCATCGCCCACGATATGAACAACGTTCTCGCCGGCATCATGGGGCTGGCCACTTTGTTGCGCGAAGAGACCAACCCCGCCGACTTGAGATTTCAAGATATCGAAAAAATTCTCGACGCCTCCCGCCGGGGCAGCTCCCTGACCCAAAACCTGCTCAATTTCGCCCGCAAGGGCGAAACCCGGCGCACGGGCATCTCCTTGAACCGCATCGTCCACCAGGTCGAGGGGTTACTCGAGCGAACCATTCTCAAAAAAATCGTCATCAACACGAATTTGGACGACTCCCTGACCCGCGTCGAAGGGGATCCCGGACAATTGACCCATGCGCTGGTCAATCTGTGTCTCAACGCGATCGACGCGATGGATGAGGAGGGAGAGCTGACCATGTCGACGAGCGCGGTCACCTTTGGCAAGGGAGAGCTTTCCCGGGCCCCCAACCGCCGTCCGGGTCAGTATGCCGTGCTCGAGGTGCGAGATACGGGCCGGGGGATCGACGAGCAAAACCTGGAAAAGGTATTCGACCCGTTCTTCACCACCAAGGCACCCGGCCAAGGCACCGGTCTTGGCTTGTCGATGGTGCGCAATACGGTGCGCAATCACAACGGTTCCATTTTCATCGAGAGCGCTCCGCACGTGGGAACCTCTGTCAAAGTGTACCTGCCCGCGTTCGAATCCAAAGCGCCCCGGCAGGTGACCACTTACGAATTCGAAACCACGGTGCAGAGCGGCAGCGGCACCATCCTGCTGGTCGATGACGAGGAGATCATCCGCATCACCGGCCAGCGCCTGTTGGAAAAACTGGGCTACTCGGTGATCATCGCCGAGAACGGCCAGGTGGCGCTGGACATCTTCAAACAGTGGAACCGGGAGATCGATTTAGTCATTCTGGACATGGCCATGCCGGTCCTCGACGGCGCCGAGTGCCTGCCACGGCTCAAGCGGATCAATCCCAGGGTGCGGGTGCTTATCTCGTCGGGCTTTGCCAATAAGAAAACCACTGAAAAGTTGTTCGGCAACCAGGAGATTGATTTTTTGGCTAAACCTTTTGAAATCGGTCACTTATCAGAGGCCGTGGCCCGGGCGATCCGCTCGGGGACGCGCATGATCTAACCGCTAAAAACGGCATACGACAGAGCCCTGCCCAACCCGCTGGACCGCCTCGAACTCGATTTCCGCTTAAATTTTTTGACGTTTCAGCCGAATAGTAGGATTGGAGCGTCTGCAAAGTCACCCGGTCGGGGACATCGGTTATACCGGGAGAACGGGCGCGAAACCGTTAGGGCGAATCGGGGGGCGAATTGGGGACCGTGCACAAAGCGTCGATCAACGACCCGAGTGATACCAATGCCACCACAGTGAAGCTGCTGCTCGTGGAAGATACCGCCAGTATGGCCCTCCTGATCAGCAATCTGTTGTCCAATGTCTCCAGCATGGCGTTCGAATTCACTCACGTGCGGGACCTGAAAAGCGCGATGATCTGTGCTGCCGAGAATCCGCTGGACATCATCCTCCTCGACCTGGGGCTTCCAGACAGTCAGGGATTGGCGACCTTCACCCGACTGCACGATCAGGTCCCCGATATTCCCACAGTGGTGTTCACTGGATACGACAATGAGGAGCTGGCCTTGGAGGCGCTGCGCCAGGGGGCCCAGGATTACCTGGTCAAGGATCAAATCGACGGCAAGCTGTTGGTGCGGACGATACGATACGCCATCGAGCGCAAGCGCGCCGAAGAGGCATTGCGGGAGAGCGAACGGCGCTACCGGCTCGTTGCAGAGAACATCTCCGATGTCATCTGGTACATGAACCAGGAGCTCAACCTGACCTACATCAGCCCGTCAATCACGCGGCAGCGGGGGTTCTCCCCAGAGCAGGCCCTCTCCTTTTCCGTCGATGAAATCATCCCCTTCGAAGCCCTGTCCTTGGCCAAGCGGGTGTTTCAGGGGGAAGCGCACAAGAAACGCAACTCCACGGTGGAGATGCTGCCCAAAACGTTCGAGCTCCAAGCCCCCTGCCAAGACGGATCGCTGATTTGGGTCGAAACGACCATCACCATCGTCTCCGATGAGCACGAGGAACCAGTGGGGATTCTAGGTGTGTCCCGAGATATTACCGGGCGCAAACACGCTGAGATCGCCCGCATCAACGCTGAACAACAGCTGCTGCAATCTCAGAAGATGGAGGCGATCGGGCGCCTGGCCGGTGGGGTGGCCCATGACATCAACAACATCCTCGGGGCGATCATGACCACCGCCTCGATGATCCGGCTCGAAGCGATTGAAACCGAACAGGATCCGGAAAACGCCAAGACCATCCTGCTGGCGTGCAAAAAGGGGTGTGATCTCACCCGCAACATCCTCGGGTTTGCCCGCAAGGGCAAGTACGTCAAGACTGCGGTGCGCCTCAACTCGGTGATCCGCGGGGTCGAGTCCCTGCTCAAGCGCACCATTTCCAAACGGATCAAAATCAATACGCGAATGGAAGATGAGTTGCGCTTGATCGAGGCCGACTCCAGTCAAATCGAGCACGCGCTGATGAATGTCTGTATCAACGCTGCCGATGCGATGCAGAACGGGGGCACCCTGACGATTGCGACGGACAACGTGGAGCTCCTCGGCCGGCGTCACGACGGTACCGGCCTGCCCCCTGGCGACTACGTGCGCCTCAGCGTGACCGACACGGGCGTGGGTATGGACAAACCGACGTTGGACAAGGTGTTCGAACCGTTCTTCACCACCAAGCCCAAGGGTGAGGGCACCGGTTTGGGCCTGTCGATGGTCTACGGTGTGATTGAAAACCACCAGGGCACGGTGACCATCGACAGCCAACCCCAGCGGGGAACGACAGTGACCTTTTTCATCCCCTCGATCGCCTCCCAAGCGCGGAGCCTCCCAACCCGGGACAGCATTCTGCCCCCGTCGGAAACCGGCCAGGGGGGCATCCTGATTATCGACGACGAAGAGATGATCCGGCGGTCCCAACAGCGGGTATTGGAGAAACTGGGCTACACGGTTCTGGTAGCAGAAAACGGCAAGGAGGCCCTCGAGATCTATCGGGAGCACAAGAGTGAGATCGGCCTGGTCATCCTCGATCAGATCATGCCGGTGATGGATGGATTCGAGACCTTTCCCCGGCTGCGCAGCATCAACCCGCAGGTCAAGGTGCTGCTCTGTTCGGGCTATGCCAAGGACGAAAAAATCGATGCCCTGCTCGAAAACGGCGCATCGGGATTCTTACAAAAACCGTTCGACCTGAGCGTCCTCTCCGAAGAGGTTGCCAACGCGATGAAACCATGAGCCCAAAATCAAATCCGGCCACAAAACCCGAGCAATCGATGGAGATCTTCATCGCCCGCCAGCCGATTTTCGACAAACAGAAAAAGGTGATCGCCTATGAGCTGCTCTTTCGCAGCGGGCTGGTCAATGCGTTCGATCTGAGGGACGGTACGGCGGCGACGATTCAGGTAATGGTGAACAGCTTTTTGCACTTCGGTATCGGCACCCTGACCGGGGGCAAACGGGCGTTCATCAACATCACCCGGGAGGTGCTGAGCAAGGAGTACATCCACCTCTTTCCCAGCGAGCTGGTGGTGCCGGAAATCCTCGAGGACATCCCCCCCGAACCCGACGTGCTGGAGGCCTGCGCCAAATTGAAAAAGGCCGGATTTCTCGTCGCCCTGGACGATTTCGTCTGTCTGGAAGGCTATGAGCCGTTGGCCGACCTGGCTGATATCGTCAAAGTCGACTTCATGGCCGCGGACGAGACGGCGCAACGGGAGCTGGCCCGGAGTCTGGGCCAAAAGAAGGTGACCCTGCTGGCAGAAAAAGTGGAGACCCACGAGGACTTCCAGCGGGCGGTGGAGATGGGCTACCAGTATTTCCAAGGCTACTTCTTTGCCAAGCCGGAGATTCTCTCCGAACGCAATGTTCCCGGGACAAAAATTCACTACATGCAACTGATGCAAAAACTGATGAGCCCGGAGCTGGAGTTCGACGGTCTGGAAGAGGTGATCAAGCGGGACATCTCCCTCTCGTTCCGCCTGCTCAAGTATGTCAATTCAGCCTTTTTCGGCTGGCGCACCGAGGTTCGTTCGATTCACCACGCCCTGGTGCTGCTGGGGGAACGGGATATTCGGCGGTGGGCCTCCCTGGTGGCGGTGACCCAACTGGGGGACGACAAACCCCTGGAGCTGCTGTTCACCTCATTGGTGCGCGCCCGGTTCTGTGAGGGGCTCGCCCAGCTGGTGAAAATCAAGTACCACGCCCAGGATCTGTTCCTGATGGGCATGTTCTCGGTCCTCGACGCTCTGTTGGACCGGCCTCACGAAGAGGTGCTCAAGGACATTCCCCTCTCGGACAACATTTTCGGTGCCTTGACCGGAGAGCGCAATCTGTTCCGCGACATCCTCGATTTAGTCATTTTTTACGAACAGGGGGATTGGACGCGAATGGGGGAGATCACCGGTCAGTTCGGCATCGAGGAGGCGCAAATCCCCGGAATTTACTTCAACGCGGTGGAGTGGGCCCAAGAGAGCCTCAACCAGACAGTCGCATAGTCCGCTCGAATTCGCACACCCCATTGCCCAAGACGACTTGATTCACCGCGGATCTGCGCTAAGAAATTTATGAAGGCTTTTGCCGAAAAAAAGCCAACGCCGCTTGGGAGGGTGGGAAGAGAGAAAGGGGTTCCCAAGCGGCGTTGTAGTTCTAAGTGGGCATTTGGGGAACATGCCCGAGGAAATTATAGGGAAGCCTTATTTTTTAATCAAGATTTCTTTTTTTTACCGAAAAATGGGACAAAAGTGGATTTTTGAGCCCCGGCTGGGACAGGGGTTTAGCGGCTGATTTTCACCCTCTTTTTTTCTTCTTCCATGTCTTTACAATTTTAACATCATATGATCTGGAACAGGGGCAAAGGGTGCCAAATGGCGCATGATCCCCCAAATTTTCAGCCCCGATCGTTGGGTGCACCGAAGAGGAGTGAAACCGTGAACGAGAGGTACGAGCTCAAACACCAGGTACGAGTGGTCACGGCGACCAGCTTGTTCGATGGACACGATGCGGCGATCAACATCATGCGCCGCTTGATTCAGATGGGCGGAGCCGAGGTGATACACCTGGGCCACAACCGGTCGGTCGCCGAGATCGTCGAAGCGGCGATCGAGGAGGACGTGCAGGCCGTGGCGGTCTCGTCCTACCAGGGGGGGCACAACGAATTCTTCAAATACATGCGCGATATGCTCGTCGAGGCGGGGTGCGGTCACATCCGTATTTTCGGCGGCGGCGGCGGGGTGATTCGCCCGGACGAGATCGAAATGCTCCAGTCCCAGGGCATCGAGCGGGTCTACGATCCCGAGGATGGCCGGCACATGGGGCTGCTGGGGATGATCGACGATCTGCTCAAACGCAGCGACTTTCACACGATCAACATTCCCCGTTCGGACGATGACTCCAATCGGGGGGCCCCCCTGCCGGATCCGGTGACGGTCAGTGCCCAGCGTCCGGCCGAAGTCGCCCGGTTGATCACGATGGCCGAAGCCGGCAGCGAGGTGTACGACTCGGTGGCCGCCCCGATCCGCGAAAAAGCCCAAGTAAGCAAGGCACCGGTGATCGGCGTCACCGGCACCGGCGGCAGCGGCAAGAGCTCCTTGCTCGACGAAATCGTCCGCCGGTTTCGCACCGACAACCCGGAGACGATGATCGCCGTGCTCTCGGCCGATCCCACCAAACGGCGCACCGGCGGGGCACTGCTCGGGGATCGCATTCGGATGAACGCCCTCCACGGCCCCAATATTTACATGCGCTCCCTGGCCACCCGAGATTCGAAGACCGAGCTGCCGACCACCATTGCTGACGTCATCGACGTGGTTCGCGCCGCCGGATACGACATCATTTTCGTCGAGACTTCGGGCATCGGCCAAGGGGACGCGGAGATCTCCGAAATCGCCGACATCTCGCTCTATGTGATGACCTCGGAGTTCGGCGCCCCGAGCCAACTCGAAAAGATCGATATGATTGACTGTGCCGACATCATCGTGCTGAACAAATTCGAGAAGAAGGGATCCGAAGATGCCCTGCGCGATGTCCGTCGGCAACTGCGCCGTTCGAAAAACGCCTTTGACGTGGAGCTCGAAGATCTGCCGGTCTACGGCACCATCGCCTCCAAATTCAACGACCAGGGGGTCAATGGGCTGTACCGGGGATTGACCACGATCATTGCCGACAAACTGAACCAAACCTTTGACTGCAACATACCCTCTGATCAGATCGCCAAAACTTCCAGCGCCACGTCGGTCATTCCGCGGGAGCGTACCCGGTACCTGGGAGAGATCGCCGAGACAGTCCGCGGCTACAAACAGCGCGCCAGGCGTCAGGGTGAGGTGGCGCGAAAAATTCAACACCTGGCCACGGCCCGTGCCGAGCTGGGCCAAAGCGACGATCTCGACCGCTGCATCGCCGCGCTCCGCGCCGAGCTCGACGACACGGTGGCCGAGCAGCTGAGCGGGTTTGACGAGATGCGCAGCCGCTACAAAGGGGAGACCTTCGAGTACAAAGTGCGGGACAAAACCCTCAGCGTGGCCCTCACCTCGAAGACTCTGGCCGGCACGGCGATTCCCAAGGTGATCGTGCCCGGGCTGCCCGATCACGGTCAGCGGGTGGAATACCTGATGTTGGAAAATGTGCCCGGTTCGTTTCCCTTCACCGCTGGGTCGTTTCCCTTCAAACGGGAAGGGGAGGATCCCAAGCGGCAATTCGCCGGCGAAGGGGGCCCTAAAAAGACCAACCAGCGCTTTCACTACCTCTGTCGCAACGACGACGCCAAACGGCTCTCCACCGCCTTCGATTCGGTCACCCTCTACGGTCAGGATCCGGATGAGCGGCCCGACATCTGGGGCAAGGTGGGGGATTCCGGCGTGTCGATCTGCTCCCTGGACAATATTAAAACCCTGTACGGGGGATTTGACCTCTGCTCGCCGACCACCTCGGTATCGATGACGATCAACGGCCCGGCACCGATGATGCTGGCGTTTTTCTTGAACGCGGCGATCGATCAACAGGTCGACCGATTCAGCGAAAAAGAGGGGCGTGTCCCCGACCCGGCCGAGCACCAGGCGATCAAGCAGCAGGTGCTCTCCAATGTTCGGGGGACAGTGCAGGCGGACATTCTCAAGGAGGATCAGGCGCAGAACACCTGCATCTTCTCCACCGAGTTCGCGCTGAAGATGATGGGGGACATTCAGGAGTACTTCATCGAGAATCAGGTGCGCAATTACTACTCGGTCTCTATTTCGGGCTACCACATCGCCGAGGCCGGCGCCAACCCCATCACCCAGACCGCGCTCACCTTGGCCAACGGCTTCACCTATGTGGAGTACTATCTCTCCCGGGGATTTCCGATCGACTCCTTTGCCCCCAATCTGTCGTTCTTCTTCTCCAATGGCATGGATGCGGAATACACGGTGATCGGCCGGGTGGCCCGTCGCATCTGGTCGGTGGCGATGCGCGAGAAATACGGGGCCAACGAGCGCAGCCAAAAGCTGAAGTACCACATTCAAACGTCGGGGCGCTCCCTGCACTCCCAGGAGATTCAGTTCAACGACATTCGCACCACCCTGCAGGCCTTGCTGGCGATTTACGACAACTGCAACTCCCTGCACACCAACTCCTACGACGAGGCGATCACCACGCCGACCGAGGAGTCGGTCCGGCGAGCGATGGCCATTCAAATGATCGTGCTGCGGGAGTTCGGCCTGACCAAGAACGAGAATCCGTGGCAGGGCTCGTACGTCGTCGACACCCTCACCGAGCTCGTCGAAGAGGCGATTCTCTCCGAGTTCGAGCAGATCTCGTCCCGCGGAGGCGTGCTCGGTGCGATGGAGACCCAGTACCAACGGGGCAAGATTCAAGACGAGTCCATGTTGTACGAGCATCAAAAACACACCGGCGAGTTGCCGCTCATCGGGGTTAATACCTATCTCAATCCCAACGCCGAAAACCTGATTCCCCAAGATATCGAGCTGCGCCGCGCCACCCCTGAGGAGAAGACCGAGCAAATCGGCGACAAGAACGATCTCCAGCAACGCAATGAGACCCAAATTGCCGATTCGCTGGCCGCGCTCAAGCGGATCGCCCTCGACGGGGGCAACATCTTCGCCCAGATGATGGAGACCGCCCGCTACGCCTCGTTGGGTCAGATTACCCACGCCCTCTACGAAGTGGGCGGCCAGTACCGCCGCAATATGTGAGCCGCTCCCGGTGAAGATCGATTGCCACGTCCACCTGGTGGGCACATCGGAGAAGCACGGCAGCTACGTCGCGCCGCGATTGCTCCGCTCGGTGGCGTTCCGCTATTTGACTTGGCGCCACGGCCTGGCCGGCATCGACGATCCCCTTGAGCGGGAACGCCTGTACCTCGTTCGCCTGGCCAATTTGGTCGAGGCGTCCGAACTGGATCGGGCCGTACTGCTCGCCTTTGACGGGGTCTATACCGCGACCGGTCAACTCGACAAACCGCGGACCGGGCTGATGATCGCCAACGATTCGGTGGCCCACGCCTGTCGGAAGCATCCCAACCAGTTTCTGATGGGGGCCTCGGTCAACCCGACCCGTGCCGACGCGATCGACGAGCTCGAGCGGGTCGCCCGGTTGGGGGCTGTACTCGTCAAGTTGTTGCCCAACTCCCACGGCTTCGATCCGGCGAACAAGCGCTTTCGGCCCTATTTTCGAAAACTCGCTGAGCTGAATCTTCCCGCTCTGATCCACTGCGGTTACGAGCACACCCTGCCGGTGATCGATCAGGCTCTGGGAGATCCGGATCGGTTGCGACCGGTGCTCGAGGCGGGTACTACCGTCATCGTGGCCCATGTGGGATCTGCGGGCCTGTTTCACCTGCGGGAGACATTTGGCCGGTTTCTCCAGCTGTTGAATCGATACCCCAATTGTTACGGGGATATATCCGCACTGACCAATTTGTGGCGGGCCAAGTACCTCAAGCAGCTGCTCAATCCCAACACCTTGCAGCGCAAGTACGGTATCGACCTGCCCGACGTGATGAGCCGCATGGTTCACGGCTCGGATTTTCCGATTCCCATCACCCCGCTGGCCTTTGTCGAGCGCACCTCGTGGCGGCAACGGCGATCCCTGAATTGCGGCCGCAATCCCCTGCAATGCGATATCGACCTCAAGCGACTGCTCGGCGTCCCGGACCACTGCCTGACCCGGGCCCACGACGAGCTCGGGCTGGGCCGGCACCTCGACAACGGCAACTGATAAAGACAACTGATAAAGACGACTTGACCCAATGATAAAGTGAAAGGTATGAGAAAATCGCAAATTGTGGTTTAACATACGCAGATTAATGTGGCCAATACATCTACGAAAAGGGAAATGTACCCGATGAATAATCAAGAACAGCTCAAAGCTCCCGGCGAAGCCGCTCAGCCGCTCGTCGCCACCACGTTTTCGGATCTCAATTTGATGCCCGAAGTCGCCTCTGCGATTCAAAAGATGGGCTTTAAAGAACCGACGCCGATTCAGACCGGCGTCTACAAGAAGGTGATGGCCGGCGAGGATGTCATCGCCATGGCCCAGACCGGCACCGGGAAGACCGCTGCGTTCGGCATCCCGATGGTCCAAATGCTCGACCCGGACCTGAAAAAAGTGCAGGGCCTCGTGCTGACCCCCACCCGGGAGCTGGCGCTCCAGGTCTGTCGGGAGCTCGAGCAAATCGGCAAGGTGCGCGGGGTTCGCTGCACGGCTATTTACGGCGGCGCTTCGTTTACCAAACAGGTCGAAGAGGTCAAAAACGGCGTGAGCATCGTCGTGGGTACCCCGGGACGGGTGCTCGACCACATCCGCCGGCGCACCATCTCCTTTGCCAAGGTCAACGTGCTGGTACTCGATGAAGCCGACGAAATGTTGTCGATGGGGTTTGAAAAGGAGATCTCCGCGATCATCGAATCCCTGCCCCAAAAGCGCCAAACCATGCTCTTCTCGGCGACCATTCCCGACGATATTCAACGGTTGTCCAAGCACTACATGGGCGAAGCCGCAGTGGTCTCGGTCTCGGGCGACCAGGTGGGGGCCGAGGCGGTGAGCCACTTCGTCTACATCGTGACCGGGCAGAACCGCATGCAGGACATGGTCAGCGTGCTCAAGGCCGAGCGCCCGGATTCGGCGCTGATTTTCTGCAACACCCGCGACGAGACCCAATCCCTGGCCCGCTACCTCAAGAAAAACGGCTTCAACGCGGACTGGCTCAATTCGGATTTGTCCCAGAACGAACGGGAACGGGTGATGGGCCGCATTCGCCGGGGACAGCTCAAGTTTCCCGTGGTGACCGATGTGGCGGCCCGGGGCATCGATATTTCCCACATCAGCCACGTGATCAATTTCAGCTTCCCCGAGTCGTTGGAGGTCTATATCCACCGGACCGGCAGAACCGGCCGCATGGGCAAGGAGGGCGCGGCGATCTCCCTGATCACGCCCCAGGACATCGGCAACCTCTACTACCTCCGCTTGACGTACAAAATTTTCCCCATCGAAAAAACCCTGCCCGCTCAGGGACAATCCACATTGGATCTCGA
>JANQET010000137.1 GCA_028278265.1 Myxococcota bacterium
ATGGTGACGGGCTGCTCGACTGCCAAGAACCCTCCTGCGCTCACAATCCCCATTGCATGAATCAACCTGAAGAAGGACGGCGATGCCGAGACAACATCGACAACGACAAAAACGGATTGGTCGACTGCGACGAACCCGCTTGCTTTGAGACGAGAAAATGCCGCAGACTGCGCTACTACGTCCCCGAGCCAGCTGACAAACCCGTGGGCCTGCTGCTGAGCTTCGGCGGCGGGCTGGCCCTGCCGAATTGGCGCAGACCGACCGCGCGAACACCGGTCTCTCAGCGATACGGCGTGAGCATTCCCTTCCGGCCCGATGTCGGTCTGTCGCTGAACCTGATGGGGGCCTACCTCATCACCAAGTGGATGGGCTTCGGGGTCAACGCCAACTTGTTCGGCACCGGAGGCATGAACCGCGCCGACTGGGAGGAGCATTCCGATCCGTACAAGTATCAAGGGGTCAAACTGTCCTCCCATCTCGGCGGATTCGCGCGCTTTCAATACCCGTTCAAACGGTTTGTGCCCTACCTGGATATCGGGGTGGGGTACAGCTACGCACAATACCGCTGGTGGGTCTACAACAACACGGAATCATGGGATGATATCGTCAGCCACGACGAGGACCACATCGAGGGCCCTGAGGATCGGTACAAAACGACCTTTCGACACCTGACCGTGGCCCTACAGCCGGGATTCGATATCTTTTTGCGCGCCCGCTCGGTCGCCATCGGGCTGCGGGCCTGGTTGCCGGTATTTGCGAGTCAGGACGCCAGAACGGACAACATCTCGATAGTACTCAACGCCACCTTCACACCCCAGTGGCGGGAAAAGCCCACCCTCAAGCCCCAATATCAACCGAAACCGCAATAGCTAGATTTTTTCTTCGTCGCGGGTGAAGAGCACACCTCGCTGCTCGAGACCGGTCAACATTCGCGAGACCACGGCGTCGTCATGGGCCAATGCCTCGGGGGGATGGACCCCGCTTTTCAGATTGACCGAGCGATTCAACAACTCGCGGGCGGCCAGTGCTGACGGAAACCCGGTCGTGCGCGCCATGGAGCTCTCCTGTCGATCCAGATCCGTTCGGTCGAGCATGAACCACCGAATCCGCCTGCGCTCATCGTTCTTTAGCCCGATGACCGTGATCTGTAGGACGGTGTACTCCTCATCCGTGGGTTCCTGATGCCAGACCCTGGCCAGCAGGGTCGATGTGATCTCCTTGGGGCTCAGCTTCACCCCATTCATCTCAACTGCCTGCTCGCTCAGAAAGCCGGAGTCCCGCAGGAGCCCGATTTTTCCCGCATACCCCGGATACCGCAGCGTCTTCTCAACGATATGGGGACAATCGATAGTATCGAGCATGGACCTCAGGCCATCGGTCAGAAATCCCTCCAGGGTGCCGACAGAGGGAATGTCGAACAGCTCGATATCCGAGAGAGCAGGGCGCGACAGGACTCGCCCGCCGTGCTTGAATCGCGCCGGCCGAGTATACTCTTCGATGACATCCGACGGTGAAAACGGGGCCTGGTATTCCCACGGTTGGCGCCTGACCACCGGCAGCCCCCCGACCGCGAATTCAATCCGCTCGGCCCTGGTCAACTGATGGGCGCTGTTACCGATGAGCAGATTGCTCATCCCCGGCGCCACGCCGAAATCGTACAATATGCAAACGCCGGCGGCCCGGGCCTGCTCGTTCAACATCCGTGGATCTTCGGGCATGAACGAGATGTCCACCAACGGCTTTTGCGCCTTGATGACCGCTTTGACCGTTTGGAGGCCCAACCGTCCGGGAAGGGCGCCGATGACCAAATCAAAAGGGGCCACCGTCTGTTCAACCATCGCGGGATTCGACAGATCCGCCCGCACGGCCTCCACGTCATCTCGCTGGGTCAGGGTGTCCAGTCTGGCGGAGTCGACGTCGGCGATGGTGACGGCGATATCGGCATCGTTGTTTAAATCTCGGGCGATCAAATGTCCCACCCGGCCGGCGCCCAGGACGATGATGCGATTCATGAGAGCTCCTGTTGTCGAACCGGGGCTGTCGTTTGAACACCCCGATATTTTTTTATTAAATATGTTCAGCGGCCACCTAGTCTATAGACTGTAGGCCATGGACCATTATAGTTACAATATACAATCGGTGAGCCACGGGATGCGGGTGTCAAATTTCTTGCCGGCGGTAGATACAAGACGCCCGCGAAACCGGATGCTAAACTTGCAATATGATCTGCTTTCATGGCAAGTAGCGATATCCGATGTGTTTGACCGGGGGTTTCAACGGTCTCGGCGGCCGGGTACCCCTGCGGAGTTAGGCGATTGCGAAAAATATTAATAAAGACAATATTTTACGCAGCAATAGGTGTAATATTTACCACGTTCGCCGCCCAGGATGCACTGGCCGATAATCCCCAGGATATCTTGATTGTTGCCCATAATTCGGTACCCCAAAAATCAATCACGATCGCTGAATTGAGAGATCTGTTTCTGAAAAAACGCACCAACTGGCAATCCGGCGGCAAAGCCCAGCCGCTTCACGTGCGCGCCGGGACCCCCTTGAGGGATCGCTTCCGTCAGGTGGTTTTGGGATTGAGCGCGCGGGAAGAAGCGAGATATTGGCAAGATCAGCGAATTCGCCACGGAAAGACCGAACCGGTGGAATTCTCCAACCCACTCAAGGCCGTCTACAAACTCCGCGGGGCACTGAGTTACATCTATCGAAGCGACTTCAAAGAAGGCGTGGCCAAGATTTTGCTCGTCATCCCCGCCAACTGATCCCAACCCCTACACCCTAGGCTCAAAATATGCGAGGTATTGTGTGTTAGTCTAAGTTACCCATATTTACCGGGAAACTCAAAGGGATCAGTCGAGGAGCCGATCGATATCGCTTCGCCGATAAGCGGCGATAATGAGCAGATCCTCCCTGTCCAACCGGGTGTCTTTGCCGGGTTCGACGAACGCGCGGGGATTGAGCACGATAGTCCGGTTGCCCGTTGCCGCGGAAGTCAGTCGGGAGAATCCGCAGACGATAAAGGGCGCCTCTCGGTCAATGGTGGCGCGCACCAGCTCGCGATATGACTTGCCCCAAAACGGTCGAGGCAGAAGAACTGTAAACAGCTGCATGGTGTCCGGCCGGGTACTGAGCAGGTGCTCGAACACCTTTTTGATGTAGGGACTGATGCAGCTCTGGGCGATCAGTTTTTCGGTCAGCTCCCCGTTGCAAACCACCTCGTTGACCTGCGTGAACTGGAGATGGACCCGGTTGACCGAAGAGATCAACTCCACCACCGTGTGGACGTGGGGGTTGAGCTTTTCGATCGCCACTGCGGTGAGGGTCGAATGGGCATCCGCGTGTCGGCCCTGAAGCGGATCGGCCAATACCACGGCCACTTTGGCGAACTCCACGCGAGACATCCGCAGGTCGGCAGTGGTGGCAACCCCTCCTTCCCGGTAGTAAATATTGCTCGGATGGTGCCCCTGGGGATGCCAGTCCGGCCGGCGTTCCCAAAGCGCCCAGTCCTGCACGACGACGATGATATCGGGGGAGGGCCGATTCGAGCCGTTTTTCAACTCCTCGAAAATCCGGGGTAGCTTTTCGTTGACATTGAGAAACACGACGTGATCGGTGATATTCCCTGGAGGATCGTTGGCAAAGAACACCCCGGTGTCGGGATTAATCGAGTAGCAATGGCGTCTGTGGCTCGTCATCTGTCCATCCTCGTCATCAGCATCAGCACCGGGAGAGATAGGTCGAGCTCCACTTGCCCTGTTCATCGATCAAGGCAAATGTGGGACGATCGTAAGCGATGATCACCAACCGGTCCTCCGGTGCAACGGTCACTGAGCGGGCGGCGTGGTCGAGACCGGGCAAGTAGACTCGTTTGGGTCCCTCGGGCTCATCGACTGTTCGTTCGAGGCCCAGCACGGTGATCTCCTCGTCATCAAAATCGAGAAAATAGCGCTGCACCTCGTTGAACGACTTGCCGATCACGTCACGGGGCGGGTTGACGATGTAGAGCTCGTTGTCTCGAACCGAAAAATTGAGCAACTCGTCGTATATTTTTGTGATTCCCGGATTGAGCACCGCTTGGCTGGTCAACCGTTCGCAACATTTTTGGCCGTTTAAGTACTCCACGTCATCGAGAATGTGCGCGTAGTGCAGGTTGTCGTTGTCGATAATCTCCACGGCGGTGGGAATCGTCTTGTCTCGAGGACGGACCGCCGCGGCAATGGTGACCATCAGGGTATGATTGTCAGCGGATTGCCCGTCGTCGTCCGCAGGCGATGACAGGATGACGACCCGTGCCGCTTTCTCGAGATCGATTTTGTCGAGCACCCGTTTGTCGCTGGGATCACCGGCCAGAGCGAACACCCGACGGTAGTTGCGCGCGTCGGTGATCCGCAGGGACTCCGCCCGGGGGTGCACCACCAGGATGAAGTGGTGCCCCCGCACTGCGTCGTTGATGTGGTGGATGATGCTGTCCAGGTGGTCGTTGAGGCCCAGGATGACGATGTGTTGGTTGAGCAGCCCCTTTTGCGGCGGCAGCTCTTTGACCAATCCCATCCGCTGTAGCCGTCGGACGAAGACGGCGACGATCTCACCGGTGAGCAGACCGATCACCACGATACCGGCGATCAGCACCGCCGTCGCCTCGACGCGACCGAGAACGGTCAGCGGTTCTTTGTCCTCAATCCCGGAGATCAACAGGATGATGATGTTCCAGTACGCTTGCCAGTAGTCGTTGTAGTAGCCGTGATCCTCGTGCACTACCCCGTTGACGTAGCTGGTCATGCCGTACTCCAGCAGGGTGGTTTCGGTGTAGTGCAGCACGTTCGCCCCGATGATCCAGATGATGCTCGTGATCATAAACAGTTTGGCCAGCCGGTTGAGCTGATATCGATGGACAAACGAGGACAGGTTGATCCGGGTATGCAGGATGACCCGGCTGAGCAGATATCCGTGGCGAATGAATTTCAACAAGCGGATCAGCCGCAACAGGCGCAGCAGTCGCAGGATTCTGAGCCCACGCACCAACCGCAGCAGCCGCCAATGGGAGGCGAAGATGAGCAGGGAGGGAAGAATCGCAACGAGATCGATAATGGCGTAAATCGAAATCGGATAGAGCAGGCGGTTCTCGGCACTGTACCAGCGCAGCGCGTACTCGATGATGAACACGGATACGATGCAACAGTCGATGAAGATGAACAGATCCCGCTGTTCCGGGTAGAGCAGCTCGAACGGGATCAATGCACAGGAGATGACGATTAGAAACAGCACGACGAGGTCGACGGCCAGGCTCAACCTTGTCGCGCCGGGTCCGCCCCGATAGGGCTCCATCACCTCAGCGATCACCGAACGAAGGGATTCTTTCCGTGCTCTTCGCTTCACGTTCACCTATCCACGTCGCATTTGGATGTATTAGTACCCCAAGGATTGCTCCCTTTCAAATCCCAATCTACCTCCAGCGCAAAACGATTTCTCCATCGCAATCGGTCTTTCCCTCCGCCGGGGTTCGGGCTATAGTGGCCCTATGAAGAGTTGGCAGGTGTTCAACGCGGCGCGAAAGTCGCTCAAGTCCAAGATGTTCGCCATTTTCGGCAATCGCACGTCGCGAATGATCGACTACTGGGCACAAGATCCGGCATTCTCGGCCGAACACAAGCGCAATCCGATCGACCGGTTGGTGATGCTGCTGCGGGAGCTCGATCAGAACGGCATGCGCCAGGTTGCCGTTTCGGCACTGCGACTGCTGGCCAACGCAATCAATTGCAAGGTGATCGATCGCAACGAAGTCGTGCCCGACAAAGAGACCCTCTATGAAGAGATCCTCGACGACATGCCCTGCCTGCTAGCTTATCAATCTGCCTTGATGGGCACTGACCTCGAAGAGGTCGATCGCACCAAGGCCGAGTTGGATCGCGAGATGGCCGAGAACCGCGTCCGTTTTGTCGAAAAGAACAATCTCTGAACCACTGCGGTCAGCCGGCCAGCTCTGATTTCAACGCGGCCAGTTCGTCGTCCACGTTCACATCCTCGAGCTGTTCGAACTCCTTCTCCAAATCCGCATTCGTGTCGACCGACATATCGTCATACGCTTTGGCCAGCGCCTCTTCCCGTTCTACCGAGTCTTCGAAACTGGCAATGGCGGCAAATGCATTGTCCGCCTCACCGGCACCGGAGAGGGCTTGAGCGACCTTCTTTTGCGCCTGGGCGGCGTTTTTCCGCGCGATCAATGTGCTCGAAGTGCGCTTGGCTTCGGCAATACGGCCGCGCAGTTGAGCGACTTGCGCTTTCAGCTTGTCCCTGACCTGGCGGGCCTGCTCCACTCCCGAGGCCATCGCGGCCACCTGACGGTCCGCCTCGGTTTTCTTGGCCAGTGCCTTTCTGGCCAGCGCCTCATTTCCCGCTCGAAGTGCCTTGGTTGCCTTGGCTTTCCAATCGGCACTGGCCCGCTGCTGTTTATCGTGCTCCGCTTCAAGTCGATTGTGATTGCTCATCGCTTCAGCCGATGCTCTGATCACCTTGCTCAATTCGGCTTCCATATCGCGCACGGTCTGCTTGAGCGTCGTCTGGAAGGTGGCATCTTCCAGCGCGTCGATCCCCTCGTGGGCTTTTCCCTTGAACACCCGTGCAATTCGACCAAAAAAATCACCCATAGTTCGACTCCTTTCCCTCTGAATCTAAGGGTTGGTACAAATGGTGACAATTTCATAAAAAAGCCAAAACGAACTAACCATCGCACGGGCTGAAGGGATCCACACAAAAACGCCGGTGATTGAATTCATCGCGAAAGAACCGTTGCCCAAACTAACCCTCCCGATTATGATGCCCATGAGAAATTCAGTTGATCGGGCTTTAACGGCGCCAAGTGGCGTACTTCTGGGCACCACGTCGTGCAGAAAACGAGGAGGACTCAATGAAAGTAAGAATTGATGAAGAGCTTTGCACTGGATGTGAGGAGTGTGTGGAGGTGGCTGAGGACATCTTTGAAATGACCGATGACGGCGAGCTCGCCAAGGTCAAGGTGGAAACCATACCGGCGGATCTCGAAGACGATGTCAAAGAGGCTGCCGAGGACTGCCCGGCCGAGGCGATCATCATCGAATAGCCCCATTCCCCGGGAGCTGATCAAAAAGCCGTTGATTAAACGATAAAACTTTATCATTATGCCCGTGCCTCACCGTATGGTTGGGCAGGGAACCAGGGATGACGACCCGAAAAAAAGAACAACCGATTCGCACCAAACAGCAGCGAAAAACCAATCAAAAACAGGTAGAGGAAACGCGATCATGTTGTGGTTAATTATCGGGCTGCTCCCCCTGGTGGCAGCCCCTTTCCTGGTGCGCATCTTCGAACGGCGGCGCTGGCTGGCCCAGGGACTCAACGGTTTCATTCTGGTGACCATCGCCGGCATTGTCTTCTTGCACGTCCTGCCCCACGCGGTGGAGCACGCCGGCATCTCGGCAGTAGTTGCCTGTCTGATAGGGGTGCTGATTCCCTTTGTGGTCGAACGGTTTGCCACACAAAAGGCGAAATCCCGCCACCAGGTCGCCGTTGTCCTGGGGCTCCTGGGGCTCGCCATTCACGGGATGCTCGACGGGGTTGCTCTCGCCGCGGGTCATGTGCACGCCCATCACGGGGCCATCCTCGCTATGGCGGTATTATTTCATCGTATCCCGGTGGGGTTGGCGATTTGGTGGATGGCCCGCCCCAGCTTCGGAACCAAGGGCGCCGTGTTCATTCTCGTCCTCCTGGGGGTTGCCTCGATTGCCGGGTTCGTCATCTCCCTGACGCAGACGCAGATCTTCGCCGGTTACTACTGGAGCGTGCTTCAGGCGTTGCTCGTCGGGTCCTTGCTGCACGTCGTGGTGCACCAATCGATCGGTTCTGAAACAACCGGAATGAAGAGCCTGCTCAAGCTCTCTTCCCTCGTCGGCGCGGGGATTGGCATTGCCATTCTGCTGGCCCTGGGCCAATTCGAGCATGCGGCTCACTGAATCTATTTTATAAATAGAATCAACAACTTTCGTTCTGTCTTCTAATGCGTTTAATCAATTGACGGGAGCGCTGTTTTGCTCAGATGGTCCATCTCGAAATGGATTAAATTGGAAAAGTCTATATAATGAACATTGTTAATAAATAATGATTGTTGGCCGTTTATGCTGATCAAACACCCCTATCACCAGATCAGACAGACGAATTTGGTGGTGGAGGAGGGCTCTATCCGATGGTGCAAAAATCAGTACGAAAGAGATTCTGTTCGAACTCCGCCGTACGGATGAGGGGTGCGTATGACCGTTGCCGAAGCTGATATCGATGCCGCCATTCGCGTTCTGTTGGTTGAAGACAGCCCGTCAGTGGCCATGCAAATTCAAGGATTCCTGAAAAAAGCGCCGGACACCAACTTCATCGTCGAGCACAGACAGAATTTGGGCGACGGTATCGAGCTGATCAGAAGCGGAGAGATCGACATCATTCTGCTGGATCTGGGCCTACCGGACAGTGATGGGCTCGACACGTTCTCGCGGATGCGGCAAGCCGCCCCTGATATCCCGACCATCGTCTTCACCGGAGTGAGCGATGAGTCGACTGCGTTGGAAGCGCTGAGGAGGGGCGCGCAGGATTACTTGGTCAAGGGTCAGGTCGATCGCCGACTGCTGGTCCGTGCGATCCGCTATTCCATCGAGCGCAAACAAGCCGAGGAACGCCTCCGGCTGAGCGAGGAGAAGCACCGTACACTGCTCGAGGCCATGCCCGACGTGGTATACAAGATCGATGCCACTGGCAGGTTCATCTTTATCAACAAAGCGATCGAGCGGCTGGGGTACGATCCAGAGGCACTGATCGGGCGCCATTTCAAAGAGATCATTCACCCCGAGGATGTGGCCTGTTTCAGCCGGTCTTCGGTATTGCCGCGATTCGAAGGTCGTATTACCGGGCACTACAGCTCCCCCAAACTGGTAGATGAACGGCGGGCCGGGGATCGCATGACCCGCGATTTGGTGCTGCGCATCATCCCGGCCAATTGGAACACTACAGATGATTCGACCTGCTTGATCGGCTCGGTGACCAGCTATGGAGAGGTCACTGCCACCGGGCACTACACCCAACGGGAGGGAGGCCAGAAAAACAAGGAATTCACCGGCACGGTCGGCATCATCAAGGATATCACCGAGCGGCGCAAAATGGAGGAGGAGAAGGAAGCGTTGGAGGCCCAGCTTCAACAATCGCAAAAAATGGAGGCGATTGGTCGATTGGCCGGAGGGGTAGCCCACGACATGAACAATCTCCTCGGCGCGATTCACGGTTCAGCGTCACTGCTCGACGCGGAAACCGGACCGGAAGACGGACGGCGGATTGATATCGAAAATATTCTGATGGCCTGTCGCAAGGGCCGTGATCTCACGCGTAATCTCCTGGGCTTTGCTCGTAAGGGCAAGTACATCAAGCAAAATATTTCTCTGGGGGAAGTGGCCCAAGAGGCCAAAGAGCTGTTGGTGCGCACCATTTCGAAGCGGATTGTCGTCGAGTTGGAGCTGGAGGAGGAGGAGGATTTTGTCGAAGGGGATCGCAATCAGATCCATCACGCATTGATGAACGTCTGCATCAACGCGGCAGATGCGGTCGAAGGGCAGGGCAAAATCACGATTGGCACCCGTTGCGTGCTGCTTCGCGAGGAAGAGTGTGAAGCGTTGGGGGATATGCAACCGGGGAAATACGTGGAGCTGCGCATCACCGATACGGGCACCGGTATGACCGACGAAGCGCAGGCCAAGGCTTTTGAACCGTTTTTCACGACCAAGCCCAAAGGGGAGGGCACCGGATTGGGACTTTCGATGGTGTACGGCGTGGTCAAAAATCACGGCGGCGCGGTGACCCTGGAGAGCGAGCAGGGGGTGGGGACAACCGTTGTCTTCCTGCTCCCCTTCCTGGCCAATGTTCAGCGCAAGTCAACCCCGCCTTCCACCAAGCTGCCGAGCACCAAGCCGGATCGGGGGGGCATTCTGCTCGTCGACGACGAGCTGGCCGTACGCACTTCGGTGAGGCGGTTGTTGGAAAAGTTGGGCTACACCGTCTTCCTCGCCGAAAACGGGCGGGTTGCTGTGGAGATGTACCAAAAGAAACGGAAGGACATTTCGCTGGTACTGCTCGATTTGGTGATGCCCGTGATGGACGGCACCGAGACCTTCGAGGTGCTCAAAGAGCTCGATCCGAATGTAAGAGTGCTGCTCTCATCAGGATACTCCAAGGATGAAAAGGTGGAACCGCTGCTCAACCGAGGGGCCATTGGTTTTATTCAAAAACCGTATGAATTCAAAACATTAGCCGATGTGCTCAAGGCGAGTTACACCTAATTCGGTCTCGCGCTATTTATGGGCAGATGCCATCGCCAGCTGCCGTTTCCGAGCGTCGAAACGGCGCTGAATGACATTGTAGGCAGCGAGCATGAAACCCAAGGCGAGGAAGGCGCCAGGGGGCAGAATCATCACCAGAATTCCCGGATAGTCTTGTCCCAACAGGGCAAAGCTAATCTCGGTTTCACCGAGTTGAAACAGGGTCAGTCGACCCGAACCGGTGATTTCGCGGATGGCCCCGAGGAGAAAAAGGGTTAGGGTAAATCCGATGCTCATCCCCACTCCATCGAAGATGGATCGCCCCACGCTGTTGCGCGAGGCAAACGCCTCGGCCCGACCCAGGATAATGCAGTTGACGACAATCAGCGGAACAAACAGCCCCAAATTGCGCCACAAATCGTAGAGATAGGCTGCCAGCAACAAATCGACCGTGGTGACAAAGGAGGCGATGACCACGATAAACACTGGAATCCTGACACTCTTGGGGATGATCGGCTTGATCAGAGAGACGATGAAATTGGAGCCCAACAGGACAAAGGTCGTCGCTGCGCCCATGCCCAGACCGTTGTACGCGGAATTGGTCACCGCCAGGGCGGGGCAGAGCCCCAGCAGCAACACGAGCACCGGGTTGTCTTTCCACAGCCCTTTCGAAATTTCGCCGAGGTAGGTCGGTTTACTGGGCATCACACACCTCCCCCGCGGCCATCGCCGGAGCGGTCAGTAGTTGGTCCCGCTTCTCATTGAGCAGCCGCTGGGCCTTGAGCACGGCGTCGATCATAGACCGGGAAGAGATGGTCGCCCCGCCGATTTGATCCACGTCCCCACCATCTTTGACCACCTTCCAAATCATTTCTTCAGCTTTTTTTCCGATCAACTGCGCGCGCCAGTCGCAATCTTCAATCTTAGCGCCGAGCCCCGGGGTCTCCGCATGGCGCAGGACCTCCAGACCGGTGACCATGCCGTGCAGATTTATTCCCACCAGACACCGTATCGTTCCTGAATAGGCCTCATCGCCGACGGCGACCACGGCCAGACCGATCACCTCATCCCCCTGGCGGCCCCGGTACACGGTATATCCGTCGACACAAACCCGATCCTGATCCGGGTTGTTGTCAAATCGCGGTTTGGCGGATTGGCAGGGATCGGGTCGGTCCATGTCGGGCATCACCCGATTGATCGAGCGCAGGGTGAACTGACGTTCGTTCTCGGCAATCAGGGGGGTGGTCTGGGCGTTGATTTGGGCCAATCCCAAGCTGGCCGCACCGGCGATCAGGGAGAGCACGATGATCATTTTGGCGGATTCCGGCATGGGTCAACCCTCCTGTCTGGTCAGACGCTGGAAGCCGAATTTCTTGGGCCTGAAGTAGTTGTCCAATAGGGGGACGGTGGCGTTCATCAGCAGCACCGCAAAGGAAACCCCTTCGGGATAGCCGGCCCATAGTCGAATGGCCATGGTTAATATTCCGCACCCAGCGCCGAAAATCAGTTTTCCGGTCGCGTGCATCGGGCTGGTGACGTAATCGGTGGCCATGAACCAAGCGCCGATCATCACCCCTCCGGTGAACAGGTGAAACGGCGCTCCGGCAAAGGCGGTGCTATCAATGGCGTTGGTGATCGCCGCGAACAGGGCCACCGTACCCAAAAAGGAGACCGGAATGTGCCAGGTGATTACCCGGCGCCATAACAGTACCAGTCCTCCGAGTAATAGGAGCAAAGCTGATGTTTCCCCCAGCGATCCATTGACCTGGCCGAAAAAAACCGCCGACTGGTCCGACAGGGCGGCCACGGCGGCCGTCCCCTTCTCGGTGAGCAGTCCCAAGGGGGTGGCCCCGGTGATCACATCGACGTTGTTCGCCGACACTTCGACCATTTTTCCGGTGGCGTCGTACGCGGTCACCGGATGGCCGAACAGGGTGTCGCCGGTTCCCCGGGGAACCAACCATCGGGTCAGGGGACCGGGAAAGGCGATCAACAGGAAGACGCGGCCGGTCATCGCCGGGTTGAACAGGTTTTGTCCCAACCCACCGAACACCCCTTTGGCCACGATCACCGCAACAACCGAGCCGATGGCACAGATCCACAGGGGCAGCCCCGGCGGCAGGGTCAGTGCGAGAATGAGCCCGGTGAGCACGGCGGAGCCGTCCTTGAGCGAAATCGGTTTTTTCATCGCCAATTGGCACAGCGCTTCCCCGGCTGCGCAGCAGGCCACCGTGGCGACGATCACGGTCAGCGCGGGCAGTCCGAAGAGATAGACCGACCACGCCGCAGCTGGAGCGAGGGTGGCCACCACGGTCCACATCAGCCGAGCCGTGGAAACCGTTCCGCGGACATGGGGGGAAGGGGCAACGTGAAGTTTATCGGTAATCGGCATGCCTGCTCCTCCTAATTCCCCTTGCGTCTTTGAGCCATGATCGCCGCCTTGGCGAGCCGGATATGCTGGACCAGCCCGATTCGGGAGGGGCATCCGAAGGCGCACGAGCCGCACTCGATACAGTCGAGGGCATCGTACTCTTCGGCCCGCTCATACATCTGCCGGGCAGAGAACGCGGCGATATCGGCCGGGATGATGCGCATCGGACAGGCCCTTGCGCACCGACCGCAGCGAATACAGGGATCCGGCTCCCGGGTGTCGACCGCTGATTTTTCGAGCAGCAGGATGCCGCTGGTGCCCTTGGTCACCGGCACCTGATCGGTATACTGGGCAAAGCCCATCATCGGACCGCCGAGCACCAGTTTGCCCAGCTCGCCGCGAACCCCGCCGCAGGCATCGATCGCGTGGGCTACCGGAGTGCCCATGCGCACCACCAGATTGGCCGGTTCTGCCACACCCGCACCGGTCACGGTGAGGATGCGTTCATACAACGGCCGGCCACGGACCACTGCGTCGGTAATCGCCGCGGCGGTGCCCACATTCTGGACCACCACCCCTACATCCATCGGCAGCCCGCCCGAGGGAACCTGTCGTTTCAGGCAGGCGTCGATCAGCTGTTTTTCAGCCCCTTGGGGATACTTCACCTGTAGGGGCACCACGGTGATCCCGCTATCGGCCGAGGCCTCGCGCAAGGCCTCCAGGGCGTCCGGTTTGTTGACCTCCACTCCGACGAACCCTTGGGATGCGCCGAGGATCTTCATCACAATGGACAGGCCCGTGATCACATCGGCCGGGTGCTCGAGCATCAGCCGGTGATCTGCGGTCAGGTAGGGCTCGCATTCCGCGCCATTGAGAATGACTGCATCAATCGGTTTGTCGTCCGGTGGCGACAGTTTGACGTGGGTGGGGAACGCGGCGCCCCCCATCCCCACCAGGCCGGCTTGCTGAATCCGATCCTTGAGCTCGCTGGTCTCTGCTGACCGCCAATCATCCCCCAAGCCGCTGAAGTCGACGGTTCGGTCTTGGCCATCGTTTTCGATGACGACCGAGTTCACTTCGGTTCCCACCGCACCGGCCCGGGGTTCCACACCTTTGACCTTGCCGGACACCGAGGAGTGGATCACCGACGACACGAATCCGCCCGCATCCCCGACGGGTTGGCCGATCAGCACCTCATCTCCCTTTTCAACACAAGTGCGGGCCGGGGCACCGATGTGCTGGGAGAGGGGGATGACGATCTCCTCCGGTGGGTCGAGCGGTCTTGTGGTCACGGCCGACGAGAGGTCTTTATTGTAGCTGGGGTGAATCCCCCCTGAGAAGGTAACCGCTTTCATCGGACGCCCTCCCGGGCCACATCTTTCGCCTTTTGGGCTTTTTTGGCCTTGGCCGCGGCCTTGCGTTCTTTTTCGGCCTTTTTCCACTCGGCCGTGAGGATTTCGTGTTCTTCACGACAAGCCGGCATGGTGATCCAGTCGAGAACCTTGTATCGACGGCTGTCGAAAATCGTGCCCTGAGGGCAGGCATAGGGGGCATGCGAAGGAATCTCGCCGGGGACCGTCGGATCCACCTGGGCCAGTGCACCGGTCATGGCGAAACGCTTGGATTGTTTGGCGCACAGTTTACAACCGGTGCAGCCTACCGAACAGACCGCTTTGACCAACTTGGCCTTTTGGGGATTGATACACAACACGTGGACCGGTTCGGCAGCGGGCACGAGCTTGATGATCTTTCGCGGGCAGGCGGCGACACAATTGCCACACCCGTTGCACAGCTCCGGAATCACCACTGCGAGATGGTTGTCGGTCATCACGATGGCGTCGAACGGACACGCGACCGCACAGGAGCCGAGCCCCAAACAGCCGAAGGTACACGATTTGAAACCACCGGCAGTGAGATGGGCCGCCTCGCAGGTACTGATCCCGATGTAGGTCGATCGCTCAGGTGCAGATTGGGGGTTCCCGGCACAGGCGACCAGGGCCACTTGGGGCACGACCTCTTCGACCTCGACGCCCAAAATGGAGCCGATCTCTTCGGCCAAATCTGCCCCTCCGGGGGGGCAAATCGTCGGCTTGGCCGATCCGCCCACCAGGGCCGCGGCATACCCCGAACACCCGGGAAAACCGCAGCCGCCGCAGTTGGCGCCGGGCAGAATATCCACCAATTTTTCGAGACGTTCGTCCACTTCGACGTAAAACACTTTCCGTGCGACCGCGAGCAACGCGGCCATCACGAGGCCCAGGCCGGAGAGTACGATGACAGGGAGGATCACCGGTGTCATGACATAAACCTCAGCTAGTTAACTGGGACAAGCCCGGAAAAACCCTGAAATGCGAGGGACAGAATACCAGCCGTGATCAACGCGATAGCAGGTCCCTTGAACGCTTGAGGGACACTCGCTGTCTCCATTTTTTCGCGAAGACCGGCCAGCAGCAGCAAGGCGATGCCAAAGCCCAACGCAGCGCCGGCGGCGTAGAAGATGACCTCGAACAGCGAATACTCGCGCTGAATGTTGAGAATCGCCAAGCCCAACACTGCGCAGTTCGTCGTGATCAACGGGAGGTAAATACCCAACCCTTGGTAGAGGGTGGGGGAGAGTTTTTGAATGGCCATCTCGGTGAGCTGAACCGTCGCCGCGATCACCAGAATGAACGCTATGGTCTGCAAGTATTGAAGGTCCAGCGGGGTGAGCAGGTAGCGCTGCACAGCGTACGTGATCACCGATGCCACGAGCATCACGAACAGGACAGCCATCGACATCCCCAGCGCGGTACTGACCCGTCGGGAAACCCCGAGGAACGGACAGATGCCCAAGAACTTCATCAATACAAAGTTCTCGGTGAGCATCGCCAAAATCACAATCAGCAGAATGTTCATCAGTTGACCTTTGAGTAGATGGTGGAGTGACGCGGCGCAGGCATCATCGGAGTCTCGGTTGTTTTGTGCCGTACACGACGCAAAACGCATGACGCGGACAAGCTCATTGCGTACCTGGTTTGTCTCATTTACCAGAGAAGGTCAACGCCAAATCCGGGTTTTCACAGAATCACGAGAACGTGGTACAAAACTGAGCCGATGAAATACGTCGATCCCGTCAGTCGTCAAATCGTTAAAGGGTGGATGGCCCGTGAGAAATTCGACACCATTCCCTGGCATCCCCTGTCCAACCCCCTCTCCCGGTGCACGGTTGCGCTGCTCTCCACCGCCGCCATCGCTCGTAAGGACGATCGGCCCTTTGACGTGCAGGGAGAAATAGACGATCCCTGGTGGGGCGATCCCTCGTTCCGAGCACTCCCGGCACAAACGTCCGCGAACGACGTCGAGCTCTTTCACACGCACATCGATACCCGGCCCGCGGCCAGGGACCTCAATTGCGTTCTTCCGTTGGACCGACTTCTCGAGGCGCAGCAGCAGGGCATCATCGGTCAGGTGGCCGCGACCCACTACTCGATCATGGGGTACATCTTGCGGCCCCGCGTGCTGCTCGAAGAGACCACCCCCAAAATCGTCGAAAAATTGCAGCGAGAGGCGGTCGATGCGGTGGCGTTGGTTCCGGTCTGACCGTTCTGTTGCCGGTCCGTGGGACTGGTCGCCCGGGTGATTGAATCGGCAGGCCTCAGCACGATTGCTTTGTCCAATATTCCATCGTTTACCGCCAGCGTCGGCGCGCCTCGGATCGCCGGGATCGAGTTCCCCGGTAGTCAGCCGTTGGGGCCGGCAGGGGATGCCGAAACCCAGCGGGTCGTGCTCCAAAGCACCCTGGCAGCGCTTGAGACAATTGATCGACCGGGAACCACAATCAATCTTCCGTTTGAATGGCCCCGCGGCGCACCCCCGGCGCGAAAATCCCAGAGCCTGCCCCCGATTGCCAAGTTGATCATGAAACGACCCTGGCTGTTGCCCAAGTTCATTTCCGGCGACATACCAACCACTTGAAATCATTAATCATATTGACAATTCAAGGGGGTCGCAGAGTGACGGGTGGCTTTCTCCGAAATGGGAGTCGAATGTGGTATTATCAGAAGATGAAATGTTGCCTCGTACGGTGCCTGTTCTGCTTGTGTTTCATCTCGTTGGCTTGCGGCCGAATCGGATTTGAAAAACTCATTCCCGACCACAACGGGGACACCGGGGGGGACGGGGATACGGACAGTGATGCGGATGCGGATACCGATTCCGACGCAGATACGGACGCGGATAGCGATAGTGATTCCGACACGGACACCGATAGCGACGCGGATACCGATACCGATGCGGACGGGGATACCGATACTGATACGGATACTGATGCACAACCGTGTGTTCGTTATGTAGATTGGGAGAGTGGAGCAGGGGCACCGGATGGTCTCTCCTGGAGCAGTGCGTTTCAATCCGTACAGCAGGGGATCGATGCCGCAGAAGCGGCCACCAAGGACCGGGCGCTGTGTGAGGTATGGGTGGCCGAGGGGGACTACTTCATCTACGATACCCAGGTCGCGGACACGGTTCAGTTGAAGTCCAATGTGCTGGTTTACGGCGGTTTCCAGGGGAACGAATCTTCCCTCGAGGAGCGGGATTGGGTGGCCCATCCCACCCGCTGGGACGGGCACGATCCGACCCAATCGGTTCGGGTGTACCACGTGGTCACCGGTGTCGATGATGCACTGATTGATGGGATTACCGTCATGGCCGGGCTGGCCAACGGCTCGGGAATGGATGCCGTTGGCGCTGGACTGGTCAATGACGGTATCTCGATGACGATTCGCAATTGCACCTTTTTGGCCAATGAGGCAACCGGTGTCGGTGGTGGTCTGTACAATGTGAACGGAAGTGTAACCACTATCGAAAACAGCCATTTCTACGGCAACTCAGCCGGTGGCGACGGTGGGGGTATTTTCAACGACGCCAGCGATGTGATTGTGGATACCGGGATATTTGCCGGCAACAACACCACGACCAACGGTGGGGCGATCCGCAATCAAGGCGAGGCCCAGGCTCGGTTCACAAACGCCGTATTCTACAGCAATATTGCGGATTTACAGGGTGCAGCGGTTTACAATACCAACAGCACGGTGACCATCTACAACAGTATCCTGTGGACCAATTTTCCCGACCAAATCGTCGATCTCTCCGCTCGGGTAGAAGTGGCGTACAGTCTTATTGAAGGGGGCTTTGGCGGCATCGCTATCATCGACGCCAATCCACGATTTGTCGACGCGGTCTCAGCGAATTTCAACCTGCTCTCCACCTCCCCTTGTATCGATGCGGGGCTGGCCAGCGTCGCTCCGCTGACCGATATTTTCGGCAATTCAAGGGTTGATGATCCGGGAACCCCCAACACAGGCGACGGCCCCCCTTGGGTTGATCTGGGAGCAATCGAGTACCAGCCTTGAGATGCAATCTTTCTACTTTAAATAATAAATAAAAATAATAAGTTAATCACCATTACCTCACCATAAGTATCAACTGACATACTTTTTTTCGAAAACTAAAAAAATACACCAATGTTACAAAAATATGCTATATTTAAACGCAAGGGGCTATGAATCACCAATTCATCACGATAGTGTTGTTGACTGTCTTCAGTTGTGGCTGTGGGCGGATAATGTTCGAAGATATCGGTGAAGAATCCGAAAATGAGATGGAAATATTGGACACCGGCGCTGATGCTGACACCGATACAGATACGGACACGGACACGGACACCGATGCGGACACAGACACTGATGCAGATTCGGACACCGATGCGGATTCGGATACCGACGCAGATTCTGATGCTGACTCAGACACTGACACCGATACCGACACTGACACCGATGCCGACACGGACACCGACGCCGATACAGACACCGATGCGGATGCAGACACGGATACCGACTCGGATGCAGACGCTGACACCGATGCCGATACAGATACGGACACGGACACCGATGCAGACGCGGACACGGACACCGATGCTGACACAGACACCGATGCAGATTCGGACACCGATGCGGATACGGATACCGATGCCGACACGGATACCGATGCCGACACGGATACCGATGCCGACACAGACACCGACGCTGATACAGACACCGATTCTGACTCGGACACCACTCCTGTGGGATGCGTGATTTACGTGGATCATGAAAGTCCTGCCGGAACGCCTGATGGGCTTTCTTGGGCCACCGCATTTACAACGGTTCAGCAAGGACTCGATGCCGCAGCAGCCGAGGTGGGCAATCCTTGGCCGGATTGCGCTGTCTGGGTGGCCGAAGGAAGCTACTATATTTACGAATCGGACGAGTCCGATACAGTGCTGTTAAAGACAGATGTCACGCTGTACGGCGGCTTTCAGGGCAACGAAACGCACCTCGACGACCGAAATTGGCTCGCCTTTCCAACGATCCTCGATGGTCACGACGAAGCCCAGTCGAACCGAGTCTATCACGTGGTAACCGGAGCGGAAAATGCGGTCATCGACGGTTGTACCGTAACCGGAGGAATGGCGAGGGGATCGGGATGGAACGCCTTTGGCGGCGGATTGATCAATGCCGGCATCTCGATGACCGTCAGCAACTGCACCTTCCACGACAACGAATGCAGCGAATCCGGCGGGGCCATCTGCAATCACAGCAGCGCCTTTACCGAAATCTACGCCAGCTATATCTACAACAATTCAGCTGACGGCGACGCCGGGGCGGTGTTCAACAACGAGGGATTGCTGGCGATTGAAAACAGTCTGTTCTGGGGCAATCAATGCGGAGAAGACGGCGGGGTGATAAAGACGCGCGAGGGCTCGGTGACCCAGGTTGTCCACTGCAGCTTCTACGACAACACAGCCGCTATGCGGGGTGGGGTGATGTACAGCACCAACAGTGATGTGTCGGTGGCCAACAGCATCCTGTGGGGTAACTCACCTGCAGCGCCGATATACGACGCCAACAACCCCACCACTGTCAGCTACAGCATCGTTGAAGGTGGGTTCTCGGGCAGCCAAATTCTCGATGTGGATCCTCGTTTCGTCGACCCGGTCGCCGACGACTTCAGGCTGCGGTCCGACTCGCCCTGTATCGATGCCGCGTTGGCAGACAATGCGCCGGCCGGCGATTTACTGGGGAATCCTAGGGTGGACGATCCGGGAACACCCAATACCGGAACAGGCCCCCCCTGGGCCGACCTGGGGCCATACGAATATCAGCCGTAGCGTATTCGGTCTAAGGCCTAACCGTTGATTTCTTTAATCTGTTCTAGGACGTCTTGCGCCTGGGCTTCGTAAATTCTGTTGTTCGTGGCCCGGCCAATTTTGACCGACTGCTCCAGGTTGGGTTTGGCCAGATCGTACTGCTTTCGCTCGAAGTGAATTCGTCCCAAAAAATAGTAGACCTGAATTTGTTCCCAAACGGCGTTCTGTTCATTAGCCGTGGCCAACGCTTTTTCGAGCTGAGCCAGCCCTTCGTTGCTGCCGAAATTGAGCGCGTCGATAAAGGCGAGAAAGATGCTGTTCAAATTGATGAACAGCTCTAGTCCTAGGGTTTCCCCGACCTCTTGCGACATTTTGAAGTAGAAAAAGGCTTTGGCATAGTCCCCCAGGGCCAGGTAGCTGTCACCGATATTGTGTGCATTGGCGGCAATCTGATCCTTGATGTCGTATTCCTTGGCGATCTCGAGCGCTTTTTGACTGGCCAGATTGTAGGCATCGAAATCATGCAGCATATAGTGGGGCGCGGCGCTGCATCGTTCAACGATGCAACGGGTGATCGGATCGGTTTCCGCGGTGATCAACGCCTTGGCTTCGGCCAAGGTCTCGAACGCCTGCTGGGGCTCGCCGGAGTTGGCTTGGGCTTTGGAGAGGTAGGCCATCGAGCGAATCAGCAGATCCTGATCATCGGTCTCTGACCAGATGTCGATCGCCTCCTGGTAGTACTGCGCCGATTTTTCCAGGTCTCCCACCCAATCGTATGCATCGCCGGCCGTGGCTCTCACCTTGCACCTGAGCTCCTGATCCCCCATCTCGTCGGCGAGTTCGATCGCCCGCTGGAAATATTGCTGGGACTCGGCGTAATGACTGGCGCGAACGTGAAGCTCGGCGGTAATCCGCATGATTTGGACCAGGGTCCGATTGTCGTCCAACTCCACGGCCAGCTGCTCGGCCAACATCATCTTGTCCAGACCCAGGTTGAGCATGTTGGCCTTGATAGCCAACTCGCCGATATCCACGTACAGCTCACAGATACGCTTGGTGTCCGGATGGGGCACGTTGTGTAGCAGGTCCAACGCCTTGAGATAGTGGTTGAGCGCAGCGCTGTGGGAGTAGTCTGATGCGACTTTTTTACCGGCGCGGATGAGGTACTCCACCGCCTTGTCCCGATCACCCCCCTCGCGATAGTGAATGGCCAGGCGTTCGACAAATTCGTCCAACCGTTCGATAAACATCGATTCGATCGACCGCGCCACGGTGACGTGGATCTCCCGGCGGTCCGAAAAGACGATGCCGTTGTAGACCACGTCCCGGGTGATGTCCGAGCTGAACTTGAACTCGGCCGTGGAAATGCGCGTCAGCAGGTTGGCATCGATCAATCGCCGGATGATCGGTTTGAGCTCCACCACCTCGACGCCGGTCACCTGGCTGAGCAGCTCGACGTTGAACCGTTGCCCCATCACCGCTGCCCGTTGCAGCACGCTGCGGTGGGTCACCGGTAGGTGCTTGATTCGCGTACCCACGAGACCGCGCAGGGTTTTGGGCAGATCGGCCAGACTGGCGTCCTGGTTGTAGATCACCTTGCCGGCGCTGACGGTGATCACGTTGTTGGCCAGCAGCGCTTTGACGTATTCCTCGGTGAACTGGGGATTGCCGCCGCTCTTGAGGGCGATGTCGATCAACAAATCTTCGGGTGCCTTGCGCGCTCGAATGCGCGAGAGGGCCAGCCGTTTGGAATCGACCTCTGAGAGGGGTCCCAAGTTAAACTCCAGGTAGTTGGCATTTTTGTCGAAGCCGTGATCGAAATCCTGGCGAAACGAAAACGCCAACAGGGCGGAGAGGTGGTCGATCGATCGGCTCAGATGGCGCAGAATGTCCAACGATTCGTGATCGATGTGCGACAAGCCGTCCCAAAAGAAGATGGTCAACTTGTCCTGGGCCAAACTGGAGAGCGCTCGAATGGTGGCGGAGCGCAATTGACGGGCCCGCTCTTCAGGACCGACCTCCCGCTCTTGGGCCATGCCGAGGAGCACGCTGACCGCCTCTACCTCTTCGGGGATCAACCCCAACTCCCTCAGGCGTATCGCCTTGTTCTTGAGCTCAGCGAGGGGCTCGATGTCGCCGATACCGAGTATTGAGCGAAACATCGCGTCAATCGCGGCAAACGATGTCGCGTGGCGCCACGGAGGGCAGGTCGCCTCGTACCAGCCGATGGCATGGCCGCCGGACAGCAGCCGGCGCTGCACCTCGTGGATAATGCGCGTCTTGCCGATTCCGGCTTCACCGGTCACCGCGAGCACCCGACCGGAGCCACGGCTGGCCACGGCCAAAGTCTCGCCGATCAACCGCAACTCCTGCCGACGCCCGAACATCCGACCGTAGGTCTCGGTCACCGGACGGCGCCCGATCACCTTGTACAGCACTTGTTCGACCTTGCGGCCGGTGGAGATGACAAACTCCTCGAAATGATGGCTGTCGCCGGTGAGCTGTCGACCGCTGTTCGGCGTGAGCACCCAGCCGATGGCGCTCTTGGCCAGGTCGCGGGTCTTGGCGACTGCCTCGAAATAGGTGTCGTCTTCTCTGGGCCCCCCCTCTGCCTGGATGACCAACTTCTCCGGATAGACCCCCACACCCAGCTGGGAGACCACGTCCCCCTCCTGGTTCATGATCGCTGTACGCTGGAGCTTCAAGCCGGTGTCGATAGCATCTTGGGTGTCCCGGCCGTCGGTGAGCTCCACGCCGAACAGTCCGAGCAACAGGTCGTTACGCGATTCGATCAGGGTCCCGCCGTTCTGCAGGATCACCTGGCTCAGCCGGTCGACGATTTCGTTGGACGGTGTCGGTCCGGCGAATTCCACGGCCAACAAGGTGACATCGCGCAGCTCCGCAGAGATACTGCTCGAACCGGTGGTGGTCGACTTCTCGTCTGTTTTGGTTCCCGACGGCACCTGTACCGAGGTGATATCAGAGGTGCTGTCCCCGGTGGCGCTCAGCGCCGAGACGCTGCTGGGGCCCGATCCGGCGCCAAAGGCCATCGCCAGTTCGGCCCGTTCGGAATCGACCGGCGCGTCCTTGGCCCCCTGCTGAATCTCATCGAGAAAAGTGGACAAGGTGTGTGCGCCCACCCGGGCCCCGGTGCTGTAGAGAAAGGCGATCAGCCACTCGTACATCTCACCGGCGTCGGCAAAGCGCTTGTCCGGATCCGGATCCATCGCCCGGTTGACGATCTCCTCCAGCTTTTCGGGAATCTCTTGTTCCAGCTCGAGCTGTCGCAGGGTGGGGTAGGCCTTGGTCTTGATGCGGCGCAGAATATCGGCGGAGGGTTCTCCGCGAAACGGGTTCCGGCCGGCGATCATCTCATAGAGCATGACGCCGAGGGAGAAGATGTCCACCCGGCGATCGTGGGGCTTACCCCGGGCTTGCTCAGGCGCCATGTAGGCATGCTTGCCCTTGATAATCTTGGCCTCTTTTTCGTCCAAAGTGATTTTGGCTTTGGCAATACCAAAATCGGTGATTTTCACCTCCCCTTCGAAGGAGACGAGAATGTTGTGCGGACTGATGTCCCGGTGAATGATATTCAGGGGCTCGAGGTGTTGATCTCGCTTGCGATGGGCATAGTCCAACCCCTTTGCAATCTCAGATCCGACAAAGGCGGTCAATTCGATTGGCAGGGAGTGGTGCAGGCGCCGACACAGTTTGAGCATGTTGGCCAGGTCGAGTCCTTGCACATACTCCATTGCGATGTAGTAGGAGTCGACCACCTTGCCCAGGTCGAACACCTGAACGATATTGGCGTGGTTCAGCGAGACGGCGATTTTGGCTTCGTTGATCAACAGCTCGACAAAGCGGGCGTTGTTGGTGAAGTTGGGTAGAATCCGCTTAATGACGAGGAGCTTCTCAAACCCCTCGACCCCATAGGACTTGGCCTTGAATACCTCGGCCATGCCCCCGCGGCCCAAAAGTTCCAACAGTTGATATTTGCCAAAAATCATTTGTGTTTACAGCCAAACTACATCGTAGAAATATGACTGATCCCTAGTGATAAAAGCGAGTAGTATAGTCGTTTAAGAAAGATGGTCAACGCTTCTTTCCATTGGCAAAACAATTTCAGCCAAAATTAATTAATACAATTCTAGTATAGGAATCGGTTTGTGTGAAGCTGAGATTACACTTTTTTTTACAGGTGACTTTTTAGGCAAGAAAAGCGGTCAGTTGCAATTAGCCGCGGGCCAGTTCCTCGATAAATTGCCAGACAAATTCGTACAACCGAGCCACTGAGGTGATGGACACCCGTTCCTCGGGAGAGTGGGCGAACTCGATCGTTGGACCGATGGAGATCATGTCCATTCCGGAATATTTCTCCCCAATGATGCCACACTCGAGCCCGGCGTGAATAATGGTGAACTCAGCGTCGCTCTGGTGAACTTTCTTCCACATTTCACGAGCCTTGGCCAGCATCGACGACTCCATGTTGGGTTTCCAAGCGGGATAGCCCTCGTCGGCCTCGAAACTGGCACCGGCCAAGCGTGCCACCGCAGATAATTGCGTAATCGCACCATCGAGCGCCGCACCAACCGACGATCGTGTGCTGTTGAGAATCGCCAGTTTGTCCTCTTCGACGCGTACCCGCGCCATGTTCGATGAGGTCTCCACCATGCCGGGGACATCGCGACACATCGCCAGCACTCCATGGGGCAATCCCAACAACACGCCCAGCACCTGCTGTTGGCTCTTTGCGTCGAGCGGTTCACCGGCTGCATCATTTGGGGTCATGGTCAGTGCGATGTCCGGTTCACCGGTTTGAAACTCCTCCTGGAATTTATCCAGCTGGTCCTTGAGCACCTGTTCGGCCGCATCGACCCCAGCGGGATCGATAAAGGCCACCGCGGTTGCTTCCCGGGGAATCGCGTTGTGCTTGTCGCCGCCGCTGATCGAAACCAGCGCCAGTTCGACCCGTTCGGACAACGCTTGCAGGGCACGGGTGAGCAGGCGGGTGGCATTTCCGCGATTGTGAACGATGTCGAGTCCGGAGTGCCCCCCGCGAAGTCCTTTGACCTCAATCGTGAATCCGGTGAGGTTCTCCGGGACAGGACGCCGGTTCACGGCCAGCTCGACGTCTGAGTCCTTGCCTCCGGCGCAGCCAACGTAGAAGACCCCATCCTCTTCAGAATCCAGATTGAACAGCAACCGGCCTTGAACAAAATTCGGTTGGAGGGCCCGCGCCCCGACCAGTCCGGTCTCCTCATTGACCGTGAACAGTAACTCCAGCGGTCCGTGTTTCGGCGCGGACGACTCGAGATAGCTCAACGCAATGGCCAGACCGATTCCATTATCGGCCCCCAGGGTTGTCCCGTTGGCCGCAATCCAATCCTCGTTGCGGACGAGTTCGATGGGATCTTTTTCGAAATCGAATTCCCGCTCCGCATTCTTTTCGCAGACCATGTCGAGATGGCCCTGAATGACGATGATCGGGGCGTTCTCACAGCCCGCGCTCGCCGGCACTCGAACCACGATATTTCCCGTTTGATCCCGATCGGTTTCGCAGCCACAGTCGTGAGCCCAGCTGAGAATAGCCTGGCCCAGCGCTGCCTCGTTACCCGAGCCGCGGGGAATTTGACGAATCCTGTCGAAATACTTCCACACCACTGTCGGTTCTAGAGTCTCCACTGGATATGACATGTATTTTTCTCCTGATGTGAGGTTTGCGTTGGTGTTTGTTGCCCTGGGAACCCTCATAGTCGCAGTTACTATACAACTTCTTACAACGTGGGGTAAATGGCTAAACGGAGGTTTCGCTGCGAAAGGGGTAGATGATGCACCCGTAGGGTGAGACGATACCCTCTGTGACGTCCTCGACAACTCTGGCGCCGGGCAGGACGACGGTTCGGCACACCTGAATCCCCGGCGCGAGTTGCGCCCCATCACCGATGATCGCACCGGGATGAAGCACGCATCCCCGGCCGACGATGACATCCCGGCCGACGTAAAGGCCCTCATCAGGTGCGTCGTACCCCCGCAGGCTTTCTCGACCGAGCACCAAGTCGAGATTGGTTTGGAGAAACTGTGCCGGTGTGCCGATGTCGCGAAACAAGCCGCCGTCAGGGCAGCCGAACAACCGCTCGTCCCGTTGCAGAAGCGGAATGTAGGTCCGGCGAACGATGCACCCCTCATCGGGCAGGAATTCGCCGATTTCGGGTTCGAGGATATGCACGCCGGTGAACATATATGTATTAATTGTAGCGGAACGGTCCCCCTCCCACACCAGCCGACGGATTTGCCTACCGTGATCGAGGCCGATCGCCCCGTATCGCTCTGCCTCGGGATCGGATCGGACGACGAGGGTGGCCAATGCGCCGGTACGCCGATGCGCTGCCAGCGCCCTCGTCAGGTCAGGGGCAAACAGGATATCGCCGTTGATCACGACAAACGTCCGCTCTCCCAGCACGGACAGGGCGTTTTTTATCCCTCCTCCGGTGCCCAACAAGCTGTGTTCCCGCAGGTAGGTGATCGAGACGCCATGCTGCGAACCGTCCCCCAGCGCCCGTTCAATCACCTCTCCGTGATGGAAGAGGTTGATCGCCACCTCGACAATGCCGTGCCGCTTGAGCTGTTCAATCACGCGGACGATATTGGGCACGCCGACCACCGGCATCATCGGTTTGGGGAGCAGCTCGGTCAACGGTCTGAGCCGGGTGCCCAGACCGGCGGCGAGAATCATCGCGCGCATCAGCTCAACATTTCAATCCGGCGACGAAGCTGACCAACCGCGCTGCCGTTCGAATCGACGCTGCGTCGTCACTGCCGGGCATCAACTCGACCACATCGGCGGCGACCACGTGCTTGAGCTTGAACAGTCGGCGCAAAAAATCACAGACCACTTCGTAGCTCAACCCGCCCGGTTCGGGAGTCCCCACAGCAGAGACCTCGGCGGGCTCGAACACGTCCATGTCCACGGTGAGGTAGATCCGAGAGGGTAGGGCGTCGAGCAACTCGTACCACTTCTCTGAGGCCATCGCCTGGCGGTCAGAGACCTGGAGCAACTTTCCGTCTTGAATCACCTCCGCCTCACCCTTGCTGATTGCCCGAACGCCGATGGCAAGTGTGGGGCAGCTCATCTCCAACACCCGTCTCATCACGCAGGCGTGGCTCATCAGATCGCCCTCGTACTCATTTCGAAGGTCAGCGTGGGCATCCAGTTGGATCACGCCGATCTCCCCCTGCGAACGCGCCGCTCGAATTGGGCCGAGGGAAACCGTGTGCTCTCCACCTAGACATATCGGAAATCCCCCCTGCTCCAGCACATCGAACACGGCGCGATAGGCGAGGGATTGTTGAACCTGAGCGGTCAAGGTCTCGGTGCCGTGGGGGCGTATCACGGAGTACGATTTGTGGCCGAACGGATCCCGACCGAGCTCGAAGTCAAAGGTATCCATTCGTTCCAGGTCGCGCAGGATGGCCGCCGGACCGTGAATCGTTCCGGTCAAAAATGACGTCGTCGCCTCGAACGGAAGCGGGATGAGGGCGACATATTCAGGTGCGCCACTCATCGCAACGTCTTGGCAAAATAATGGACCCCGGCGAGCTTGACGAGAAGCTGCGCGCAGAGGGCAGCGCAAGGTGACCGCGGATTGATCCGTTGGGTTCCCACGAGCTCGACCGCGGCGATACCCGGTCCGTGAGCGACCGTCGTCATCGCATCCACGAGTGCGTACCACGACAAACCACCGGGCTCGAGCGAACGGGGTGTCTGGGCCACCCCCGGGGAGAGAACGTCCACATCGATACTCAGATAGACCGGTTGGTCCATTCGTTGGAGGGCGGTCTGAAGTGTCTGTTGCTCCTGATTGAGCCGGCGCGCCGTGATAATGGTCACACTGCCGGGAATCGTCTTGAAGGCGGTCGACGTCGCCGCGCGAACCCCGGCAAACACCGACGAACGGTTCTCCATCAGTTGCCCCTCATCGGCCTCGGCCCGCCCCAGTTTGCCCCAGAGGGCGACCAGGTTTTCAGTGCAACAATGCTCGGTACATCGCCGATCGTCGGCGACAACGACTGCCAGCTTTCCGCCGTTTTTCGCGCTGACCACCTGCTCGGCGACAGCGGGCAGGGGATCGGGCTGGTTGATCACTTCCGCGTAGGTCCCCACTTCGCCCGGGGTGATGCCTGACTGGAGCTCGAACATCTCCACATAGCGGGCGGCGTCGGCGATCGCCGTTGGCCCGGGGAGCCGGCCCAAGTCGGTCGGTTCGGTTCGGCTGACGAACAGAATCGCCATTTTCGCCCTGTCCCAGGGGGCGCCCGCTTCTTCAAAACCAAAATCGATTGTAAACGACATGCTATTCTCCCCAAGCTATCGTCGATCAGGGCAGCAGCACCCCCGCGGCAACCACAGTTGTCCATAGTCCGTCTTTGTTGCCCCGCGCGGACTGGGTGATGCTTCTGGTGTGTACGATCCTCCCGCTCATGCGGAAAATCTCTTTTCGCTCGTCGTAATGGGTGTCCGGATCAAAATCGATACCCAAGGTACTGGCCAGCATCGAAGCGGCGAGATCCTCGCTGTAGTCCCCGCATTTTCGAGCGGTCTCGCCATAGGAGTGATGCTCGCTCAAGTACCCGTAGTGATCCTTGTCGGCCGGTGCAGCCAACCCCACCGAGGCGGCGACCATCCGATTGGGTTCGCAGGTATCTGCCTGCGCCAGCACGGTAAAGGTCACCTGTCCGGGTTGCACCAATTTCAGTCCTGCAGCGCGGGTGATGATTTTGGCGCGGGGAGGAAGAATACTGGAAACCTGAACCAGATTGAGATGGGCAATCCCCGCCTTGCGCAGCGCCCCCTCGAACGATTGGAGTTTGTGGCGGTGAATACCGACGCCCCGCGTAAAAAACAGCTTGGTGGGGAAAAACGAATTGGGAAGCATCTTTATACCTTCTTAAAAAATATCGCCAATTGACGTTTAACGCAGCAATACCAATTAAAATTCCGAGGAATTTTACACACTAAGCTGGTAAAAAAAAGGAAAATCAACCCCCAAAAATGGTCAAAAAAATAAAAATCATTACAGACAGTTCGACAATGCGCCGAATTTATCACCGATTAATCGTCGCGGTCAGCTTGCCAGGCCAGTGAACTTGGGGTTATACAGAGGTCAACGATCTTGTTGAATTTTCAAGGGGTAAACACGCCGTGAACGCTGGCCATTTTCTCACAACGACTTTGGGCTGTACCCCAATGGCGTCGCCAACGGGGATCGATCTCAGTTTTTTCAAATGGGTGGCGATCGTCGGCGTGGCCGTCTTTGTCCTGTTTTACATTATAAAACGGGTGGCGGATTTCACGGTGAACAAGAAGACCGAAGCGATGATTCGCGATGCTGCCAAACCGGACCGCGACGGGTCGAGGAACGTCGAACCGGATGAAAGCGAAGGGCAGTAACTGCATTGCCTCTCGCAACGGTTGTTCATCGCAACGGGAACCCGGCACTGTCGAGCCGGCTGAAACGATAAGAAAACACACATGTCGCATTTTTGGACACTTTCGATAAATCAGGAATCCAATGTCGCCTGCGCTGTGCATCCGTACATCGAGAAGTTGCGGATGGCGCCGACGACCGCCGGTGGTTGGGGGCTCGGATGCTACCACGTCGGGGAGGTACTTCAACGAATCGAACCCAGGGAACAAGGCGAAGTTCTCGACGTCGAATCGATAGTCGACGGTCTTGAGGCCGATCTGGTGATCATGCACCATCGACGAGCGACCGTTGGCCAAGTCCGCCGTGAAAACACCCATCCGTTTCGGTTCAAGGAGTGGCTGTTTGCCCACAACGGCACCTTGGACGGGTTTGATGACTACCGGGACAAAATGCGCGATTCGATGCCCCCGTTCGTCCTGCGCAATATCCGCGGAGACACCGACTCGGAACACCTGTTTCATCTTTTCTTGTCTTTTCTCTATGATGAGGGGTTGCTCGATCGCCCGGACCTGGGCGTGGACCTGATTCGCGGGGGGTTACGGCGCGCCTTCGTGATGGCCGACGAGTTGGCCAAAGGGGCCGGACACCAGCCATCCGCCGGCTCAGCAGTGGTGTCGGACGGGTACAGTGTCGTCATACTGAGCCGCGGGATTCCGGTGGACTACACGTCGATTGAAGGCATCTCCAACTGCACGGTTTGCCGCAGTTCGATTCAACCCGGTGAGGCCGGTCAGGAGTCGGGGATTCATCACGACAATCTCCTCGCCGTGTTGGTACAGTCCTCCGCGTGTCTCGAACAACCGGCTGAGGGATTTATCCGCCTCGATGACGATTCTTTCCTGATGGTCAACAAAAAGCACCAAATCGAATTCGCCACTTTTAGTTAGTTATTCCAGCCGAACGCGCTAACAGCTGTTGTGTTCGGCGGCAGCTAAACTGCCGCCCTACCGGTCCACCACCGGACATCCGAATTGTTACTCACCGCAGTCGGACCGCTTGCTCCAGATAGGTGAGGATTTGTGTTCCCAGGGCTTGCTCTTCGAACGGCTCTTCGGCGTTGTTGATCCGCTGAATCTTCAAATCCTTGAAGGTTTGGATCGCGTTTTGGAGGTTGACCTTGGTCCGCCCCTCCGGTCGAATAAACTCCCCTTGGGCATAGCGTTTCTCTGCTATGGCGGTGGCCCGTTTGATCGGGCTGCCGGTGGACTCCTTGAACGCCTTTTCCCGAATCGCCGTCAATGCGGCAAAGTAGAGCTCGTGAAAATTGAGCAACAGGTGGGAGAGAAACAGCGCCCGGGTCCGATCGAGAATCTTCAATCGATCCCCATTGAGCTCGAGTACATCTTGGTTCTCGAGGACCTCGATCCCTTGTTGAATCATGGTATCGAGCTCTGTTGATTCGTGCTCCTCTTGGCCCAGGTCACAGGCCGGTGAGAAGAATTCCCAGTGGTACAACCGCGATGACAACGCCATCCGCCTGAGCCAGACATGGCGCTCACACTCGTCCCCCTCGATGAGACAGGCCGTGCAGAGCAGGCTCAACGGAACCAGAAAATGGATAATGTTGTTCTTGTAATAATCCAGCGGGAGCCGTTGCCCCTCTTTGATGTGGTAGACAACCGGATCGCTCTTCTTCTCCACGCCGATGCGCCCCATTTTCACGAACGCCTTGATCGCCTTGTCGATGAGGTCTTTCGGCTGATCAACGCCATCGGCCTGCAACCAACTTTGCAGCATCGGACTCAAGGTGGCTTGCGTTTTGACCAGCACACGGCAGAGCCAGATCGCCTGGCGGCGAAACTCTTGGTGGTCGATTTGATTCGGCCGATGGGTCAACAGGATGGTCGAGAGCACTGCTGATGGTGTGACCACGGTGATGCGATTGATTTCGTGCAGGTTGCGCATGGCAATCGCCTGAGCCACGGCGCGTCGATGGGCCAACTTCTGCAGCTGTTCCCGCCCCACCTGCAGCTCGTTCATCACATCGGCCACGGTAAACGGTTTGCCGATGCGAACATAAAGACGGCCGTAGCGACTGAACAACACCTTGGTCGATTTGAGCAATCCCGTGATGTTTTCGGCCTGCTTGGGTCGACCCTCTATTTCGTCGACGTACGATCGCTCCTCAATCACCCGCTCGTATCCGATGAACGCAGGGACAATGCTCAAATTGGCCTGGGGAATGTCGGCTACAGCTTTGAGCGCCATCTCCACCATTCCCCCCTTGGGGCGAAGCATTTTTCCAGTGCGGGACCGCCCCCCTTCGATAAACACTTCGATGGCATAGCCGGTTTGAATCAAGCGGCGAACGTAAGCATTCACCACAGCGGTGTAGAACCGATCGTGAATGAACCGCCGTCGGATGAAGAAGGCACCGGAAGACCGGAAGACCCATCCCAGCGGCCAGAAGGCGAGATTCTGCCCCGCGGCAATGTGGGGCAACATGATGCCGTAGTCTTGCATCACTTGGGAGAGCACGAGGTAGTCGATGTGGCTCTTGTGGGTCGGCAAAATCAATGTGGGGCCTTGGGCCACGACCGCTTTGAGGCGCGCTACGTCCTCGGGCTCTATCTCGAGGCCGGTGTAGATGCGCTTCCACACCACCGCCATGAATGCCGCCAACATGGCCAATACGCGGGGGCGAAAATCGGTGGCCAGTTTCTGGATAATCGCCCGGGCCCGGGGGGTCACCTCATCAGCATGAATGTTCTCATCAGCGGCGATGGCCTGCAGCTCTTTCATCAGGCGCGGACTGGTCAACACCTCATGCTTGATGCGGGCCGAAGGTTTGGTCAGCCCGCCGAGCCGTGAGCGGCGAATCTCTTCTATTTGCCGACCGATACCCGCTCGAACGATTCCCGAAAGCACTTCGTTTTGGGGGCTGCGCTCCTGGCGAATGGCGCTCAAATCCAGCGGTTGGCCAGCGCACAGCTCATGAACCGAACGTCGGCGCAGGAGCAGCCAAAAAGAGCGCAACAGGCGGGGATATTCATTGGATCCGAAGACGAAATCCATCCGGCGGGGCAAGCGATACATTGCGTGTTCGCCCCACAAGAAAACCGTGGGCAGGGCCATCACCGGCCGATTGAGTGAGGCTTGCGTCTCGACCGCCAAGCGCACCCCATCTTCTTTGACCGATTGGCTGCCCAGGGCTCCGGCTACTGCCGGGCGCCTCAAAAACACCACCGCCGCGCCGCCGATCGCCAGTTTCTGCGATAGATCCGCACGACGGGCCTCCACCGTCTTGCGGCAAAACAACCGCAACAGCCAGAGCCAGAACGGAGAGAAAGTGAATGACGACAACCCCGACACAAAGGAGATTGGCGGCAGCCCATGTCGGGCACAGATGCCCCGCAAACAGAGAAAATCAAACAGGCTGCGGTTGCGCAACACGAAGATCACCGGCCCTTTGCGGGCGGTTCGGGCGACCTGCTCGATCCAGCTATCGTTGATTTTGAGGTAGCGGACGAGGATTGCCTGGAGAATCACCAGCCACCACGAGATGGCGATTTTCAACTGGCTTTTCTTGCCCTTTGGGGTCTGCTCGCCCTCGTTCATGAGCTGCTTCCGGTACCTACCGTACCCGGACTGGCACCAGGGCGCACCGGGGGCAGGTTCAACACACTCGGGGCATAAAATCGTCGGATCGAAAAAAGAGGTATCGCTATCCGTATCAGTGTCGGTGTCCGTGTCCGAATCGGTATCCGTGTCGGTGTCGGCGTCTGTATCGGAATCCGTGTCTGCATCCACATCGGTATCAATGTCCGTATCCGTGTCACCATCTACGTCGGTATCGGTATCGGCATCCGTGTCAGTATCGACGTCCGTATCCGAATCTGCGTCTGTATCGGCATCCGTGTCTGCATCCGAATCCGCATCGGCGTCCCCGCTGGTGTCTGAATCGGAATCGGTGTCCATCAGGAGCGATGGGTATGTGTTGGGTGAGCGCTCTCCTGTATCGGTGTCCGTATCCGTGTCGGTGTCCGTGTCCAGGATTCCCTGTCCGCAGAGAGGAATGACGGCTTTCCCGCCGTCCGCGGGCAACTTGACCAGGTCCGCGCCGATAGCGTTGTCCTGGGCGGGGAGGAAGTAGTCCGCAGCGTTGCTGGTGATCACCAGCGCTGCGCTGTCGGTCACCCCCGCCTGACTCGGTGTGTATTCGATCCGCACCAACCGGAGATCAAGGCTTTCGATAGTGAGTTGATAACCGGCCTTCTTCTCCTCCTCCTGAGGACATGGCACAACCTGACCCTCCGGCTCACCATCTGCCGCTTCACGGTAGCAGCGAAAGGCGCAATTGGCATCCCCCCTGACCTCGATGTTGCTGATCACCAGCGGCATGCCGCCGAGATTGCGGATTTGAAAGTTATCCCAGGTGAACGTCTCACCGGGCTGCTTGTTGCACATGTTGATTTCGGAGACGCTGAAGAACGGCACCGGTGGGTCGATTTTAACGGTTTCTTCGTTACAGGCGCTGCAAATTCCAACAACTATCATCATTATCCAGCTAAGGCGGTTGCCCATTCGATCCTCCACTGGAGCGCGGGGTTGATCGCGCCCCCTCGGGAAGCTTCACTATATGCTTCTCGACGGGGGACTATATTCCGGACATAGGGCCTGTAGCAAGGCCTTGATTTCATCGTTGTTTGTGGTACTGGCCTTTGCGGGTGAGATATTCTAGAATGCGCGAACCACTTGAGGAGTACACTCGATGAAATTGCCGAAGCATTCTCTGTTTTTTTTGATCACAATTATGTTGATATCCCCCGCCGCTTTGGGCCAGGGCATCGACTACACGGACTGCGATTATCTGGCCGGTGAATGCGAAACACCGGATTCCGTAGCCGGAAAGTGGGGAAATCAGGGCTTCTATCAAACGGCGAACAATTACGACGATGATATGCACGATGATGATGAGGATAACTGTCCCCTTATCGTGAACAACAATCAATCCGATATCGATGAAGACGGTACCGGAGATGTGTGTGACAACTGCCCCAAATTCGAAAACGCCGATCAGGCCGACCTGGACGGGGACGGTATCGGCGATCCCTGCGACAATGATGCGGACGGGGACAGCATTCTCAATGGAGTGGACAACTGTCCTTGGGCCCACAACCCGAACCAGGGGGATCTCGATGAGGACGAGATCGGCGATCTCTGCGACGACGATATTGACGGAGATGAGGTCGAAAACCTCTCTGACAACTGCCCCTACGGTGTGACCACGGACTGCAACCGGGACAGTGACGGGGACGGTGTCGAGGATTTCACGCTATTCGAAGACGGCGCCGAGTGGAATGACAACTGTCCATCAATGGTCAATCCGGCGGTCAATGGTGTACAACCCGATATGGACGGCGACGGGGTGGGTGATCTGTGTGATTACGACCGGGACGGGGACGGTGTCACCAACAGCACTGACAACTGCCCCGAGCATTCCAATCCCGACCAAGCGGATTTGGATCGGGACGGCTTGGGGGACTACTTCGAGCTGGATGGCTCCGGCGATCCCCTCTGCGATGTGAAGAAGGAAGGGGAGGAGCACGCCTTTTGCTATGTGGTCAGGGGGGACTTCGAAAAGTGCCTCTCCCCCAAATCGGCGACCTTCACCGTCTATACCCCCCGCGTGCTGTTCTACGGAACCGGTGACACCATCCTCTTGCGCCTGTTCGCCAACCGGCACAGCAGTGCGCTGCGGTATCGATGGGAGGTACGCGGTGGAAACGGCGAGCTCCACAATCACTTGGGGGCCACCACTGTCTCCACGCCGTTTGAGTACAATTACTTCAACAGGCGGGAGGTCTATTTTAAGCCGTACACGCCCGGTGTGTACGAGATCGTGGTCACCGCGGAGCAGGTGTTCGAGGATCCGATCACCGGACAAGTGGGCGTTGTGGCGACCGCCACCGCCGAGCTGGAAGTCAGCGGCATAGATCCCGATTCTCAAGACGATTGCACCTGTCGCGCGGTGGGTCGCCCCCGGACCTCCTTGATCGCCACGATCGCCCGGTTCCTCGACTCGTTGCTCCATAATTAGTTCCCATTCCCCACGGTCGAGCGTCGACAAACCGATTTTCAGCCCCTGTTGAGACAAAAACGAGTGATTTTTTGCCTTTTCCCCGGGAAATTCGCGTGGTAGTACGCCCAAACGAGGTGAAGACTTTTGGGTTATTCGTCAGCGAAGGAGTGAGGAATGAAAATTCACGAGTATCAGGCCAAGGAACTGTTCCGGCGATACGGCATCCCGGTGCCTCAGGGGGATGTCGCGTTCGACGTGCAGCGAGCCGAGCAAATCGCCACGGAGCTGATCAAGGAAACGAACAATGAAACGGTCGTGGTCAAGGCGCAAATTCACGCCGGTGGCCGGGGCAAGGGTGGTGGTGTCAAGGTGGTCCAGGGGGCAGCGGCGGCCAACCAAGCGGCTGCAGCAATTATGGGAATGAACCTGATCACCCACCAAACCGGTCCCGAAGGCAAACAGGTCGGACGACTGCTGGTCGAGCAGGGCATGGATATCGCCCGAGAGCTCTATGTCGGGCTGGTGGTCGACCGGGAAAAACGTCAGATCTGTTTGATGACCTCCACCGAGGGCGGGATGGAGATCGAAGAGGTCGCGGCCAACACACCGGAGAAGATTCTCAAGGCGTGGTTCGATCCCAAAACCGGGCTGCTGCCGTTCAAAGCGCGGGAGCTCGCCTTCGGGCTGGGGCTCACCGGCAAACAGGTGGGCAAGGGGGTCAAAATCATGCAGGCGCTGACCGAGTTGTTCATTCGTGAGGACGCCTCGTTGCTGGAGATCAACCCCCTGGTGGTCACCAAGCAAGACGACATCATCGCCCTGGACGGCAAGATCAACTTCGACGACAACGCCTCCTATCGACAGAAGTCCCACGAGGAGATGCGCGACGCCACCGAAGAGAATCCGGTCGAGGCGGAAGCGGCAGCGCTCGGATTCTCATACGTCGGGATGGACGGGGACATCGGCTGCTGTGTCAACGGCGCCGGGCTGGCGATGGCGACAATGGACATCATCAAGCACGAAGGGGGTGAGCCGGCCAACTTCCTCGATGTGGGGGGCGGTGCCGATGCGGAGACCGTGAAAAAGGCCTTCAAGATCATCCTTACCGACGATCGCGTCAAGGCGATTTTCGTCAATATTTTCGGTGGTATCCTCCGTTGCGACGTGCTTGCCGAGGGGGTTGTCGGGGCAGTGCAGGAGATGGGCATCAGCGTTCCGCTGGTGGTCCGTCTCGAGGGGACCAATGTGGATATCGGCCGGAAAATCCTGGCGGACTCGGGCTTGAAAATCAACGCGGCAGCGGACATGGCCGACGGGGCCAAGCTCGTTGTCGGACTGGCTCGGGGATAGGAGGTGGCGAGATGACAATTCTAGTAAACAAAGAGACCCGTGTTCTGGTACAGGGCATCACCGGCGGCGCCGGTTCGTTTCACACCCGCCAAATGATCGACGCGGGCACGACCTTGGTGGCCGGGGTTACCCCGGGCAAGGGCGGACAAAAATTCGACGACAAAGTGCCGATTTTCGATACGGTCGCCGAAGCCCAACGACAAACCGGGGCCAACGCTTCGGTGATTTTCGTTCCCGCGCCGTTTGCCGGGGATGCGATCATGGAGTGTATCGAGACCGGAATGACCTTGGCGGTCTGTATCACCGAGGGCATCCCGACGGTCGACATGCTCAAAGTGCGGGCCTTTCTCGAAGGGAGCAAGACCCGGTTGGTCGGACCGAACTGCCCTGGTCTGATCGCTCCGCCGATCAAACAGAAACTGGGCATCACCCCACACCAGGTGACCCGGCCCGGACGCATCGGGGTGATCTCCCGTTCCGGAACGCTGACCTATGAAGCGATTGGTCAGCTGACCGCGCTGGGTTACGGTCAATCGACCTGTGTCGGGATCGGCGGCGATCCGGTCGGCGGAATGGACTTCATCGACACCCTGACCCAATTCGAGCAGGACGATGATACGGACGCGGTGTTGATGATCGGAGAGATCGGCGGCACGGCAGAAGAGCAAGCCGCTGCGTTCATCAAAGACAACATGAAAAAACCGGTTGCCGCGTTCATCGCCGGCGCCACTGCACCTCCGGGAAAACGGATGGGCCACGCCGGAGCGATCATCGCCGGCGGCAAGGGCACGGCCGCAGAAAAAATCGCCGCGCTGAAAGAAGCCGGCGTCAAGGTCAGCCCCACCCCTGCCGAGCTCGGCAAAACCCTCGTCTCCGCACTCTAAAATTACAGGCATTGGCCAAAAAGCCACATCACTAGGAGGATAGCTCTTGCGATCTCATCCATTCCCACGGGTTTCCCTGTACCGGGGTACCCCCAGCGAATCCATACTCACTCTCTTCGCAGCCCTCGCCTTGGGCTGGGGCTGCGCCTGCATCCCCAAACCCGCCACCAATCCCGCGGTCATCGATCCCACACCACCATCGACGGGCCGATTGACCGTAGAACGAATTTTCGGTGGCGACGAATTCGAAACAGAGCGTTTCGCTGAGATCGTCGAATTCGACGATGGCACCGGGTTCTGGGTGGCCCAGGCCAGTGGGTCCGACTCGAAGGGGAAAGACCTGGTGCAGTACTTCAGCGCCACGGGCGACGAGGAGATTTTTGTCTCCGCCTCCCAGCTGGTCCCAGAGGGGAAGAACGTCCCCCTGACCATCGACGAATTTGCCGTTTCGCCGAATCGACAACACGTCCTGATTTTCACCAACACCAAGCGGGTCTGGCGCAAAGCAACCCGCGGGGATTACTGGATTTTCGACCGGCAGAACAAAACCCTCACCCAGTTGGGCGCCGAGGCTGAGCCCTCGACGCTGATGTTCGCCAAGTTCTCCCCGGACGGTAAACGGGTGGGTTACGTACACCACAACAATTTATACGTCGAAGAGCTCCCCGGAGGGAAGGTGCTTCAGCTGACCCACGACGGATCAGACGAGGTGATCAACGGCACGTTCGATTGGGCGTATGAAGAAGAATTCGGCAAGCGGGTGGGCTACCACTTCAGTCCTGACGGTCGACAAATCGCCTATTGGCAGCTGAACACGTCGGCTGTGGGCAAGTACCACCTGATCAACACCACTGACACCCAATACCCCACGCTCAAGACCTTTGCCTATCCCAAGGTGGGCACGGCCAACTCCGCCTGCCGCATCGGCGTGATCGACGTCGCCGGCGGGCCGACCACCTGGATGAAACTTCCCGCTGAGGCGAGCCGGTTCTACCTGCCGCACATGAGCTGGATACCCGGTTCTCCGTCCCTCTTGATTCAGCAATTGAATCGCCGTCAGGATCGCAATCGGCTCTTCCTCGCTGACGCCAACAGCGGAGACGCGAGAGAGATTTACCTGGAGCGAGACGACCGTTGGCTCGAGGTTCGCGCCATCGATCACTTCCTCGGGGACCAAAACCGCTTTCTCTGGCTCAGCGAGCGGGACGGCTGGCAACACGCCTATGCGGTCGATGGGGCGAGCGGTACTGATGTACTGTTGACATCAGAAGCATACGACGTCATCCGCATCGCCGGTGTGGACCTGGGCCGGGGCCTGTTCTACTTTATCGCCTCGCCGGATTCTCCGGCCGAACGCTACCTCTATCGGGCCCAACTCGACGGCACGGGCCGAGCCCAGCGCGTCACCCCCGAGAACACACCGGGATCGCACCACTATCAGCTCTCCCGCAACGGCGCTTGGGCTATCCACACCTATTCCTCGAAAAAATCCCCTCCGGTCGTCGAGCTGATCCAACTGCCTGAACACAACGTGGTACGCACCCTGGTCGACAATCAGAGGTTGCGGGAGAAACTCGTCACCATCGGACATCGACCGCCAGAGCTCATTCAATTGGATATTGGCGGTGACGTACAGTTGGACGCTTTTCGGCTCAAACCACACGATTTCGATTCGACCAAGAAGTATCCCGTGTTTGTCTATCTCTACGGTGAACCGGCCGGTCAGGTGGTGCGCAACAGCTGGGGTGGCACGCGGGATCTCTGGCTTCAGCTTCTGGCGCAGCGGGGCTATCTGGTCCTCGCCGTCGACAACCGGGGGACCGCCGCTCCCCGGGGACGGGTGTGGCGCAAAGCCGCCTACGCCAACATCGGCATCTCCACCGCAGCGGACCAGGCAGCCGCCATTCGGGTGATCACCGCGTGGGGCTATGTGGACTCGACGCGCATTGCCGTGCACGGTTGGAGCGGCGGAGGCTCGTTGGCCCTCAATCTGATCTTTCAGTACCCGGATCTCTTTCAGACCTGCCTCGCCGTGGCACCGGTCGCCGATCTGCGATTGTACGATTCCCATTACATGGAGCGCTACATGGGCCCCCTCGAGCAAAACGAGCAGGCTTATATCGATGGTTCGGCGATCACCCACGCCCATCGCCTTCAGGGCAACCTGCTGTTGGTTCACGGCACCGGCGATGACAACGTGCACTATCAGGGGACCGAACGCCTGATCAATCGACTCATCGAACACAACAAGTCGTTTACCATGATGGCCTATCCCAACCGGGCCCACGGCATCAGAGAGGGCGAAAACACCACGGTGCACATTCGATCGCTGCTCACCGACTACCTGATCGCGCACATGCCCCCCGGAGGACGGTAGTCGTCAGGAAATCTTGTCGCCCGGGAGCAGATCCCCATCAAAGGTGGCGACAAAGGTGCCGGTCTCCCCGCTGCCCGACAGCACCATCCCCTCGGACATTCCGAACGACATTTTCCGGGGCTTCAGGTTGGCCACGACAATGACTTTTTTCCCCAGCAACACCGTGGGATCCGGATAAGCTGCGCGAATGCCGGCGAAGATCTGCCGCTGGCCCGCCTCGCCCAGATCCACCTGCAGTCGGATCAACTTCTTGGCCCCTTCGACCAGGCTCGCCTCCAAAACCTGGGCCACCCGCAGATCGAGCTTGGCGAACGCCTCGATGGAAATTTCACCTGTTTCGGGTCGGGCCGGCACCGGGGCGACCTGCTTCTTTTTGCCGGTCTGCTGTTTCTTGGGCGATGCTTTCGATTTTTGTTGCGAGCGCTCGATACGGGCCCATGAATCGCGCAGGGTCACGGTGTGGTTGAACACGGGATTACCGGATTGATGGTCGTGCCGATCAGCGCAGAAATAGCCCAAACGTTCAAATTGAAATCGCTCTTCAGGGGCTACATTGGCCAGGCTCGGTTCGAGGCGGCACTCTCCCAGTACTTGGAGAGAATCCGGGTTGAGGTGTTTGTGAAAGGTCTCGTCCGGGCCCACATCCAGGGGATTGGCCGCATTGAACAGCCGATCGTACAGCCGCACCTCGCTCTTGATCCCGTGAACCGCGCTGACCCAATGGGAGGTGCCCCGCACCTTGCGTCCGTCCGGTGAGCTGCCCCCCCGTGAGGCGGGATCCCATGTGCAGCGCAGCTCGACCACTTCATCGGTCTTGGGATCCTTGACCACCTCGACACATTTGATCAGGCAGGCGTAGCGCAGTCGAATCTCCCGTCCCGGGGCCAGACGGTGCCACTTCCGGGGTGGATCCTCGCGAAAATCATCCCGTTCGATGAAAATCTCACGGGTCAACGGAACCCGGCGCGATCCCATCGAGGGATCTTCCGGATGGAACGGCGCATCGAACCATTCGGTTTCGTCTGCGGCGAAGTTTTCGATGACGACCTTCAAAGGATTCAGCACCGCCATCACCCGCGGCGTGGTGTCGTTGAGATGTTCCCGCACGGCGTGTTCCAGCAGGGCCACGTCGACGATGCCATCCCGTTTGGCCACACCGACCCTTTCGCAGAAGGCGCGAATCGACTCCGGACTGAACCCCCGCCGCCGCAATCCGGAGATGGTCGGCATTCTCGGATCGTCCCAACCGCTGACATGCCCTTGTTCGACCAGGGTGAGCAGCATGCGCTTGCTCATAATCGTGTACGACAGGTTGAGCCGGGCAAATTCGATTTGTTGGGGATGAAAAACATCGAGCTCCTCGAGAAACCAATCGTAGAGCGGCCGGTGGGCCTCGAACTCCAAGGTGCAGATCGAATGGGTTATCCCTTCGATGGAGTCTTCGAGGCCATGGGCAAAATCGTACATCGGGTAGATGCACCACTCATCTTTGGTGCGGTGATGGGTCGCTTTGCGAATGCGATAAATCGCCGGATCGCGCAGGTTCATGTTGGGGGAGCTCATGTCGATTTTGGCCCGCAAGATGTGGGCTCCGTCTGCAAATTCACCGGCGCGCATGCGCTCGAACAGATCCAGGTTCTCTTCGACTGAGCGGTTGCGGTACGGGCTCTCCCGGCCCGGCTCGGTGTAGGTCCCCCGATAGGCGCGAATTTCCTCGGCAGAGAGGCTGTCCACATAAGCCTTGCCCTTTTTGATCAGCGTCACCGCGTGGTGGTACATCTGTTCGAAATAGTCCGACGCATACAGCTCGCGCTCCCCCCAATCAAAGCCGAGCCAGCGAATATCCTCGGCAATGGAGCGGACGTACTCCTCGTCTTCCTTGCTGGGATTGGTGTCGTCGAACCGCAGGTTGCAGCTGCCGTTGTACTCCTGGGCCAGGCCGAAATTGAGACAGATCGATTTGGCGTGCCCGATGTGCAGATAGCCGTTGGGCTCCGGCGGAAAACGGGTGGCCACCTTGCCTTGATGCTTTCGGGTTTGCTGATCCCCGTCGATGATCTCTTGGATGAAGTTTCGTTTTTCTTCGCTCGCTCGTTCGCTCATCAAAATCGCTCTCTTGTTGTGTGCTAACTATTCGTGGCGATAGTGTTTTTACGGATTGGCGCCGGTGTCAAGAGTTGCGCAGAAAACAGTTGGCCGCAAGGCCCAACTCCTCACGCCGGGCCGCGGTCCGGGTGACGAAGTCGGCGGTCAGGCGATCCCGATAACCGCTCACCGGCCGTCCCTGTGGATCGAGCGCCCGGTTGAGTTCGACCATCGCCAGCTCCCGCAAATATTTGCCGATCATTGACGCCACAGCGACCGGCAGGTGAGCGGCATCTGCATCCCGGATAAAGCTCATCGTGCCGCACTCACTGTGTCGATAGATGCTTTCAGCCCGTTCTTCTCGTTGCGCGGCCCACCCCGGGCGCTCTGCCGCTGCATACCACTTGCCGTAACTTCTGGTCGAACCGATCTTGCCGCACAGGGCCAGGGTGTCGGTTCTGCTCGTGTCTCTCAAGTCGTCGAACAGGCGGCACATCAGCTCGAAATCGAGGCGCAGCTTGTTCATAGCGGTGGGTTCGGTCAGTTGATTGAACAGGCCGGGACAGATCACCACCGCCCGCGCAGCCACCGGCGTCACTCCCGCAGCATGGAGCGCCGCGCCGTAGCGTTCGGAGCAGGGCAGGGGTTGGGTGGAAAAGCGGGGTAGGGGGTTGGTCAACGGCGCACAGGGGAGTGGTACCGACCCGTCGCAATGGAGCGAAAAGGGCACATCGAGCCCGATCTGTTCGATCACGGCCTGGTGGGATCGGGGGCGCACCCCCAAGGTGACCAGCCACTTGAGCGTGGCGAATTCGGCAGAGCCCAACCGCCGGCTGGAAAAAACCACTTTTGAATCGTCAGCGGGCAGCTCAGGACCGGCGGCCTGCCAGAACGCCTCCCGATCGTAGTCCTCGGCATCAAAGGCAACGCCGGTGACGATCATCGGCCCGAGAAGGGGGCCGAGTCCGTTTTCATCGATTCCGATAATGCGCATGCCGATCCCTTTTCCGCACCAAGAGGGTTTGCCCCCCCTCGCGATTAAAATACTCTTATAAGTATGGACGTCATCGATCAACCCGTTCTGCGATGAGCGAGATCGTCGGCAGAACGCTCGGCGAGAAATACGAAATCGTCCGCCTGATCGGCGAAGGCGGCATGGGTGGCGTGTATGAAGCGCGTCACGTGGTGCTGAACCGCCGGGTCGCCGTCAAGGTGATGCACGCGGAGTTCTCTGCCGACGAGGTGGCGGTCGAACGGTTCATCCTCGAGGCCCAGGCGGCCAGCGCCATCGGGCATCCCAACATCATTGAAATCTACGACATCGGCCGGGAGGTGGACGGCACCCTCTACATGGTAATGGAGCTGCTCGAGGGACAGAGTCTGGAGGCCCTGATCGAGAGCGCCGGGCAGGTGCCCCTGGATCGGGTCATCTTCGTGATCCTGCAAATGCTCTCAGCCCTGCATGCGGCCCACGAAAAGGGTGTGATTCACCGGGATTTGAAACCGGCCAACGTCTTTCTCTCCATCGACAAAAAAGGGGCAGAAGAGGTCAAGTTGCTCGACTTCGGTGTGGCCAAGGTGCACAAGAGCCAGGCCGACAACGTCTCTCTGACCGTACCGGGAGCAATTCTGGGCACTCCGGGCTACATGTCCCCTGAACAGGCCCGCGGAATCAAAGAGATTGACGCCCGTGTGGACATCTGGGCCACCGGCGTGCTGTTGTTCGTGATGCTGACCGGGGATCTGCCCTTTCCCGGAGAGACGTTCAACGAGGTGTTGAGTCGCGTGCTGATGGAGCCCCATCCCCGTCTCGAAGAGAAACTTCCAGGCATCCCCGATGGCCTCTGTGCGGTGGTCGACAAAGCACTGGCCAAAAATCCCGAAGAGCGCCAGAGCTCCGCGTCGGAGATGATTCAAGACCTGACGCCGTTTCAAGGAGAGGTGCTCTCGAAAATGAGCACCAACGCGGTCAAGGCGCTGCGAAGCACGGTCCCGGCAGCGTGGCCCGCAGCCTATTCACTCCACGACGAGGAGCGGCCGATCAGTGAGATTCCCTTTGCGCGGGTGACCGAACCGGTAACCACGGTGAATGTGGAACCGGAAGAGGATGCCATCCGGGCCGCCACAGAGGAGTTACCCCAAAAAGATGACGAGGATGAGGAAGATTTCGCTTCGGCCTCGATGATCCCGGAGGAGCCCTCCTCGTTCAAACTGCTGCTGGGGCAATTGACCGAAAGGGGTGCCGAGCTCGTTCGACGATCGCCCAAGCGAGTTATGTACGGTGCCGGCGGTTTGGCCGCGACCATTGTCACGGTCGTCGTGCTGGTGATCGCGTTCAGCGACGGACAGGAGAGCTCGGCCGAGTTGGGACACCCTCCGGTTGACACAACGGCCCCGGTTGAGAAAGAACCGGCACTGCCACCGACACCCCAGCAAGGGGAACCCGATACGAACACTGTCCGCGCGCTGCCAGAGGTGGCCGATAAGCCCGACCCCTCGGAACCTGCGGCAGCCGAACCGATCCCAGAACCGAACAAAGTGGCCGAACGGGTTAGCGTGAGACTCGCCGGCGTCCCCCGAAAGGCGAAAATGTCACTCAATGGTAAGCGGCTCAAATCGAAACGGTTCAAGTTGACCGCCGGTGAACCGGCCGTGCTGCGGGTTCGGGCGCCGGGGTACAAGGTGCTGGAGAAGACCCTCGAGCTCGATCGGGATCAAACGATTGAACTCGAAATGGAAAAGACGCGGGCCAAACCGCGCAAGGGTAAAAAGAAAAAACGGGGCGTCCAGAAGAAAACCAAAAAGAGAAAAAAACGCCAG
>JANQET010000167.1 GCA_028278265.1 Myxococcota bacterium
GAGAGGATCCATCAATTCTCCCGGCATCGCTCGGCGCCCAAATACCCCGGGTATTCAGGCTTCTCGCTCTTTGTTAGAATTGCGCCTCCACTCTCAAAACTCGGCATTTATTTTTCCGCGAGCCCTAAGTCAGAATCCGCGTTACCGATTGCAGACCGACAGCACTTGCCGCAGATCGGTATCCCCGGTGATGGACTTTTCCAGACCATCTTGCATCAGGGTCTGCATCCCGTTGGTTCTGGCGATGGTGATGAGCTCGTCTACGGGTTTCTTCTTCTGAATGGCGGTCCTTAGCTCGTCGTTGGCCACCAGGAGCTCGTGGATGCCAACCCGGCCTTTGTACCCCTTGTCGCTGCACGCCTCACAACCCGGGGCGTGCCACAGCTGCAACGCACCGTTTTCCATTTTGGCCTCCAGTCGCTCCGATCCCAGATAGGAGGCAATTTCCTCGAGCTCCGCCGGGCTCGCAGCGTGGGGGGCCTTGCACTTGGTACAGAGCCGCCTGGCCAGCCGTTGGGCCAAGACACCCAGCAGGGCATCGCCGAAATTGAACGGATCCAGGCCCATATCGATGAGACGGGTGATCGTTTCAGCGGCGCTGTTGGTGTGCAGGGTGGATAACACGAGGTGCCCGGTGAGGGACGCTTCGATGCCAATGGAGGCGGTTTCCAGGTCGCGCATCTCGCCGACGAGAATGACGTCCGGATCGGCCCGCAAAAAGGCCCGCATGGCCGCGGCAAATGTAAAATCGATCTGCGGTTTGACCTGGACCTGCCGCAGGCCGTACTGGGTGATCTCCACCGGATCCTCTGCAGTCCATATTTTGCGCGAATGATCGTTGATGTGACCCACCATGGCGTGCAAGGTGGTGGTCTTGCCCGAGCCGGTCGGTCCCACGCACAACACCAACCCGTAGGGACGCTTCACCAATTGATCGATGTTCTCCAAGTTGGCTGCGGAAAACTGCATCTCCTTGAGCGGCATCGCCCCGGCCCCGGCCAGGATTCGCAGCACCACATCTTCGTTGCCGTTGACCGTGGGAATGGTGGCGACTCGGAGCTCCACCAGCCGTTTGGCAATGCGAAAGCGTATCTTTCCGTCTTGGGGCTTGCGGCGTTCGGCAATATCCAACTCCGCCATGATTTTGATCCGCGCCACGATCCGGGCTCGGTTGACCGCCGGAATTTTTTGGTACACTTCGCAAACCCCGTCAATGCGAAAGCGCACGACAATATCGCTCGATTTGCCATAGGGCTCGATGTGAATGTCCGAGGCCCCTTGCCGGTAGGCGTCCACGATAATGCGATTGACCAGCTTGGTCACCGCTGGGTCCTCTTTTTGGGCCTCGTGAAAATCGGTGCTTTTTTCCGATAGATCGTCGTCGTCCCCTCCCAGCTCGGCGAGAATATCGTCCATCTGCAGTTCTGCCACCTGGGACGCGCTGCCCGAGAGATAGGTGTGGATGTACTTGTCCAGTTGGCTGGGCATGACCATGTATTCCTCGATCTGTTTCGACTGAGAAAAGCGCAACATGTCGAGGGGCTCCATGGCCAGGGGATCGCTGATCGCCACGAGTATTTTGCTCTCGGTCCCCTGAAAGGGAAACACCTTGTATTTTTCAATCATGTTGGCGGGCAGTTCCGCCACCGCCTCGGGGCTCAGCTCGACTTCATCCAGATTGACGAAGGGCAGATGGAACTTTTTGGCCAGGGTCTTCGCCACGTTTTCTTCGGTGACGATCCCCAGCTCGATCAGTACCTCGCCCAGGCGTTTGCCCTTGCGCTTCTTCTGTTCTTTTAAGGCGTGCATGATCTGGTCGTCCGTGGTCAAACCCGCCTCGGTCAGGATTTCACCGAGACGCATGGGGCGTCCCTGCTTGGCCTGCTCTCTTTGTCGGGCGGCGGCCTCAGCCACTTCTTCGGATTTGAGGACCTGGTGTTCCACCAGGATTTGCCCGATCGGGGTGTTCTGATTGTCTGTCTGCTGATCGAGCGCCGCATTGATGTCTTTTTCGTCGACGATGCCGTTTTTGACCATCAACGCCCCTAGGGGCTCTTTGTCTTCTCGTCCGACGATAGCGTGGGCAAAGAAAAAATACTCGTAGTAGACCAGGTTCTCTGATAACGGCCAGGCAAAAAAACCGTGGGGATCGGTGATGGTTTCAGCGCTGGCATAGACATTCAATTTTCGTTTACCAACGAGATGAATATCGTACTCCCGCAGTTCCTCGCGAGGGGGCCGGCCCGACGACGCGCGAGATCGTTTGAACCCCATGAACGCGATGTCACTGACCTTGAGGTCCGTGGTAAAGGCGGTCTTGAGTTGATCTGGACCGGGCGGGTTGTACACCAGGGAGATGATGCCGCTGGCCGGATCAAAGGCGTGAATCTTGCCAATCCGGGTCTCTTGGTTGACAAATCCCACGGCCACGGAAATCGGCCCGTCTGTCAATGATTGAATGTTAGCTGATGTGGACATTCTCGTTCATGTTGTGCGTATGAGATACGTACAATCCCCCGTGTGGCGCGCCACCCCCAAAAAAATCGAAGGGTTGTAATAAGTGTAGCGCCGGAATAGTGGGGGACAAAAACGCCCGATAAAAAGATGGCTCGCGGATGCTGCGGTTAGCGCACGTTGCCCACGTACTGGGCGGTGAGCTGGCGCTCGCGGACCTGGGGCTCGGTGTAGTTGGGGATCAGCGCCGGGGAGACCCGATCCCCCTTGATATCGGCGCCGGCCAGTTGGGCGTTGTAGTCTTTGACGTGCTGCAGGCTGAGCTTACCGGCCTTGGCCTGACCCTGAATGAACTCCACCGCAGTCTTGCCGGCGATGCGACCGAACACCACGATGTCGAGCAGGGAGTTGCCCATCAGGCGGTTGGCCCCGTGAACCCCGCCGCTGACCTCGCCGGCGATCATCAAGCCGGGAACGCCGGTCTGGGCCTCCTGATTGAACTCCAAACCGCCGTTCTGGTAGTGCAGGGTGGGGTAGATCAGCATCGGCTCTTTGGAGATGTCGATGCCGAAGCGCTTGTAAAGGATGTACTTGCCGGGAAATTCCCGCTGTACCGTGCCCTCGCCGGCGCGGTGTTGTACAACATGGAGACCGAGGAGTACCGGGTGGTCAAGGCC
>JANQET010000168.1 GCA_028278265.1 Myxococcota bacterium
AACGATTCCGCAGCGCTGGCCCACGCCGACATCGGGATTTCTGTTCAGCACGGGGCAGACATCGCCCGCGAGGCGTGCGGCTTACTGCTGTTGGACAGGCATATTTTTGCGCTGCCCGACGCCTTGAAAATCTCCCAGGCCGCGATGGGGCGCGTCAAACGGTCCTTTTTCGGCACAGTGGGGGCCAACGCCCTGTTCATGATCCTCGGCGTGTTTAATCTCACCCCCGCTACGCTTCTGGCCCTGGCGCACAATTCAACCACCGTTGTATCAGCGCTTCTATCCCTGCGACCCCTTATTTATCACCGAGAGAAAAAGTGAGAGGATTAATTGTTCGAACAATCAAAAGGATCGGGGTGCCCCGCTCCTCAGAAATCGCCAGTCGCAGTAAATCTTTAAAGCAATCAGTAGTGGTGAATCTTTCATCCTTACCAAACGCGTAAGTCGATTACAGAAGACGAAAAAACATCTCTGCCGAAACAATGACGAATCGGCAAAGGGTACTGATAGTACTCATTGGTCTAAAGAATGACACTTGGCATCAATTTTGCTTAGCCTTTGGAAAAAATGGTGAAACGAACAGAACGAAAAAATGAGCCCAACTTCTGCAGCCAACTGGTCTGCCTGTGGCGGATGGTTTTTGTTTTCCTGGCCTTCTCACCTCTGCTGTCAGCGCTCCACCTCGGGCTTGCCGGACACAACCATATCTTCAATGCAGCCCGTGGAGAGTTCATCGACTTGGGGGATAATTTTGGTGCGCCATCACCCTTCCGACACCAAGTTCGCCGGCACGGGAATATCGAACCGCTGGATGCGGCCTGTTCTGTCGTCGCGACATCTTGTGCTTTCTCCAATGCACTGCTGGCCAGCAGCTATCACAAATTCACCTTCGAACCAGCTATCACGCCCCGTGATGGTGAGCAATCCACCGTTTTTTTGTATCAATCGTTCAATCCTCACGATAAGGCCATTGAGCTGGCACCCAAGCAATCGCCACCCAGCTAACCCTTCCACTTCATTTCGCAGAAGAACTGTACGCTCCTGGCCGCGGCAGTACCGCCTCTGGCTCAGGAAAAGTGAAAAATCGAGCTGATCGCGCACCCGAGACGGGAAGCGCCTAAAGGAATCAAAAGGAACCTCATGACCCTGTTTAATTGGATGACCAGTACACTGGTTGTCGTCTCACTATATTTGTTCAATGAAGCAGCGCTGGCCCAGGATCAACAACTTGATCACAACCACGATCACGTAGATCACAACCATCAGCATCAACCCCAGCAAGAACCGGCCCCCTCCCAAGAACCACCAGCCCCTCAAGAACCGCAAAAACCCGACGAGAAAGTCGAGGAGCTCGTGGTCACGGGTACCATGACCGAAAAAACCCTCGAAGAGGTACCGATCAAGACCCAGGTGATCGACCGCACCGCCATCGAGCGGATGAAGGCGACCAACTTGGCCGATACGCTGGAGCTCACCTCCGGTGTGCGGATAGAAAACGACTGTCAGAACTGCGGGTTCACCCAGGTGCGCCTCAACGGGCTGGAGGGGCGCTACACGCAGATTTTGATCGACGGCAAACCGGTGTTCTCCAGCTTGGCCGGTGTCTACGGCCTGGAGCAGATACCAGAGGAGATGATCGAGCGGGTGGAAATCGTCAAGGGGGGTGGATCAGCGCTATACGGCGGCAACGCGGTCGGTGGTGTGGTCAATGTCATCACCGCGCGCCCCCGTTACAACTTCGCCCGGCTCGACTTTCGCGGCGGCTTGCTCGACTTGAAAGAACCCGAGTTTCGTCTCGGCGCCAACACGGGGGCGGTCAACGAGGAACGCACGCTGGCCGTGCATGTCTTTGGCGGGGCCAGCCGCCGCGAGCCGTGGGACGCCAATGATGACGGTTTTTCCGAGGTTGGGAAGGTGAGCCAGGTGTTGGCCGGAGCTGAGTCCTATTTCGACGTGATGGACACTGCCGAGCTGATGATTAAGTTCCACGTGGTTCAGGAGAGCCGGCGCGGCGGTAACGATTTTGACAAACCCGAACACGATGCGGGGATTGCCGAATCGATCAGGACCCAGCGCGTTGGCGGCGAGATTCGCTTCAAACATATCGCGACCAAGCACTTCAGCTACGACCTGGGCTACGGGCTGGCCTACACCGAGCGCGACAGCTACTACGGTGGCGGCGGCGACATCGTCCTCTCCGATCCCCCCACCCCCGAGGAGTGGGAACAAAAGCTGGCCGCCCTGAATGCCTATGGGCACACCACCAACCCGGTGCATACCGCCGACGGCGCGGTCAATCTCTCCTTTAACGCGCTGGGGATGCAGATCATCACCCTGGGCGGACAGTTTCTCTCGGACGGACTTGATGATAGAGCGCCCGGCTATAATCGACAGATCGATGAGCTGTACACCAGTGTTGCGGGTTTCGTGCAGCACGACTGGATGTTCGCCGAATGGGGCGAGTCGATCGTGGGGCTGCGGGTGGACAAGCACAGCGAGTTGGACAACCCGGTGCTCAACCCCCGGGCTGCGCTCAAGCTCAGCCCCCTGCCCTGGCTCAAGACCCGCACTTCGTTCACCACCGGATTCCGGGCGCCCCAGGTGTTCGACGAGGACCTGCACATCGCCGTGGTCGGCGGAGAGGGCCAGGTGATCTACAACGACCCCAACCTCGATCCGGAGCGGTCGTACGGTTTTGCCCAGCAGATCGAGGGGGATTTCGATCTGGCCAGTAACTGGTCATTGGAAGTGAGCATCAACGGATTCTGGACCCGCATCACCGATGCCTTCACCCTCGACGAGCAGGAGGACTCGACCAACCCCAACGAAATGGTGATGCTGCGGGTCAACCGGGGAGACACCACCGTGTTCGGCGCCGAGCTGGAGACCGAGTTGGTCTACGACGAGAGCTACGGAATCGGCGCGGGCTGGACGTACGAGAACGCCAAAAACACCAAAGCAGATCCTGACTTCAACAGCAAAGAGATTTTCCGCACCCCCGAGACCTACGGCTTTGCCGAGCTGAGGGCCAACCCGGGCAATGGATTCGAAATCTCTACGGTAGTCAACGTGACCGGCCCGATGACGGTCCCCCACTACGCGGGTTACATCGCCGAGGACCGGCTGGAGAAGTCGCCGTGGCTCACCGACTGGAGCGCCAATCTCTCCTACAAGCTCGACCTGAGAGATGAGCGCTACCTGCAACCGTACGTGGGCATTCGCAACATCCTCGACTCCCGTCAGGACGACTACGATATCGGTCCGGACCGGGACGCGGGCTACATCTACGGACCGCGTTATCCCCGGTCGATCTTTTTCGGCGTCAAGGGCGGCATTTAGGAGACAAAAATGTGGAAATCCAATCTGATTTTGGTCTGGGTTGTTGCATATACGGTCGCCGGTTGCGCGGGCCACAGCGGAGCCGCAGGCGAAGCACCGACCCACCCGGTTCCGGTTCAAACGACTCTCCCGGCAGAGGTCGAACCCTGGGCCGGAGAGCTGACCGTGCTGGAGGTGTTGAGCCCGACCTGTAGTGCTTGTAAGCAAACTGCCGCGGATCTGGATCGGTTGGCGCGCAAACCGACCTTTCGAGATGTGCGATTCGTCGGCCTGGTAATGGAGGCTGACCAACAAACCGCCGACCGGATGCGCCGGGAGCATCGCATTTCGTTCGAATACATCGCCGATCCGTCAGGCCTGCGCGCGTCGCGGTTTCCCGTAAGGGGGGTGCCATCGGTGTTCGTGCTCGATCGCCAAGGGCAAATTGCCTGGCGGTCGTCGAGCGGCGTCGTCGAGCCACACCGCATCATCGCCCAATTAAAAGGCCTGATCTCCTCCGAAAATTAACCTCAACTCAACGGATCCGACTGTTAACGGCGCGGATGAAGCGAAGTGGCCAACGATCGCCATTTTGGGGTTTTGATGGCATCAATCAATTTGCGCGCGGACAGTAGCTGGTCCAGCTGAGTGTAAGCAAAGGCCAGGCAATATCGATCCCGGTCCTCGAGCCAGTGGTTCGCCTTCATCTGTTCGCCGATGACCACCGCCCGTTCGAACCGGTTCTGTTGCAGGTACATGGAGAGGCGCAAAGAGAGTCGACTTTTCCGATCGCCTACCAGCGGGATTATCGCGGTCGCCTTTCGCCATCGACTGCGCCTTAGATATGACTCCGCTGCGTCCGCTGCATACTTGTGATCCAGATGTGCTGCGCGTTCGAAATAGCGAGCCGCGATCAGCGGTCGATCGGCCTGGGAGTAGGCCGCGGCCAGTGCGGCCAATAGGTTCACCTGGGGGCCAAACAGGAGGTGCGCTTCTTCCAGCATCACCGCCGCTTCTTTGGGGCGGCCCACCTCCCTCAGCGCGTGCGCGATCACCAGGAACCCGTCCGGCTCGTCGGGAGCTGCCCGTAGGTACTCCCGGCCGTAATCCACAGCGGTGGCGTAGAGGCCGGCGCGAACCATCACCACGGCCAGCTCGCGCAAGAAAGCGGAGTTGTCGGGAAAGCGGGTTAGACCATCGGTGAAGGTCTGGTGGGCCATCGGATACCGCTGCAACTCCGATTCGATATGGCCGCGAAACAGGTAGTAGTCGGCAAGGACGCGCCCCGCCGCTGCGCCTTTCACAAGTGCAGCGTGGGTGTTTTTGTGGTCTCCGGCTTTGAAGTAGGCTTGCGCCAGCAGCAGCTGCAACTCGGGCCTGGTCGGATCGATCCGGTGCGCTTGTTCGAAATGGGTGATCGCCTGCTGGGGTGCATCCCGCTTGAGGGCGATGATCCCTTTGAAGCACAACATCGCATAATCGTTGCCCTCGATATTGCTGAGCAGAGCGGCCGCTTCGTCCAACCGCCCCTTATCGATCAGCTCGCGAATGAGCGCTACCGGCGCCACAGATTCCTGCTGCGCAGTATCCTGTTCGGTATCAGAGCGTGTCTCGTCGCCAAAACCCGGACCGGCGGGCGCTGACAACAACGAGACGAGGAGTGGGATGTTGAGGAACGCTCTCATTTTATCCTCCCAAGCGAAACTCGATCTTTTGGCGGCAAATCACGGCCACCGGTTTGCCCTTGAGCCTGGCCGGGGAGAATCTGTACTGTCGGACGGCTTTCTCTGCTTCTGCTTCGAATACCCCGGCGGGTTTGGCATCTTCAGTCCACAGTTTTTCAATGCGTCCATCCTGGGTCAATTTGAGTTTGAAGATCACAAACCCTTCCACCCCGCTCTTTTCCGCCCACCGCGGATACTTGGGCAGAACGCGGGAGACGACCTTGGGCGGCGTATCCACTGCCTCCTCTTTGAACACGAAGTCAGCGGAAAGGGCGTCCAGCTCGCCGACGATTGCTGCGGTGAAATCGTGGGCCGGTGTATCGGATAAGACAAG
>JANQET010000228.1 GCA_028278265.1 Myxococcota bacterium
AAATGAGGGCCGAGCTCATGGTTGCTGTGGATACGGCATCCACATCCGGGTCAAAAGCCTGAGAGATCTTTATTGATTTTCCTTCCAGCTTCTGTCTCCTCGGGGGAGGGCTGGGAGGGCGCAACACTAACCCCAACCAGTCTTGGATTGGAAATTTGGAATTTCTTCACACAAATTGGCGTTTGAGCCGGCGGCCCAATGTGGCGTATACTACCGGGGCGAGGGGAAATCACAACACAGCGACAAAGGAGGGAACCATGAGCGATATCAAAGTTGAGCGCAAACCGGACGACGGGCGACTGGACACACTCGGGGTCAAACAGTGGCCGATTTGGACCAAGGAGGTGTCGGAGTTTCCTTGGACCTACGAAGACGCAGAGACCTGTTATTTTCTCGAAGGGGACGTAGTGGTCACCCCTGCCGGAGGAGAGCCGGTCGAGGTGGGGGCAGGAGATTTGGTCACCTTTGCCAAGGGAATGTCCTGCACCTGGAAAATTCGCAAGCCGGTGCGCAAGCACTACAATTTCGGCTAACGGTCATATCGTAATCCTGCAAGCTATACCACAGATACCACAAATACATAAATCATCTTAACAGTTGGTCCTTTTTGCCGATAACGATCTATAGCGGACGCTGACAAATGCGCGACAAGGACAGCAAAGAAAGCCTCCATCCGAATCCAGACGAGTCCGAGGAACACCACCTCTACACTCCTGCGCAGCACGAGTTGAAGAACGCCATCGATGAAGCGCTGATGGCATTGGAACCCCTGCCGCCCCCCTTGCCGGCGGATGAAGAGATCGAAGATGACGATGCGCCGACCATCCCGGCGAACAGTCCCTACCACATGGATGAGCTGGTGCAGGATATGGCGGATTTGCTGCACCACCCGGAATCGCGACCTGCGAACCCGCCTGTGGAAGCGGATCCGTGGGTGGAGAACATGGTGGGTAACAACCAAACGTTGCTTCAGGAGATGCAGTGTCGTGAGCCGGTCGAACCGCTCCGAGGGGATTACCTGGAGCACTCGACCGGTGGTTATGAGGTGGTCGGGGAAGTGGACGGTGTGGACGAGGTGGACAGTGTAGACGATGTGGGAGATATAGACGATATAGACGGTGTGGACGAGGAGGGAGTGGAGCAGCGGTTGAGTTCTGTTCGGTCTCGTCGGCGGTTTTTGCTCGCCGCGGTGTTTGCCTGTGGGATCATGGCGATCATTTTGGTGCTCATCGACGTGGTGATTTCTGTCGCAACCGCACCGGATGCCGACGAGCGGTCGCCAGTCGAGGTGGGTCCTACTGAGGTGCCCTCTGCTGAGGCGCCCCCGGTCCAGGTTCAGCTGCCACAGCCCGAGGTGTCGAACCCTCCAGGTGAGCCTGAACCGTCGGTTCGTGAGCGGGAAACCCGGATACGGCAAGCGCGGGCCGAGCTCGAAGCGCTGATCGAAAGCATCGCCGGGCCGGACGCGGATGATGACCACCAGTCGGTCGAACAGTTGGCCCTCCGGCTCGCCGCGAGCCCTGACACGCCGCTGGCCGCTGCAGTCAGCACCCGGATGGGCGGCTCGTTCAACGACATCAAAGAGGGGGAGCGGTTGTCCTACGCTCTGGTCTGGCGACTGGGTCAGGCCTCGCTCTCATTCACCTCCGAACAGATCGGGCAGATTGAAGAGCAGTTGTCGGGGGAGATATCCGACGGCCTGACCGAAGCGATCGCAGCCCATCGGCAATGGTTGCGCGAGTGGATGCTCGGTAAGCGAGGCCTCTACTGCCAAGTGCGGGAGCGGTACTGGCAAGAGGTCAAACGGGGTCGGTTGGAGCTGACCGCCGAAGTGAAGAAGGACATCAAGCGGTTGAGACAAGAGCGAGCCAAGCTGGCCAAGGCGGCCGGTTATCCCACCACGGTGCTCTACGAATACTGTGAAGCGGACTTGGTAGGGGACACCCTTACGACGGAGTCGACTGTTCGGCCCAGCGCTTCAGGGCCGCTTCCAGCTCCGACCGATTGAGCGGCTTGGAGAGGTAGTCGTTCATTCCCACCTTCAGGCACTTTTCACGGACCCCTTTCATCGCGTCGGCGGTCATGGCGACGATGTAGGGCTGGGGGAGATCCAACCGGCGAATCTGTTCGGTGGCAGCAAATCCGTCCAGCACTGGCATGCGACAGTCCATGAACAGGATGTCGTATGCGTCCCGGGTCACCGTTTTGACCGCTTCGGCGCCGTTTTCAACGCATTCGGCGCGGTAGTTGAGCTTGCGCAGCATGGCCGTGGTGACCTTTTGATTGGTCTGATTGTCCTCCACCACCAGGATGCGCAGCCCCTTGCGCTCGGTGTCGGTCAACGAATAGCGGGTGAGAAAGGCATCCGGTGGGGAGATTGAAGAGTCGGTCCGTTGTCCCAATACGATCTCCAGACATCGCTTGAGCTGGTGGTATTTGATCGGTTTGGTGATGTAAGCGGAAAATCCCAGCTCCTTGGCCTGTCGGGTCTCGCCCCGTCGGCCGGTCAGGGTCATCAACACCAGGGGGATATCATTGAGCTGCGGATTGAACTTGATCGAGCGGCCCAACATCATGCCGTCCGTGCCCAGTAGATACATGTAAATGATAGCCAGGTGAAACGGCTGGTGGCGCTCGTGCGCCTCGGTGAGCAGCTGTAGGGCCTGGTCCGCGTTGGTCGCCTGCTCACAGTGACACCCCCATTGCTCGACCTGCAGCCGCAAAATCTGCAGGTGGGTCGGGCTCGAATCCACCAACAGCACGCGTTTGCCGGACAGGGCCTCCTGGTGGCGCGGCAGGGGATGGCGTGACTGGGGGTGTTTCTTCAGCGTCATCGTGAACCAGAAAGTGGACCCCTGACCCGGATGGCTCTCCACCCCCATCTCCCCTTGCATCATCTCGACCAACCGACGGCTGATCGATAGACCGAGTCCGGTACCCCCGAATTTTCGCGTGGTCGACTCCTCGGCCTGGCTGAAGGCGTCGAACAGTCGCTCCTGCTCGGCCAGCGGGATGCCGATGCCCGTGTCCTGGACCTCGAACCGGAGGACGACCTCGTCATCGGATTCGGATTTCATCGTTGCACGAATGATTATCTCGCCGGTCTCGGTGAATTTGACCGCATTGCTGGTCAAGTTGAGCAGGACTTGTCGGAAGCGGACCGGATCCCCCTCAACCATCGAGGGGACGTCCGGGTGCACCAGACAGGCCAGCTCAAGCTCCTTTTCCTCGATTTTCAGGGCGAGGACGTCGAGCACCTCGTCGAGCACCGACCGCAGGTTGAACTCGATGACCTCGATATTGAGCTTGCCCGCCTCGATCTTGGAGAAATCCAAAATGTCGTTGATCACCGAGAGCAGCGCGGTTCCCGAGTTGTGCACGATTTTGATCAGGTCGGATTGCTCATCTGTCAGTTTGGAATCCATCAGGATGCCGCTGACGCCGATGATGCCGTTCATCGGGGTGCGGATTTCGTGGCTCATATTGGCCAGAAACTCGCTCTTCATCCGGTTGGCGCTCTCCGCTTCGACGGCCAGTTTTTTGATCCGCTCATTGGCCCGGGCCAGCTCAGAGGTCCGTTCGTCGACCATCTGTTCCAATTCGTCCCGCTTGAGCGCCGCCTGTTGGGCCAGCTCCCACTTGGTGCACAGCGCAACGGTCATCTGTGCGACCTCTACGGTATCGAATGGTTTCTTCAGGACGAGCAGCCGATCCGAGTTGCCCAGAACCTCGATGATCTCTTCTCTGGTGTAATCCGAGTACGCCGTGCAGATAACAGTTTGAATCTTGGGGTCTATTGTCCATATTTGTTTAACCGTCTCCAGTCCGTCCCAGCCCGGGGGCATGCGCATGTCCACGTAAGCCAGGGCATAGGGACGGCTCTCCTCGATGGCGGCGGCGACCATCTCCGCTCCCTTAATCCCCTGATAGGCCGTGTCCACCCGGAAGGAAATGGAATCGGACACCGGTGCGCTCAGCTTGTCTTCTCCGAACAGCATGGCTTCGGCGCGATCGACCCGATCCATCTTTGTTTTCGTTTGGAGGATGCGTTTGAAGTCGGCGTGAATGGGAATCGTGTCATCGATCACCAGGACGCGGTACTCTCGCGGTTCGGCGGTGGCGTTGTTTCCCAAAGCGGATCTCCCTTCTCTGTATCGATCGCGATGACACGAAGTCGATATCATTAACGTCCACAACCATGGGAAGTTAACCATCGGGAACAGATTCCCGGTTCTCGTTCCCGATTGGGTGGGGGATTCGATTTCAATTGACGTCTTGTTTTGGACAGTAGTGAAAGGTGGTACACCCGTGGGGAGATGCAATTGAATTAATTCGCCCTCTAAATGTGGCGATTGGAATGCAATGGGATCCATCTGATTTTAAAAAAAGAATGGGTGAAAAAAATTGCAGTCCGTTTTGCATAAAGGTCGCCAAACTCGGCACCCGGCCAATGTGGCTCGTTCGACTACGGCGAGGTCGAAGACTATACCGTGGAGATCTCGCTCTAGCCTCTGGTCCTAGTCAATTCAGAAAGGTCGGCTGAGAAGCTCCCCCTTCAAAGGGCTCGCGAAAAAATAACTCCCGTTTTTGCGAGCGGATCCATCAATTCTATCGGCATCGCTCGGCGCCCAAATACCCCAAGTATTCAGGCTTCTCGC
>JANQET010000259.1 GCA_028278265.1 Myxococcota bacterium
CTGGGCTTGATCTCCGGGGTCCCTCTCCGGTTCGCTCAAAGCTCCTCTCTCCAACGCCGGTCCTGGCGCTGCGCGCCATGCCCGGCGCACGTAGGGGCACCTCTCCGTGGGTGCCCTTATGAACAGAGATCTTCGGTTTCACCCAACAGGGAGGGCAGGCACGGAGACCTGCCCCTACCGACGAGACGTTTGCGAGATCGTCCCTACGACAGCGTTGCCCTTATTTTTTGTAGTAGGTTCGGTCCCACCCCGGGGACGGCGAGGAGCTCTTCGTCCGACGCCTCCCCGATTCGCTTGACACTGCCCAGCTGTTTGAGCAGCTCCTTTTTGAGCTTGGGGCCCACGCCCTCGATGGCGTCCAGCTTGGAGCCGAGGGATTTTTTTCGCCGGGTCTTGCGCTGAAAACTCACGGCCAGACGGTGGGCTTCATCGCGGACCATGGCCAAAATCTGCAGCGCCGAAACCCCCGATTTCAGGGGAATGTGGTTCTTGCGGCCCAGGATGTAGACCCGATCGGATTCGGCGTTCTCATTGGCCGCCCGTTCCTTGGCCAGGGCAACCACCGGTTGAGCGCCCAACCCCATCTGCACCAGGACTGCGCGGGCGGTGTTCAACTGGCCCCGACCCCCGTCAATCACCAGCAGGTCAGGGGCCTGCCACTCCTCATCGTCGCTTTTGGCGCGGGCGAACCGGCGACTGAGCACCTCGGTGATCGCCGCGTAGTCATCCCCCTGTCCAGCGCCGCGGACGTGAAACGTGCGGCCGTGCCGCTTGCTCAACCGGCCGTCGAGGGCCACGGAAATAGCCCCGACCGTGTTCTCGCCACCGAGGTGGGAGATGTCGACACATTCGATGCGCTGGGGGAGCTTGGGCAGGCGCAGTCGCTGGGCAATTCGCTCCAGACGCCTGGTTTGTTCGGCCTCTTCGCTCAGCTGCTCCTCGAGCAACTGTTTGGCGTTGAGATTGGCCATCGCCACCTGATCCACCCGCGAACCGCGTTGGGGATAGATGACCTGTACCTTCGCCTCTTTGGACTCGGACAGAAATTCGGTGAGCGCGGTCGCATCGGGTAGCGCCCGGGGCACCAGCACCTGCGCGGGAATATAACCCGACCGGGTGTAGTGCTGCACGATGAACGAAGAGAGCACCTCTTCATCGGGAAACTCTTGCCCGGAAAAGAAAAACGGCAGTCGAGCGATTAGCCCCCCACCGCGCACTTCGAGCACGGCGATCTGAATCTCCGACCCCTGGCGGTAGTAGCCGATGACATCCTGATCGACCTGTTTGTGATTCTTGATTCCCTGCGGGGCCAGCACCGCCTCGATCGCCGAAATCGTGTCCCGCAGGGAAGCGGCTTTTTCGAACTCGAGCTCGTCCGCCGCTTCTTGCATGCGCGTTCTCAGTTCCTTGAGCAACTCCTCGCGCCGGCCCAACAGGAAGAGCCGAACGTAGTCGACCTGCTGCCGATAGTCCTCCGGATCCACCGGCATCGTGCAAGGGGCGAGACAGCGGTGAATCTGGTACTGCAGACAGGGCCGCGTCCGGTTGGCCATCTCCCGATCCTTGCAGGTGCGCAGCTTGAAATGGCGCGACACCAGTTTGCGCATCTGTCGTGCGGCCGAGGCGTTGTGGTAGGGGCCGAAGTAGAGGGCTTTGTCCTTCCGCTGAGGGCGGCGCACCAGCTCCAACCGGGGCCACGGATGCGCCGGATCCAGACGAAGGGACAAAAAATCCTTGTCATCGCGCAGGCGAATGTTGAACCGGGGATTGTGACGCTTGATCAGGTTGTTCTCGAGGAGCAGGGCCTCTTTCTCGGTCGCGGTGAGGATCACCTCGATGTCGTCGACGAGCTGACGCACGTGCTGGGCGAAAAAACGAACGTCGCTCTGACCGGCCGCAAAATAGGATCTCACCCGTGCGCGAAGGCTCTTGGCCTTGCCCACATAGACGACCTTGCCCCGGCTGCTCTTCATCAGATAAACACCGGGCGAGCGGGGTAGCCCCTCAATCAGCTTGGTTATTTTCTCTTCTTTCATCTGACAGACCGCTTGGGCGGTCCCGCGGGACGACTACAACCTTGTGGAGTGGGTTTGTTTATACCTCTGACGTTAAGGCCGCCTTGGGCTCGGCGTCGGTGCGCTCCTCCTCGTTGACCATCTCTTTGAGCTCCTTGCCGACTTTGAAAAAGGGCAGGCGTTTCGAGGCGACGTGAACCGGCTCGCCTGTGCGCGGATTGCGACCGTTGTACGGCTTGTACTGCCGAACCGTAAAGCTGCCAAACCCGCGTATCTCGATGCCCTCTTCTCGCTTCATTGCTTCGGTCATCGTGTCGAATATGCAGTTCACAACGAGTTCCGCGCGACTCTTTGTTATGTTGGTCTGACTGGCAACAACGTCGATGAGCTCAGATTTCGTCATGAGATACTCCTCAAATAGTACTGGGTGAAGGAAATCTATCAGGAGGCAAGGTCCCGGTCAAGGGCCAACACACCGACTTGATTGGCTTTTGTGCGTTTCCGGTGAAATTAATGTTGATGAGTAGAGATCATACGACTTTCACCTTTACAAAGGGCCCAACCCGGGCGAACGACATTCTTTAGGTATAATAAGGAAAAATTAATCTGAAATGTAAATTCATTTTCAAAAATCCCATCTTATATTTTTGAAATCAATTGATCCCCTCGCCCAAAATGCGCTAAGTTACATAGAATTTTTTTTCATGACCAAAAGAGGAGCGACACATGAACGAACCCAATACTCCTGGTGAAGGTGGGGTGGCATTCGAGGGTCAGCCCGCTAATCCCGGACCGCAGATGGACCTAGGCGATGATTTTGGCGCGGGCGACGAAAAGATCAGCCGCGGCAATAAAGGCATGTTTCTCGTCTTCCTCGTCATTCTGATTGTCGCCGCGATTGTGGCGGTCATTTGGTACAGAGATTCATCCGATCAAGACAAGTGGGAAAAGCAGCTAAAAGCGGCGATGTCCCTGCCCGACGGTGATTTCGAGGCGGCCCTGCGCGAGCTGATGCAGAAGACCGAGCGGCTGGGTATTCTCGAGCAGGCGGCTTTTGAGCTCGGCGAGGCAAAGGACGTGTTGGCCGTCCCGCTGCTGGTCCAGATGGTCGGCAAGGGCGGCGCGCTGGGAAGAGAATCGGCCAAGGCGCTGGCCAAGATCGGCGGCAACGAGGCGACTACGGGGACGGATGCGATCCATTCCCAGATGAAC
>JANQET010000333.1 GCA_028278265.1 Myxococcota bacterium
GGAGCACCACCCCGGGGTACTCCCGGACAGTCGATCCCGAGCCATAGGGTCGGTACTGGATATACCCCGCGATGAACGACTCCGGCGAAGCGACGACCCGCACGGCCCGGCCCACCGAAGAAAAGAGGTGTGCGTCGAAGATGTCACTGTCGACCATTTTTATGGCGGAGTCTCGCCGGTAGAGGTCGCTCTTGTGGCTGACGCCGAAGAGCTCTCTCGTGCCAAAGGTCTTCAGCCACAACGAGGAGATGAGGCCGCTCCCGGAGTGCACTTTTTCTCTCAATTCCGAGGCGGTGCCGTGGACAAACGACGTGTGGTCTCCGAGAATCAGATAATCCGTGAAGGTCGGATTTCTCAGCTCCCGCCTAAAGTCCCCGGGGGAATAGACAATGGAAAACCCATCGGCCAGGCCGTCGATCACCTGTTCAACGAGTCCCTCATCGACGCAGTAGTGGCAGGTACAGCGTTTCCCGGCCCGGGTATCGGGATGGTCGACATCGCCGGGATCCAGCCCAGCGATGTTGTCATCATCGTCGTCGTCCGCCGGGTCGTCGCTGTTGTCGTCATCATCGTCGTCATCTGCCGGGTCGCCGCTGTTGTCGTCATCATCGTCATCTCCGGCAGTGTCGTTGTTGTCGTCATCATCGTCATCGTCGTCCCCGTCCCCTCGGCAACTGCTGGGGCAATAGTCGTTGATCCAAACCAGCAGGTTCGTGGGCATGGGATTGGCGAGCACCTGGTGGATCTCAGTGCTCAGCTCGACAATCAGCGGTTCCCGGGCCAACTCTTTTTGCTCGGCGTCCGGCTCGAGGCGGACGGTCAGCAGCGCGTCGTAGACCCGTGGTTCCAAGTCAATCTCGGCGATGACGAACTCGCCGCCGCCCTCCCCGTTCGCCGGGAGCCCGATCTCCTCACCGAGCGATGCCAACAGCTCGCCGCTCTCCCGGTCCACGATCTGCATTTCGATGAGCAGCGGATCGATCGGGCCGGGGTAGTCGCTCTGCAGGTGATAGCGGAACGCAGTGCGAGCGCCGGGGGTCGTCGGGTTCGGCTCGATGGTCAGCCCGCCGGTCAGTTTTTCCAACGGCGAACCGGCCACCACCTCGAAATCGGCCGTGGCCAACAAGACGGGATCCCCATCGGCCACATAGGAGAGGCGCACCTGATAGCCGGTCAGTTGAAAGCCGGTCGTGTCGATGTCAAACGCGCCGTCCAGCTGCTCGCCGAGGCCCAGATCGAATCCGGTTTCCCATGTGGTCGCAACCTCCCCTGTTTGGGAATGCACCACCTCACATCTGAGCAACGCGCTGAACAGGTCCACGTTGCCCCGATTGGTCACACCGAACGAGGCGACGGCCAACTGTCCGAGGGGGACTTCGGCGGTGTCCAGGGTGAGCTCGCCGGTCACCACCGGGGAGGGCAGCACGACAAACGCGGCTGATTCGTCAGCGAGCAGGAGGCCCTCCTTGGTCACTGTCGCCCGGACCCGATAGCCGCCAGGGGCGTTGGTACCGCTGTTCCAATCGAACCCATGGGCGATGCCGGCGTTCTGTTGCAAAACCCCGTCAATCCCATCGAACACATGCACGATTTGAGTGTCCGGTCCCTCAATCACCGCAGCCAGGTGATACGGTTTTTCGTACCCCACATTTTTCAACCAGGCGTCGATTCGAAGGTCCTGATGCACGCCGAGCTCGGCGTGGTTCAGTGACACCTCGAGATCGATGCGGGGGGCCACGGTGACGGTCAGTGCCGCTGATTCGGTGCTGTTGTCGTATTGATCGACAGCCCTGAACCGCACCGTGTGCGCACCCTCGTCGGTGAGCACCGGCTCCCAGCGGGCCACGTATCGACCCATTGCCGGATCAACCAGCGCCAGCGGCTGCCAGTCGTTGTCGTCGATCCGGGCATCGACCCGTTGCACATCGGAAGCATCGTCCCGCACCAGGAGCACGAACGAAATCCCATCGTGGTGGGTGCTCCCGTCTGCCGGAGCAACCACCGTGATCGCCGGTCCGAGACCGTCCGCCACGCTAAAGGAGGTTTGAGCGATCGCCAGCTGTTCGCCCTCGAACTCAACGGTCAATAGCGCGTCATAGGCCTTGGGGGGATAGTCGGTCGTTTCCACTGTGTGGTGTCCCGCAACCCGCTCTCCCACGGCCAGCGACAGGTCGGATGTAACCTCTGTCATTGCCGTCTGACTGGTGGGATCGACAACCCTCAATCCCAGGCTCGCTGCGGGTATCGGGGTGTTTCCCCTATTCTCGACCCCATAGGCCAGCTCGACGGGATGCCCGATCAGAACAAGGGGGGGCGCCGCGCTCACCGTGCCGACGAGATGGATCTGCGGGCGAATGTCAAAGGCGCCGTCAACCACAGCCACCGTCTCACCCGCTGCTTGAACGGTGACGTTGATTTCGTATTCGCCGGGCGGGTGAAGCTCGGTGTTCCAGGTGAACGCCAGTGTGGCCGCGGATTGGGCATAGAGCACGCTCAGCGCTTGCTCTGCGGAAGTCAGCACGGCGCCGTCAATCCCCGCGACCTCGAAGGAGACGAGCAACTCTGTCAAATCGGTATTGGCCGATCCGTTGACCAGCTCGACCGTCACCCCCACCTGTTCTCGGGGATTGTAGACGGCTTTGTCGGTTGTCAGATAAGCGTCCAGCTGATGATCCGGCACAATGGTGAACGGCAACCGTCGCTGAGCGGTCACGGTCACACCCTGGACAAGCAGGACCTCCACGGCATAGGCCCCGGCATAGGTCTGACCCGTATTCCACCTGGGCTCGAGCTCGATGGCGGCTCCGTAGGGGAGCTCGAGCGGGTGCTCCATCAGATCGGCGACGAGAGCGTCCTCCTCGTCGAGAATCCGAATACGAAGCGTCGCTTGGGTGCCGGCACCGCTGTTGTAGACCCCCGCCTCGACCACGAGCTCCTCGGCACTGCTGTACGAGTCGCGAGGCAGTTCGGCGGTCAGGGTCAGGCCCTCATGTTCGGCGACATAGAGCGTCGCGGTGGCCGTGTTGTTGTCCTCGGAAATTTCGAAGATCCGGTCATGGGGATCAACCCTTACCTCGACAAAATGGGCGCCCGCTTGGGCAGTCCCGGGCCAATTGACCACCACCTGGGCAACCGACCCCTCGTCAATCTTCTCAATTCGACGGGCGTAGGAGTTGACCGGCGTTCCGATGCTGTCGAGAACATCGATGGTCACATCGACGGCAGTGGCCCGTTGCGGCCCGTCATTGCGGATGGTGGTGTACAGGGAGACCGCACCGTTCTGCAACGGTGCGGCCGGCAATGCATGAATTCCCTGCTCCGTAACCACCAGGTCGGGCAGTCCCTCGTCGGCGAGATGGACTTCGATATCGTCCGACACCTCGCTTGTGTTTTCTGCAGCGTCGATGGCGATCGCCGCAAAGCGGTTCTCCCCCCGGTACAACGCCACCCCGTCAAAGACAAACCGTCCTCCGGGCGTGATCAGGTAGAGACCGTGCTCATCGAAGTGACCGATCTTGCCCGTCGACAGCCACGTCAGGTTCTGGTGAGTGTAACGGGCCACCTCATTGATCAGCTCGTCATCGGCGGCATCGAAGGTGGACACCGATCGGATCTGATCCGACGATTCCGTTCGATTCATGTACACGACCCGCCCACTGTCCGGCGAAAAGCGCACCGTTTCCTTGCGTTCGATTGTGTCGAGAATCGGCGTCCGGTCGCCCGAACCGAGATCGTACAAGTGTATCCCCCAGCTGTTTTCACCCCGCGAGATGTAGGCCACACGTTTGCTGTCACCGGACCAGCTCGCGTTGAAAAAAGCCCCGGCGCTGAAGGTGGTGGCGACGTCGATGATCTGCTGGGAGTCGATATCGAGAATCTGGAGACGGTTGCTGAAGTCCTGCACATTGAACAACACCTTTGAACCGTCCGGCGATATCGCCGCCTGGTAAACCGGGATGCCCGCGGTCGCCTGCACGAGGGTTCGGCTCGGCAAATCGAACACCCACACATCGCCGGACTCTGACGGGCCGAAACCGACAAAGGCCAACACGGTGCCGTCGCTCGACCAACTGAGGAACGGATCCCACACCCTCAGCGACGTACTGACGGCAAACGCCTCACTCGCTGAGAGATCATGGATCCACACCTCGTCGTCCTCATTCAGGTAAGCCAACCGGTTGCTGTCCGGTGACCATTCCGGTCCCCAGGCGCGCTCGATGCGGTGAACGGTTTCCAGGGTTTCGGTCTCCACGATCTGAATCGAACCATCGCCGGGGCCCTCCTCATAGGCCAAGTAGGCGAGATGGCTTTCGTCCTGTGAAAGGGAGGCCATCGCCAAATAGTCCTCTGCCAGATGGAAATAGCGGATCTCCGATTCGCCTCTCACGGCCCGGGTTCCGAGCGAAATGCCGTCGTGGAGCAACTCGACCGTGCACCAGTCACCGCAGTCCGGCCCAATCCGTCCGCCCACTGAAATTCTTTCCCGGTCCACGTTGATGGGGTGTCCATGGATCGTCGGTGTGGTGAGGACCGGTGCCTCGGGGGGTAGGTGATCCCCCGGGGTGGCCCACCCTTCGTTGGAGGGGGGACTCTCATTGCCCACCCCATCGATAGCCTTCACCACATAGTAGTAGGGCGTGCCGTTTACGAGTCCCTTGTCCAGATAGCAGGTTTCTACCAGGGGCTCGTCACCGATGCGTTGGTAAGGGCCGCCGGGGGTTTCGCCGCGATAGAGGGCGTATCCGAGGACCGTCGGATCACCACTGGTCCAGCAGGACTCGAGGGTCGCCCCGCTGGGCAGGGCAGACACTACCAGGTTGAGCGGGGGGTGCGGTGGATCGACGTGCACCGTCGCATCCGCCTCGTTCGACGGCGCGCTCTCGTTGCCGATCCCATCGACAGCGGTCACCCGGTAGGTGTACGCACCGTTCTTCAGCCCGGCGTCCAAGTAGGTGTTGTCGACCACACTGGCATCGGTAATTCTAATCCACTCCTGTTCGTCCCGTCGATACACCTGGTACCCGGCGAGATCAGCCTCAGCGCCGGGCTCCCAGGATAGAGCGATATCCGTACCAGTCGCGGTGGCGACCAGGGTTGTCGGCGCTGACGGAGGATCGTGATCGCCCACCGGAAGCGCCAGACTCTCCGAGGGGAGACTCTCGTCACCGTGCTCGTTCACCGCGGTAAGATGGTAGACATAGGTGCCGTCCGGCAGATCCGAGTCGGTGTATGTGGTGGCCTCGATCAGACCGGCCTGCTCGATGGTCACTTCAGACAGACGGAACAGCTCATCGTATTCATCCCCATTGATTTCGGTCACGACGATTCGTAACCGATCCGTGGGATAGGGCGCTACCGGCTCGATGGTGTTGGTGCGCTGATGGTTGTCCGCTATCTCGGCCAGGGGAATCCAGGCATGGCCCGACCACGCCTCCACGCGAAAATCCCTCGCCGCGTAATAGGATCCGTCCCAGCTCACCTCGATGCGGCTGATCAGGACACTCGCCAAACTCACTGTCCATTCCCATTGGTCCCCGTCGTACTGATAACAAGACCAGGCGGTGTCGGGATCCCCGTCAAAAGCGTCGGAAGCGTTTTCATTGCCGCACGTTCCACTGGCCTCTCCTTCGGTCAGGACGGAATTTCCATTGACCTTCAGCCCATCTCTGAACAGGTTGTAGCCGGCTATGTCGGTCTCCGGATTGGGGTGCCAGGCGAGATCAACGGTCTGCCCGGTGACCGCGCCCACCAGTCCGGTCGGTGGGCTGGGTTGTTCACTGTAGACTACCGCCGCCGGCGCGGACAGTTTGCTCCTGTTTGCGGCACTATCCGTTGCGCGAGCGGTCACCTGGTTGAGACCGGGCGACAACTCGAGGTCATGAGAAAACGCACCGAGCTCATCTGCGATCACCGTGCCGATGGGAAGTGGGTCGCCATCGGTTTGGACGAAGAGCGCTACGGTGTCACCGGGTTGGGCCTCGGCCCCTTTCACGGTCAGGGTTGCATCAGCGGTCGGTGTGAACGGCTGGGACAGCACCGGCGTGTAGACCACCGCCTCTGCCGATGCGCTGGGATCGCTCTCGTTGCCGTAACGGTCCACCGCGGTGACGACGTACACGTACTGGTCGTCAGCCAGTCCGGTCTCCAACAGGACGGTATCCACAACCGGGTCCTGGTTCACTTTTTGACGGTCGTCGCCGAGCAGGCGATAGACATTGTATCCGGACAGATCGGTTTCCGTATTGGCTGTCCAACTCAAGCTGACCTCACCTCCGTCGGTGCTCGCCGCGAGCAGAGACGGCGCCGCAGGCGGGGTGAGGTCCACATAGGTCACCGTAATCGCGGCAGGGGTCTCATCCACATTACCGGTTTCATCGGTGGCCACGGCCCGCAGCTGGTACTCCCCGTAAGTCAAGTTCAGCTCGACGGGGTCCAATCGGGTCACCCAAGAGAGGCCGCTGACCGGTGGGCCCAAGGGGATCCAATCGACGCTCTCCAGCGATTTGTATTCGAACTGGACTTGGTCGATGTCCAGGTCGGCCGCTGTGGCCCTGACGTTGATCTGTTTTTCGAACCGCTCAC
>JANQET010000373.1 GCA_028278265.1 Myxococcota bacterium
TTCGTCGGACATCGTGCCGGAGCCGGGCTGACTGGAAGACCGGTTGGGGGGCCGACTGGGCGGGCGACTCCCTGGTGGACTCGGGGGGCGACTCGAGGGCTGACTTCGGGGCCGGCCGTTGGTTGATTTTTTATTCATTAACATAACAACTTATTCAACCTAATTTTGGCGTCAACAAGCAATATGGTTTCTCATTTTTTTCCTATGCTATACTCTGCGAAGTTGGTTATTGCTAATAAAAAGGAAAGGAAAAGACAATCGATGCGCACTCGGACCGCGATGATAATCATCCTTTTATTGCCTGTTGTCTGGATGCTCGCCGTTTTGGGCTGCGAACCCGATAATACCAATGATGTCGGTTGCCTGCAGAGCGATTGCACTGCCGCATGCCAGAGGGCGGGCCGTTCGGGTGGGAGTTGCACGGGGGACATTTGCATCTGTGCCGAGCCGGACAACAGCTCCTACGATTGGCAGGAGTTGGACGGCGGCGATTCGGACAACGGTGGCGACGCGGATACCGATACCGACACAGACACCGATACCGATTCAGATTCCGATGCAGATGCGAATGCGGACGCGGATACCGATACTGCCCCCGATACCGACTCCGATAGCGCCTAGCCCGTCATGGTGAGCACGCCTCGTTTTCAACTGGCCAACCTGGACCCGAATCGACCGATACACCTCGCCGGGATCGGCGGCAGCGCAATGCGGGGATTGGCCAAAATCCTGCACCAAAGGGGTTTTTGCGTCACCGGTACCGATCTCTCGCTCGCCGAAGTGGACCGGGAGCTCGGCGCCTTGGGTATCCCCCTCTCCAGCTGCCAGGACGGCAGCCAAATCCCGCCCCGCGCCCAACTGATCATCGCCACTGCGGCCCTGACGACCGACCATCCGGAGCTCGTCGCGGCCCGTCGCCGAGACATCCCCGTCATCAAGTACGCCGATGCACTGGGCGCGTTGTTGGCCAACACCCGCGGAGCGGCGATCGCCGGCACCCACGGCAAGACGACGACCACGGCGATGATCGCCACGATGCTTCGTCGCCTGGGCGTTGACGCCGGCTTCATGATCGGTGGTTTCGTCCCGGACCTCGATGGAAACGCGAGCAGCGGCACGGCAGACATCTTTGTCGCCGAGGCATGCGAATACGATCGGTCCTTTCTGAAGCTTCGCCCGACGATCGCAGTGATCACCAACATCGAGGCCGATCACCTGGATATGTACCGCGATCTCGACGACATCAGGGAGGCCTTTCGCGATTTCGCCGGGCAGGTGCCTGAACACGGCGCAGTGATTTACGCCGCGGATTGCCCCAATACCACTCCCATCTTGTCCGATCTCCACTGCGCCACCCCGTCGTTCGGCATTCACAAACCGGCGGATTATACCGCCGCCGACCTGCGATTCGACACGTCGGGCTCCTATTTCGAGCTCGTCCACCGCCAGGAGCGGATCGGCGAGGTGAGACTGGGGCTGCCCGGACTACACAATGTGGCCAACGCCCTGGCCGCGTTGGCGGTCTGCCATCGACTCGGCTTTGAGCTCGCCGACGCGGCCGCTGCGTTGGCTCGCTTTCACGGGGTCGATCGCCGCTTTCAGATTCGTCCCGAGGTGGGCGGGATCACCATTGTCGATGACTATGCTCACCACCCGACCGAGCTGTGCGCCCTCCTCGAAGCAGCGGGCCATCGCTTCCCCGGAAGACGGCTGGTCATCTTGTTTCAACCCCACCAACTCTCTCGCACCCGGCATCTGATCGACCAGTTCGCCTCCGCGTTCTCGGGTGCGGATCTGGCCATCCTGACCGATATCTACCTCGCCCGTGACCACCACCCCTCGCCGGAGGATCCCGACGCCGCTGTCCTGGTCGATCGCATCCGAGCCTCCGGGACCGAAGCACGCTACATCGGGTCGCTGGATGCGACGATTGCTGCCCTCCCCTCACTCCTTTCAGCAAACGATGTATTATTGGTCGTCGGTGCAGGAGACATTTTCAAGGTATCCGACGCCCTCTTGCTCCACCTCAAAGAAGACTTACATTAAATAAGTATTTATACACGAGGCGCTGCAACCCAAAATTGAAGGGAGCGGCGTCGATTACAGGAATTATGCAACCGATACGGTATTTTTTCAGTATTTATTAATATATGCAACCGTGGTAATAAATATACAATTTGTTCACTGTTAATTTTTGCAGATATAAAATAATTTTGTATTTTTTTCGTAAAATTCCCAATGTGAGTTACACTATATTCTATGAGCAGTTGGTAAAAATTCTTAACGGGAGGTATGATTATGAAAAAGATCGAGCGCCCTCTAGACCTTAACTCTATCGAGAGCCACCGTCGAGAAGACTGTGTCCACTACCGCCAATGTCTCGAAGAAGCGTCGGCCCTGCTGTGGCCTTCGTTCTCTTGCAAAGACTGCAAACTGTTCTTTCTCAAAAAAGCAGAACCCGTACGCTATGAGAGAGCAGCATCCCCCTTGGCCTGGGATTGCTAGCTGGTCGGACGTGATCGAATAAGCCCGCCTCGTTTGTCGAGCATCCATCCGGACGCTTGACAGGTCATCGCCACACCTCCAGGATTAACCTGTACATACAGCCGAAATTTTTGGAGATGAGCGATGGTCAAACTACTGCGCTTCCTGGTCGGTTTGCTGATAGTCTTCGTGCTGGTGGCCGGAATCGGCCGGCTGTTCTTCTTTGAGGTCGTTCGGATCGATTCGTATTCCATGGTGCCCAATTTGTTGGCCGGTGACTACTTTCTGGTGTACACCCGCGGCGATCTGGACCCCGGGGAAGTGGCCGTGTGCCGTCACCCGGAGGATCCCGAAACCATGGTAGCCCTCCGAATACTGGGCATTCCCGGCAGCACCTTCCAGATGCGACACAACCATCCCATTCTCAATGGAGATATGGTACAACACCAGGTGGACGATCCACTTGCTTATGTGGACAACAGCTCTGAAGAGCCAATGGAATACATCGTGGATATGGCGCAAGAGTACGTCGGTGGCCATCGTTATGTTGTCGCTCTGATGGATCGCGCGCGCGACAAATCATTCCGCAAAATCGAAGTAGAATACGGATTCTTCCTCGTTGGTGACAACCGGAACATGTCCCATGACAGCCGCCACTTCGGCGAAGTGGAGCCCGAAGAGTGTATCGGCACCGCTTTCCTGGTGGCGTGGCCCGGTCCGGACAGTGGAGATTTCAAGCGACGAGAGCGGATACTCGAATGGGTTCACTGATCGCGGGCAGGATCCCTGTGGTCCGACTGTTGACTGCCGGGTGGCTGGTACTGCTCGTCCCGGTTGGCGTCACAGCCGGTCCGTCGGAGGCCAATCCCGCCGGTTACATGGCGGCGATCCGCCAGGAGCTCGCCCGCTTGGATCTCACCGCTCGCTGCGATGATGCGACAGCCACCTGTGTGTTTCAAGAAACCCTGGGTGAGCCGGAAACTGCGCTCGATTTGGTACTTCAGTTCAGCCAAAAGACGGATACGGTCTACCTGGTGTACAAGCGTTATTTATCGATGGGAGAAAAGGACGACCCCTGTCTACCGCTGGCCCTCAGACTGCTCGAGCTCAACCGGGAGATGGTGACCGCCAAATTCGAGTGGGATCGCTCTGCCCACACCATCCGTCTCTCCGCCGCGTTGAACACGGACTCCAATTTCGACCGGCG
>JANQET010000391.1 GCA_028278265.1 Myxococcota bacterium
CCCGGCGATATTGGACCGTTGATGCAGTGAGATTGGTCGACGACACCATCGTTGCTTTTTGCGGCGACATTACCGAGCGCAAGCAAAACGCCGACTTGCTCCGCCAGAACGAGACCCTTTTTCGCACCCTGGCCGAGAGCGCACCGGTGGGCATATTTAAAACCGATGCGAACGGCGAGTGCGTCTACGCGAATCACAAGTGGTGTGAGTTGGCGGGAATGCCGCCCGATCGGGCCCTGGGTCGAGGTTGGGAAAAGGCGTTGTTTCCCGACGATCGGGAACGGGTCGCGAACGAGTGGTATGAGGCAGCAACCGGCGGAACCGAGTTCAACTCCGAGTATCGCTTCGCGACCACGGACGGCAAAGTGAGCTGGCTCTCCGGGCGTGCTGCACCCCTACGCGGAAAAGACGGGCAGATTACCGGATACGTGGGAACGATCGCCGACATCACCACACGGGTAGAATCGGAGAAAGAACGCACCGAGCTCGAATCAATGCTGCGCCAGTCGCAGAAGATGGAATCAATCGGCAGACTCGCCGGCGGAGTGGCCCACGACTTCAACAACCTCCTCTCACCGATTGTCTATTACGCCGAGAGCCTGTTGAATCAGTTTCAGGCCGATGACCCGAACCGTCACGGCGCGGATCAGATACTGGAAGCGGCCACCCGGGCTGCCGCCCTGACAAAACAACTACTGGCCTTCGGGCGCAAGCAAATCTTGGAGGTCAAACCGATCGTCCTCACCGATGTGGTGGACCATCTGTTGCCCATGCTGCGTCGCCTCCTGCGGGAGGATATCGAATTCGTCCAACACCATGACCACCTCTCCCCGACGATCGAAGCCGATGTGGTTCAGATCGAACAGATTCTAATCAACCTGGCGATCAACGCTCAAGACGCGATGCCCGACGGAGGGACGATCACGCTCCATACCGGCTCGGTCGAGTTGACCGAGCACTACTGTAAAGAGCACCCCGGACTCCAACCGGGCTCCTTTGTCCTGCTGGCAGTGAGTGACACCGGTCACGGCATGGATTCTCCGACAATGGAACACATCTTCGAACCGTTCTTCACCACTAAAAAGCGGGGGGACGGTACCGGGCTCGGTCTGGCCACAGTCCACGGCATCGTCAGGCAACACGGGGGGCACATCGATGTCGAAAGCCAACCGGGAGCCGGCACCACGTTCAAAATATACATGAGGGAGTCGACTCGCTCGCGCAGGATCACGAGCAACACACCGGCGGCCCCCCAGTATGACGGCCAGCAACGGCCGGTGCTACTCGTCGAGGACGATGATGTGGTGCGCAGCAGCACCCGCCTGATGCTCGAACGGCTGGGTCACCAGGTGGTCGAAGCGACCGACGGACCCGCTGCGATGAAAGAGGCACAGCTCCGGACAGAACCGTTCTGTCTTCTGCTCACCGATGTGGTGCTCCCCACTCTCAAAGGTCCCGACTTGTACAGACAAATCGCCGAGCAAATGCCGGAAACGCTGGTGCTCTACATGTCCGGGTACGCCGAGGAAGCGATCGCCCGTCACGGGATCATCGAAGACGGGGTCAATTTCATTCAAAAGCCGTTCACCCGCAAAGACCTCAAGAGCAAGCTCCAACAGGTCCTGGGCTAGTTAAACAGGCTAGCCTGAGGTTGTGCAGTCCGGTTCGATTGTCACCCTCGCGGCGTCGGTGGTATCCCCTGTTCGGCAATAATTTCAAGGGCCAGTTGGTAGAGCAGCTTGCGCCCCAGGCCGATCACCCGCGACAGGTACGTGGCTATCTCCTTGGCCGATCGCCCCCGTTGCAGCTCGGCGGCGACCACCTCCCTGAGCCGGGCCGGATCATCCCAAGTTTCCTCCGACTCCCCGCTGCCGCCGATCACAATGGTCACCTCCCCTTTGGCATCGCCGGCGAACCGATCGGCG
>JANQET010000433.1 GCA_028278265.1 Myxococcota bacterium
GGTCCTGCGGCCCGAACGACCGGACCGGCTGGCCAAACGCATGCTGGACAAGGGCAGCGGGGGGCAGCTGCTCGTGGCGCTGGACGAACGGGGGCGCGGCTACAGTTCCGCAGGATTTGCCGAGCTGTTCTCCACGTGGATGAACCGGGGTCTGTCGACGATCACCTTTGTCATCGGAGGAGCGGAGGGCCTGCCGCCGACGGTTCGCGAGCGAGCGGACCTTAAATTGGCCCTGTCCCAGATGACCTTGCCCCACCGGCTCGCCCGGCTGGTGCTGGCCGAACAGATCTACCGCGCGCTGTGTATCATCCGTGGCGTGCCATATCAAAAATAGTTAAACCATCACTAGGGCGTTCCCCCTAAACGCAGGGCGAAGGCCGAGAAAGAATGCAACATGACGAAATCACATCCTAAACCGGTTATGCTCATCGTTCGCGACGGCTGGGGTGCCGCGCCGGACGGCCCCCACAACGCCATTCACCTGGCCCGCACGCCGGTGATCGACGAACTCACCGCGGCCTATCCCTCGACCGCTATCGCCGCCCACGGCCGGGCGGTGGGCCTGCCCAGCGGACAGATGGGCAATTCAGAGGTGGGGCACCTCAACCTGGGGGCCGGCCGCGTGGTCAAGCAGGATCTGGTGCTGATCGACGAAGCGATTGAAGACGGCTCGTTCGGCAAAAACCCGGTCCTGCTCGACGCCGCGGAGAAGATCAAAGCTGCCGGTGGTGTGGCCCATCTGATGGGTCTCTGTTCTCCGGGAGGGGTACACAGCTCCCTCGAGCACCTCTACGCCTTGGTCGACCTGCTGGCCGCCAAGGGGCTCCGGGTGAAGCTCCACGCCCTGACCGACGGCCGGGACACCCCGCCGCGTTCCGCTCGCGAATACCTTGAGACCATCGAAAAGAGAATCGCCGGCAAGGCCGAGGTGGCCGTGGTGGTCGGTCGGTTCTACACGATGGATCGGGACACCCGCTGGGAACGGGTCGAACGGGGCTACCTGGCCCACGTGGATGGCCAGGGTACCCCTCATCGGTCCGCGGACGAAGCGATCGCAGCGGCCTACGACGCCGACGAAAACGATGAGTTTATCACCCCGCGGATCATCGTCGATCAAAACGGCACTCCCAAGGGAACGATTCGGAACAATGACGGCGTGTTCTTCTTCAACTTCCGCGCGGACCGGGCCCGGGAGATCACCCGCGCCCTGACCGAGAGCGAGTTCGAGGGGTTTACCCGCACGGTCAGGCCCACCCTCTCCTCGTACGTGTGTCTGACCGAGTACCAGCAGGAATTCGACCTACCCATCGCCTTTCCTCCGGTTTCGCTGACCAACATTCTCGCCGAGGTGTTGGCCCAGCATAAGTTTACCCAGCTGCGTTGCGCCGAAACCGAGAAGTACGCTCACGTCACCTTTTTCTTCAACGGGGGGGTGGAAGAGCCGTACCCCGAAGAGGATCGGGTGCTCATCCCCTCGCCCAAGGAGGTGGCCACCTACGATCTCAAGCCGGAGATGAGCGCGGCCCAAGTCGGCAACGCGGTGATCGAAAAACTCGCGGCCACCGACTATGACTTCGTGCTGGTCAATTTCGCCAACTGCGACATGGTGGGTCATACCGGGTTCTTGAAGGCGGCGATCACCGCCGCCGAAGCGGTGGATAGAGAGGTCGGCCGCCTCACCGAAGCGGTCCTGGCCAAAGGCGGAGCGGTGGTCATCACCGCGGACCACGGCAACGCCGAGAAGATGATGGATACCACAACCGGCCAGCCCCACACCGCCCATACCAACAATGCGGTTCAGCTGGTCTTGGTCGACGACCGGCAAAAGGGGGCAAAGCTGCGCAGCGGTGGAGCGCTGGGAGATGTGGCCCCCACCTTGCTCGAGCTGTTGGGCTTGGGCCAGCCGGCAGAAATGACCGGCACTTCCCTACTCGTAGCCAAATAAGTATTATCGAATATTTCTAGTCGCAGGCCCAATAGCAGCAGACCCTCCCGGGTTCACAGTCCATAGCTGTGTCGGCAGGGCCCCAGCAGCCGGTGCAGGCAGCGCCGAGGACACAATTGTGAACCGGGTTCTCGTTGCAGTCGTAGCCGATCGGCGCGGCGACGCAGCAGTGCCCGACGCAGTCCAGCTGTTCATCGTCTCCATATGGCTGGGTATTGGCAGGGCAGACATCCCACTCGTTCGCCGTGCAGGTACCGCCGTGATCGGCGCACAACTCCGCTGTATCGGAATCGGTGTCGGTATCCGTGTCGGTGTCGGTGTCTGCATCTGTATCGGTATCCGTGTCAGTATCGGTGTCCGTGTCAGTATCGGTGTCCGTGTCAGTATCGGTGTCCGTGTCGGTATCCGCGTCCGCATCCCCCCCCTGACACACCGGAAACCGCGCGCAGTCCGGATCATCGCAATCGATCAGACCGTCTCCGTCGTTATCGACCTTGTCCTCACAGCGGGCGTAGGTCCCCTCGACATCATCCAGATCGTCATCATCCCCGCAGCCCACAGTGAGTATCATCAACGGGACCAGCATCAGAGCGAGCCCATGCAGTTTCCATTTGATCATCTCATCGTCTCCTTTGCGCTGATCCTATCAAGTCGAACCACCCGCAGCAACTGTCAAATCAACGGGGAGGGGTTCTGAGGCGACGGCAGATCCCGTATTGTAGCGTCTCCCTGGCCACCCTGGCGATTCGCCGTCCATTGACCACCCGTGAGCGGCCACCGGACCGCGGGCGACAGTTGATGGTCGTCGTCTCTGCCCTCAATCCCCGCTCCAACCCCTGTTGAATCAACGCAAAATTGAAGAAAAACGTGTCTGCCGTTATCTCGGCAGCCAGGGTTTGGGCGATCGCCGTCGGAAAGAGATAGAGACCCTGCAGCTTGAATTTGACCTGCGCCAGTGCCCGCAAGTAGAGCCGAAACCCGCGGCTCATCATCTCCCGACCCCAGCTCTCGCGGCGGTTGGCGTAAGTCGACAGCACAATATCCGCATGCGAGAGCAGTGGCAGTAACTTTCCGAGCTCAGCGGCGGCGATCTGTCCATCTGCGGCATTAAAGGTGAAGTACTCCTTTTGGGATTGGGTGATCGCCGTGCGAATCCCCGCGCCCATTCCCCGATTGGTGCTGTGACTGACCAGTCGAATGCGGGAATCGAGTCGGGTGTAAGGCTCGATCACACCGACCGAATGATCGGTGGAGCCGTCGTCGACCACGATGATTTCCCATTCGGACAAGTGTTCCAGGCAGAACGTCCGGGTGTCGTTCAACACCTGGGCGATATTCTGTTCTTCATTAAAGACCAAAAGGGCAATCGTCAGAGACGGTGAGCTGCTCATCGGTTCTCTCCAGTGGCTATTCCGGCCAATCCGGTGTCCCGCGAAGCCCCTCGGGCAGTTTGTTTACCTCGTCAACGATCGCATCGATTTTCGTTTGTCGAGGCACCCGCACGACAAAGGTCATCTGCACCTTCTTGAAATTTTTCGAGTGGGCCGAGACGGTGCAGCCGGTCTTGTGGATCGCCGCTTTGTACGCCGCGGTGGCCGCACCCATTTCGGCAATCGGCACCCCACCCACGGTCAGCTCAATTACAGATGAACGCTCCAGAAAATAGATCACCAACCAAAAGTAAATCGTCGCTACCACGGCGACCATTTCCAAGCCCAACCCCCAGCACAACCCGACCAGCGTCCCCATAATGGCGTAGCCCGTGCTCTTCGAGGCCCCCAGTTGGGTGCGAAAACGCATCAACCCGCCGATACCGAAAATGACGAAGGCCATCGACGGATTGACCGTGCAGATGATGGCGATCAATGCCCCCACCGTGGAGTAGATGATCAGGGTTTTGCGCAGCTCAATAGACTCCATCGTCGCGGGCCGTCCGCGATAGATCGGGTGAAAGGCCAGCGCCGCACCACTCAAGGTGGCGGCGACGAGAATCAGGCTGTACTGCCAATACAGCTGAGGGTCCGAGAACGCTTCCCATCCCGGACCCAGCCGCACTTGACCCAATAGTTCATTCATCGTGCGCTCCTACTGCGATTCAGCGGCCAGTGGGCGATCCCGCGCCTCAATGGCCTTCACCAGGTAATGCAGCACCAGGGGATCTTGCGCTCGTTTCGCCGCCAGCTCAAACAGGTAGGCGTATCCGTGGGAGGTCCCGGCCAAGGTCAGTCCCACCGACTTGGCGGCAAAGACCGGCCAAATATCATCCAGGTCCCGGCGCAACGCCCAGGCTTGCTCACTATCCACGTTCTTGATCGTGGTCAGCGACTCCTTGGCCCAACGGCCGGCTGCGCGCCGCATGGTCCAGGCTTCATCGCCGAACGAGAACTTCAACGAGCGGATGATCAGCTTGGTCGCCTGATCGAAATAGCGCCGGCGGAGCTGCCAGGCCTCGTCGGATTCACAGCCGCTCAACCCCAGCAATACCCAGGGCAACGATCGCTTGAGCCGTTTGCGGCGAGCATCCCAGGCCCGTCCGGTGTCCAGACCGGCCAGCCCCTCAAGCAGTCCCCAATCGTATTTCTTTGCCTTCAATCGATCCCGCAGCTTCCAGGCGCGATCGTCGTCCAGCGTCTTGAGCGACGACAGCACCACCCCACCGACCCGGTCGACGAGTGCTTCCCGCAGCTCCCAGGCCTGATCGCCGACCAGTGTTCCCAGCGTCGCCGCCACCTCTCCCGGCTGTCCGTCGGCCAACCGAAAACGCAGCTTCCACGCCTCGGGATGGTCATCGGCCCACAGCGCCCCCAACGACCGGGCGACCTGCAGAGGCGCGGTTTTCACCAGTTTCCAGCGCAGCTCGAGCGCCTGCTCGCTGCTCAGCGGTCCCAACCCGAGGGCGACCACCTCGGGCTCGTCGTCGACCAAGCGCCGACGCAACGACCATGATTCAGGAGAGTCGAGACTGCGCAAATGGTATCCGGCGAGCCGGGATTGACCGTCGTCGATCAGCCGCTCCAGGTACTGGTAAAACCCTCGGCGAATCTCGGCGGTCCGCGCGGGCTCGATTGGCGAGGGTTCGTAGGCCACCGGCGCTCTGTACGTTGTCTTGCGCGACGGCGGGGTTCGGCCCATTTTACCGAGCAGGTAATCGACGATTTGCGCCGCATTCCGCTCGATCGACCCTTGGGCGTTGTCCACGACGAACCACGTGTCGCGATGCTGCTCGGCATATTCGAGATACCAGCTGCGCATGGCGTTGCGCAATCCCAGACCGCGCAGCCCCTTGCGACCGAAATCATCCGGCTCCCGCGGTTTGACCACTCGGGACAACCGCTTGCGCACGTTGGAGGTGTCGATATCCACGTCACAGTAAATGACGTGATCGGGCATCAGCCCCCGGGCCACCACCTGAACCACCCGTTCGATGTCATCTGGTTTCACGTCGCCCCGGGCATGGGTCAAAGCCATCGCCGAAAACACGTAGCGATCGGCAAACACCACCGCCGCCCTGTCGAGGGCCGGTCGAATCACCGTGTCGATCATTTGCGCATCCCGAGCGAGATACAGCAACAACTCGGTGTGGGGCATCATCGTCAGGTTGCGCGGATTGCGCGCCAGCTCACGAATCTGACCGGCCAACCGGGAACGGAGCTCCCCCTTGGGACGCGCCTGGTAGACAGTAATCCCCAATTTCGCGAGCTCGTCCGCCACGACCCCCGAGAGCGTCGTCTTGCCCGAACCGTCGATGCCTTCGAAGACCACGAACATCGATCACCGTCCCTTCTCGCCGCCCGGATTCAGCAATCCGTAATCGACCAGCTGGCGCACCCCGGTGCCGAACTTGGAGTAGTCCACCTGGTGCTCGACATCGAAAATTTCGTCCACCCACCGGGGAGGGGTACCCAAGCTCTTGATCTCCACCACCCAGCGGGGCTCGACAAACAGCGGCGGGGCCAGATCTCCCCGGCCACACCCCTGCCCGTCGCGAAAGAGCTCCGGCGGGGGCGCGTGATAGCTCACGTGGTCGTCGAAGGTCACCCGCAATTGGGATTGGGGATCCTCAAAGGTGTAGCGCAGGTAGTGCACCACCAGGATCGGTGACAACGGCTGCCCCTCGCGCATCGCGTCAAACGCCTCCCTGGCGAGCCGATCCGCCGCTGTGGTGTCGGCCACCGCCGGGGACTGCAGCACCCCTGGCACGTCCATGCGGGGCACGGCAAAGCGGCTCTTTTCAACCATCGTGCCCATCCGTGATTTGACCTCGAGCCAGCAAGAGGATGCAAAGACCGGTTCGTCCGCCTCAATCAGGTAGTAGTCCTTGACGCGCAGTTTAACCGAATTGCGCGCCTTGGAGAGCTCGGCGTGGGCGAACCGACCGGCCGCGGTATCCAGATAGACCGAGACCCTGAAACTGCTGGTCGCGCCGCCGACCGACTTGGCCGGCAGATGCTGACCGACCTGCTCCATCACCGGCATCCCGGAGGGGCGCTCGAGCAGGTATTTGACCTCCCGTCGGACCCCGGTCAACCGATGGTTCTGATTCGATTGGTTCAGATGTCCAGGCATAATTGCACCATCAACTTGAACCAATCGGGATATTCGGCTTCGGCGTTGCGACGGGCATTGCGAAACTCGCCGTGGACCAGCAGACGCGTGTACTTGCCGAAATAGCTATTGATCCCCGGGCCGAGGACGAGCACCTCATCCTTGACTATCTCCGTGTTCGGATCCAACAGCTCGGCCTTCACCACGGGTTCGACGGCAAACCGCCAGGACACGGGCAACTCGTGACGGTAGGAGAGCACGCCGACGGCGTTGAAGATCCAGTCCGGTTTGGTGGCGTTGGTCTGTGTATTGGGCCTTATTTTGTAGAGGTGATCCTCGGCGAACAACCCCTCCAGATGGAGCCGAAATCCCTTGAGTTTGAACCTCAGATCCGCCCCGAGAGCGACGGCCCGGGTCGTGTCGTTGCGGATGACCTGGTTGTCCTCGGTGTTTTCGAACAATTTCAGCGATGCATTGAGCCCCACGGCCAAACTTTTAAGCGGCCGAATCCTGGACCGCCCGACCACGTCCTTAGATTTGTCCTGATCGTCGAAATTGGGACCGGTGCCGTTGAACACCCCCACCGAGTAGTCCAAGCGCAGCGACTGAATCAGCCGCCCGGAGAGCTGCACCCCGATGTCCCGATCCCCGAAGGTGAGATCTTCGACGATCAATTCATTGCCCTCCCCCCGCTCGATGGTCCTGAGCCGCTTGGGGGAGCGGCGTTCCAGACCGGAGAACGGTTTCTTGAACTGGCCCATACGCAGCTGAAGATAGGGGGAGGGAGAGAAGTGCAGGTAGGCGTCCTTGAGCAGTGATTGGCCCAGCTCGAACACCTCCTCGGCACCGATCTGCAACACCCCCCGGACCCAACCGGTGGGGCGCCAGATCACCTTGAGTCGCGCCCGGCGGACTCGAAAACTATTCTCGGTCTGCGACCCGGTGCCCCCGCCGTCCCTGCGGCGCATCTCCCACCGCGGGTGAATCCGCGTGCGCACCTCGATGGTTTTGTCTTGCGCGAATTCACGGGGGGACGGTTTGGACGCTTCGGCAGGGGGTTGGACAGGCGATGATGAAGGGGCTTGCGCTGCAACTCCGGCCGGTCGGATCGCGATCCAAGCGATGACTCCGATGACAACCCAAGCGCTACTTTTCTTCCTGATCATCAGTACCCCACGAAAACCGAAAACGAGACTAATATTATGCCACACTCTATCGCCGCCCCTAAAATAATGGTCACTCAACACTGCGATCCGCAAATTGACCGTCCCTGTCGTCGTAGCGGACCAACGGGCACGCAACACCCTGAGTCACAAATTGACCGTCCGCGACGATGTGCCAGACTAAACAGTGACATGGCGAGCCGAGTTGACCCGGATTTTGATTCGCGAATGTTTGTCGAAGGGGTCCGTTCCCTGCTGGCGGGGACGCCGCGCTCGATTCCGTTCAACACTGTCCTCGCCATCGTCGTCGCCGTCATCATTCGCGAGTCGGTCCCCCACACCCTGCTGTACATCTGGCTCGCCGCGTTCGTCGTCATCCCGGCGGCGCGATTGATGCACGCACTGTATGCCAAGGCGCGCCTGGGACCGATACGGCAGGTCAGGAATCACTTCATCACCTACACCGTTTTCACCGGAATGAACGGCCTGCTCTGGGGGGGCGGTTTCATCCTCTTCGAACCGTATCTGCCGACCACCAAAGTTGCA
>JANQET010000051.1 GCA_028278265.1 Myxococcota bacterium
GGTTCTCCACCCGATCGTCGAGCACGACACCGCTTGGCAGATCGCCTGGATCATGTCCTGGTACAACAGCCCCTGGAACGGCTGGCCCTACATTCCCTACGACGGGATGAACGACGAACACGCCGACTTGGCCGTGGCCGACTTTGTCGCATTTCACGACCATTCGCAGACGTTGTTTGAGGACGATTTGCCCGACCTCTATCGACGGGATGACCAGCAGGCACATCGTAAAAACAGTTCGAGGGTGACCCGGTTCCACCGGCCGGCGCCACCGGTCACTCCACCCGAGACCAATCAAATCGCGATTCTCGACCACCCCGCCCCGGTATCGGCGATCATCCGTTCTCCGGTTTCCTTCGAGGTCCGCGCGGCCGGGCGGTCGCTCACCTACCAGTGGCAGATCGACGTCACCGGCGCCGGGCGATGGCGTGATCTGGCGGGCAAGACCGCACCGACCCTGTCCACCTTCACCCCATTCCCCACTCACGGTCCCATTCGGTATCGCTGTGTGATTGACGACCAAGCGGGCGACCGGATCATCACCCGACCGGCGGTGTTGACCGCCACACTCCAAGCACCGCGCATCTTGAGCCATCCAAATGCTGGGAAGGTCCGGCCGGGGGAACGACTGACATTGAGTGTCTCTGCCAAAGGAGAGCACCTGACCTACACCTGGTCCAAAAACGGCGTACCGATCGCCGGCGCGGATCAGTCCCGCTTCACCACCGCACCGCTCTCGAAATCGGATCACGGGGCGGTCTATCGGTGTCGCGTCACCGACAGCTTCGGCGGTCCGGCCGGTCAGACGATCTATTCCGACTGCTGGCCCGTGACCGTTGTTCTTCAATCGCCCCCCTTGACCAACTGAACCATTTTGCTCATAATTGAAATTACCCTCTGAGGTGCGCGTGGCACAGCGAACAAAAAAAATATTAATCCCGCTGTGCTTAGCCCCAGGGATCTGTGCCTTGTCGTAGTGTGCAAGCCGGTCACGACGAATCGGAAGCCTAAAGCGACAATACGGAACCCACCTTTTGAAAGGACGCGGGGTTAAATCGTCTGTGCACACGGCATCAGCGGAGGGTTTTTTTATGTTCGAACCGGTGTGGCCTTGAGTGAGGTTTTACCGTCCTTCTCGTACACCTGAAACAGCACCCGTTTACACCCGTACCGCGCGATCAGTGAGTTGCGGTTGCGCTTGAGTGTTCCCTCGAATCGCTCGTAGGTGAGCTGTTCGGTGGATTCCCCCAATTTCTTCTTCAACGAGACGAAATCCTGATAGATCTTTTTGAAGTAGGCCTGTTCCTCCTGAGGACTCAACGCCTCGGTCTGACTCGTGGGGACGGCCGGAGGAGGGGGTCCGGTCGGAGGAGCCGGCGGCCGCGGTGCGCCCGATCCACCGGCAGGACCACCGAATGCAGCGGCTGGGGTCGGCGGCCGGTTCGAGCCGGTGGCCGGTGGTGCATCGGGAATCACCGGATTGGGTCCGGACAGGGGGGGACCACCCGATGTGGTAGGCGGCGGCGCGGGCGGCACCTCTGAAGGGGTCGGCTCGGCGAACTTGAACCGCGCCGAGGAGAGTCGCGAGGAATCCCCTGACCCGAGAATCGAATCGATGCTCTTTTGCGAGGCCCCGTCGGAGTCCAACAGGGACCGCATTTTGTAATCGATCACCTTGTTGATCAAAATCGCCAGCTTGCGGATCTTGCGGCGGAACTGATACACATTGAGTTGATCTTTGGGGTCGGATTTTTCGAGCGCCTGCACCTGGCCAAAAAGCCGAGAGACCGGTCTCTCACCCTCCAAGTAGGTCAACCCCCAACCGATGCCGAACACCAACAAAACGGCGATGATCAACCAGGCCTTGGGCAGCGCTTCGATATCCTGGGTACCGGCCTTTTCATAAAACTCCGCTGCGGACTCGAGCTGGGGAACCGCGGTAACGAGGGCATACCCCACATCCCGCTTGGCCGCCTCACCGCGAACAGACGAATACACCGCCATGAACCGGCCGTCGTTGGTATCGATGGACTTGATTTCGCTATAGCCCTTCTTCTTGAATTGCTCACTGCGAATCACCTCATCGAGGGGCTTGGCCACATAAGCCCCCTGCGCCCGAACGACCCCTTCGGCGCTCGGGGTTCCCACGGCAATCGCCACATCTCCGGCAAAGAAGACGAGTTGCATGATCGGCGAGAGATCAGAGGCGACCTTGTCGGTCACTTTGACCCCGTGGAGCAGCGCACCGACGTACTGCCCCTGCTCGATCACGGGGCGCGCGGCCACCAAAAAGACATCCTTGTCCAGCCGCCACACATCGTCGCGAATGAACCCGCGCAGGGCGGCATCGACAACCGGAAAGCCGACGAGTTTGTAGCCGTAGCGGCGCTCGTTGCGACCCACCTGGGCGACCACCTCCCCGGTTCGGTTGAGCGCAATGAGCATGTCACCACGGTACTTGCCCAGACCCTTGTTGTGATTGCGCAGGGAGGTGAGCAGTTTTTCACGCGCGGTCGAGGCCTTGTCCGATTTCACGGAGGACATGGCAAGCGTTCGCCGAACCTCGGGATCCAAGGCCACCGACAGCAACACGTCCAACCGCTGACGGGCGTACAGCTTGAGCGCAACGTCGGTTTTGCTCAGTTCCTTATACAAGATTGCCGACGCGTTCTCGACGCGTTCCCGATTCACCACATCTTTCGCCAGTAGAATAACCGCCAGACCGATTCCGCCGGCCAGGGCCAAAAGCAGTGTCCAAAACCTGGTTGCGAACATATCTCCCCTTACGAAAGGTCCCTACAGATTACGGCTTTGCCGCCTGTTCTTTTGGTTTATCGTCGCCCTTTGGTGTGGGTTTTTTCTTCTTTTGCTGCGCCTTTTTCGGCTTGAGCCGAAGCTCGAGCAACACCCCACGTTTGGGATCTTCGATGCCGAACCGCTGCTGGTGAATCCAACTGCCGCCGTAAAATACTTTGATCACATACTTACCGACCGGCAAATCGTTGATCATGAAGGTCCCGTCCGCCCGCACCTCGACCACATGAGCGGCCGGCGAAACCACGACGTACCCTTCGAAGTTCGGCATCAGTTTGCACCGCACCGGATAGATTCCCGGCTTGGCAAACTCGATTGGACGAAACGCGCCGGTGGACTGGCGTTCCGGGCGAAAATCCTCTTTCTTGGGCGAATAGAGCTCGTGATCAAACGGATCGACGCTCTGAAATCGGATGGTGCTCCGCGGCCTTACGGCGACAACCTTCGGCTCCATTGTTCCGGTGAGGACCTTGACGGTCGAGAGCTCATCGGGCTGAACCCCTGCGCCGTCGGTGGCCTCGATCACGACCGCAATATCGTTGGTCAGGTTGACCCGCGGGGCACGCACCGAAATCATGCCGTTGGGCTCATTCCAATAGCACGCCTTGTCGGTTTCGCTGCGTTTCGCTTCGGTTCGCGCCAAGGCCGAGCGAAACTCCCGGGTGAGCACGACCTTTCCGGCCAGCTTGGCCCCTTCCGCTCGATATTCCGCTAAAGTGATCAAAACAAAGGCAGCGATTGCCAACGCGCGCATCAAAACCTCCCGCAATACAACACTTAAACCAACAGGCGACCTTATGTCTTGTCTTTACAAATCTTGTTTTAATAAACCAAACAAAAAGTTAAGCCATAAATAGTTTAGCGCTTCGTTGACGTCGACTCAAGTTCGAGGTGATTTACTTCTGCAAAACGCCGGTGAAGCCACATCCAATGAGCCGGCGCCCGGCTGACCCATTGACCGATGACAGTGTTAATCGAGTGGGTCAACGCCGCCACCGCCACCGCATCGCGCTCGGGGGGCAAAGGAATTTCCGGGTCCACGATCAGTTGATGATCC
>JANQET010000474.1 GCA_028278265.1 Myxococcota bacterium
GGAGAGGGCTTTTTTCACCGCGTTCAGAATACCGAAATTGCCGCAACCCGGGCACCATGCGGTGGTGCGCGTCTGAGATTATCGCGGAGATCAAAGAGAAGGTGACCCAATGACATCTGCGGATAGTTATCAGACGCGCACCACCGCATGGTGCCCGGGTTGCGGCAATTTCGGTATTCTGAACGCGGTGAAAAAAGCCCTCTCCACGATGAACATCGAGCCCCATCGGGCGCTCCTGGTCGGCGGGATCGGACAGGCGGCCAAACTGCCCCAGTATTTGACCACCAACGGTCTGTGTACGCTTCATGGGCGAGCCCTTCCCGCGGCAACCGGGGCCAAAGTGGCCAACAGTGAAATGACGGTAATCGTTCATTCCGGTGATGGGGACTGCTATGCCGAGGGGGGCAATCACCTGCTCCATACCCTGCGGCGGGACGTGGACATCACCCTGCTGGTGCACAACAACCAGATTTACGGATTGACCCAGGGCCAGGGATCACCGACCAGTGATCCCGAGCTGATCACCGGGCTACAACCCCGGGGAATGATCAACACGCCGATGCGGGGATTGGCCCTGGCCTTGGTGATGGGCTGTCGGTTCGTCGCGCGGAGCTTCTCCGGCAATGTGGAGCATCTATCGGAGATGATTCAGCGAGGGGTCGCTCACCGGGGGTTCAGTTTCATCGAAGTGCTGCAGCCCTGTATCAGCTTGAACAAGCGCAACACATTTGCCTGGTACAAGGATCGGCTGGTCGATGTTCAAGCGGATAGTGACCATTCCCCGAGCGATCGGGCCGGGGCATTGGCGTTGGCCGAAACCTGGAATGAACAGATTCCCATCGGGGTTATTTACCAGCAGGAGGGTACGTCATTCGAGGATCGGCTGCCCCAACTCAAGGCGGGACCGCTCGTCAAACAGCCGCCGCGGAAAATGGAAACGGTCGCCCCCTTGTTGAACGAATTTATCTAACATCATCGCCACAGGTCTGGCGGTGCTGATCAGGAAGGAGCAATAACTATGGATCGAATGTCATCTATCGAGCTGGCGATAAAGAATGAAAAATCGGAGATGGAGTACTACCTCAATCAAGCTGAGCGCTCCAATAACCCGGTGGCCAAGGCGATGTTTGAAAATCTCGCGGCCGACGAAAAGGAGCACATGGCCCGGTTGACCCATCTTCACCAGAAACTGATTGCCGATGGGTCCTGGCCCAATGATGTTCCGATTGAAGTGGCCGGTACGAACATCAAGACAGTTCTGGAGAAATTGGGCAGTGATCCGCTCAACGCGGCCAACCACGATGCGGATGATCTCGCCGCCCTCAAGCGGGGGGTCGACTTCGAGCAGAACGGTGCCAAATTCTACGCCGATCTCGCCGAATCCTGTGATAATCCTCAAGAGGCGAAGTTCTTTCGATTTTTGTCGGGGATCGAGCGAGAGCACATGCTGTCGATCAAAGACTCCCTGTTTTACCTCGAAGATCCGCAAGGGTGGTTCGAAAGCAAGGAGCACCAGGGCTTGGACGGTGCGTAGAAAAAAATCGCCTTTCAGCACAGACCCCACCTGACCCAACCCCCCATCGATCAATGAAGAGAGAGTATCTGTTTTCTATGCTCGCGAAATAAAAGTCCACTATTATGGTGGACTTTTTGTACAGTTAGCTTATAAAAGATGCAATCACCAATAGGTGAGGGGGTCCATTAACGTTTCTTAGACGAAAGGAATTTACCATGAACAACGGGATACCAATTTATTCAATTTTATCGGTACTTTGTGTGTCGATGATCGCTTGCGGCAACGGCGGGGAAAAGGGCAGTCTACTGTTGTACACCGGTGCCCAGTCGACCACCGATGCATCCGGCGTGTTGTATCAAATTACCTGCACCACCAGCTTTGCCGATGGTGGTCCGCTACCAGATGGGGGCACTACCGAGTATATCGAGCAGTTCGTGCCGTTCAACGAAGGGGCCGCCCCCCCTTGGTTGTTGCCCGACGGAGGTGGGGATGAGCACAGCTTCGCCGACCTGTTCGAATTTGTCGAGGCGCCGGCAGTTTGTACCATCGTGGTCACGGTGGGGAGCCAAGATGCCACTGGAGAGTTCACACCCCTCGAGCGCTGTGAGCGGGAGGTGATCGAGGTCGTGGTGCCGGAGGGCGCGACCATTGAGGAGGTGGTGATCATCGATTGCCGGGGCGATGATGACGGCGGCATTGATATCCCCGTCATCATCAATGAATGCCCGGTGATCACCGATGTGGTGATCGACAACAAATTCCCCTGCGAAGGGGATACCATTCCCATCTCGATTGAGGTCGAGGATCCGGATGGGGATTTGGTGACCTGCACCTGGGAAGTGACCCAATGGCCCAGTGGGGTTGATCCGGCGAGTTTCAACTTGACCCCACAGATGACAACCGATTTGACGGGGCACGAGGTGACGTTCACCGGCAATGAGCTCGGACCGTACCAGGTGGTCGTTACCTGCAGCGACGATGTGGGGGATTGCGCCACCACCTTCACCTTTCCCCTCCACGTGATCGAGTGCGGCTGTGATTGTCCTGAAGGGTACGATCCCGTTCCCACCGATGACAGCTGCGTGCGGTACGAGACGGTAGAAGTTCAATCATCGAGCACCGTCTACACGGTCTGCGAAGGGGACAACAACCGCAATTACTCGTTCCGAGGCGCTCGCCTGCCCGGCGGAACGATGGCCTCGCCCAATGATGTGCCCGATCCCAATGATTATTGGGGCGCCGGGGTGTGGGCACCGACGATCGATCCGTTGGCCCGTCTCAATCTCGTCGGGGTGTGGGCCTGTGATCCCACATCAGTGGATACGGGCGATCCGTTCCCCATGACCAATCCGGTCAACGAGTGGATCGGCTTCAGCGTCTGTCTCGATGTGGACGAAGCCGGGGATTACATGGTCGGCCTGGGGGCGGACAATCAACTGCGGCTATCCCTCAATGGAAACGTACTTTTCGAAAAACTGGGCAACGACCCGGAAAACTTCCGCAACTGGTGGATGTATCAGCTGACCCTCAATGCCGGGAAGAACATCGTGGAGCTGCTCGGCAAAAACAACGGCCAAGTAGCGGCCTTCGGCGCCGAGTTCGCCGGCCCATATCCAGCGGGGGATCTGGCCACCGATCTCGCCATGATCAACGCCGATTTCACCGGTAACATGATCTTCTCCACCCTGGATGTGATCGGTCAAACCTTCGAAGTGGGAGAAGCCAGCGGCTACGTCTGCCCCGACGGCTACGCCCTCGACACCTGCGAACCGGAAACCGTCTGCACACGACGGCTGGAGAGTCCCTGCCTCTAAACAGTCACCTCGATTTTCCGCGGTTTGACCCGATCGGCTTTGGGGAGCACCAAGGTGAGCACTCCGTCCTTCAAAGCTGCGGTGATTTTGGCTTGATCGATGGTGTCGTTGAGCTGGAATTTTCGTTGGTAGCCGCCGATGCCGTATTCGGTGTAGACCGATTCGAATCGGGGTTCCGGGGAATTCACGAGTCCGGTGATGGTCAACTGACCGTCGTTGATGTCCACGTGCAGGTCTCGTTGTTCCACTCCGGGAATGTCGGCCAATAGGGTGGTGGCCTCTTTTGACTCGAAGATGTCGACGGTCGGCGAATAGTACACATTGGACCTCGTGGGCTCGCCCGTTTCTTTATTGATTTGCTCTTTCTCTCGGATGGAGATCTCTTTGCGGTCCGACATGGGTCGCCTCCTTTTTTCTCGCGTCCGTTCAGGATGCGATTTCGATTGTTCTGGGTTTGGCTTCATCGGCCTTGGGCAGCACCACCTGGAGGATGCCCAACTTGTAACTCGCTTGAATCTTGTCCGGGTTGATCGGCTGGGCCAGACTGAGGGTCCGGCTGAAAACCCCGTGCTCCCGTTCGCGCCGGTGGTAACTCGTTCCCTCATCCCCTTTTTCCCGCTTGCGCTCGCCTTTGACCGTCAGCGAATCACCGGTGGCCGAAACCTCTAGATCGTTGGGATCGATGCCGGGAATTTCAGCCCGTACGACAAGCGATTCCCCGTCGTCGTACACATTGAGCGGTGGGTAGATCCCCGGGCTCGATCCGGATTGGACGCCGCTGAAGTGTCGGCTCATCTCCCGGTTGAGTCGGGCCATCTCATCCCACAAATTTCGAACGTGGTATCCCCTTCGAATCAACATGGCTACACCTCCATCTGTTGATATTTGTTGCTTTTTTTGGCTTTTCCCGCCTTCACTGAGCAACATAGACACCCCCTATTTGCGGTAAAGTGTCCGGACCGGGGAAAGTGCATTTTTTTGTGGTGCAACCCGGAACCACTCGATAAGCTGGATCATGGCGCCGAACTTGGAATCCCGGCTGAGACGGATTCTCAAGCAGTCTTTGCCCCCGGGCATCAGCGATAGTCGACGAAGGTCGGTCGATCGCTCGGCAGATCCACATCGGGCGCACTGCTTTCATGGATGAGATGGGGGTCGATTCGGAGCTGGCCTACAAGCGTCAGTGCATCAAAAATCGGCACATTATGTTTCACGCTCACATCGGCATGAGCAGCTGGCCGGCCACGCAACAGGCACTGGCGTTTTTGTTCGAGGGCATGGGACAGGCCGGGGGGATCGTTGATCGCGCCGGTCTGTGTCTGGATCGGCGCATGGGGGCGCGGGCTCATGCCCGGCGGCAGATCCCCGCCGAGTCTGGGCCGACCCTCGACTCTCCTGAAATGTGGCAAACCGTTGGGCAGCACATTCCGATTCAGCCCCATATGGGGGACCTCATGCTCTACACCCTCAAGCAGCTGGGACCGGCGGCGTTCGAACGGGCCTTTGGGCAGGGGGTAACCGACGAACGGCAGCCCCATGGTCGACGATCCGTCCAACCGACCGACGTGTTCACCCTGCTCACCTGTTGCATCGAGGAGCTACGCCCGGGGTTCGAAGATCCCCGGCTGAAAGCAGCTGTAGCCAATCGAAAGATCGTTATCGCCTCGACCGATGTGCACAACAAGCTGTCTCGGTGCTCACCCGGTTGTTGACCGAAGCCGGCGCAGTGACGATCAATCTGGGGGCTGAGGTCGACGCCCCGGATCTGGCCCAGGCGGCCCTGGACAACCGGGCCGAGCTCGTCCTCATCTCGACCCACAACAGCTTGGGTCAAGGGGTGATTGCGATCGCTTTCAATCCGTGGGTCACATCGTCGCAACAATCCGATATCAAAGAATTCTTCGAGATAATGGGATCCGCGATCGTGGTGGAGGAGCGGTGGATCAACCCCATTACCGCCCTGAGCAGTCCGGCGACGGTTTACGCTGTTTTGCGGTGGTTGATCGACAGCGGATCAGTTTTCCAAAGAGAAGTGAGGGATTCCCCGCTCGAGAGCAAATCGCTTGGCCCTCACGGCCGAGTTTGGCAAAATAGAGGAATGAGTGTGCGATATGCGATCGGCAGTTGGCTGTTCACCTCATCCCTCGCGGTCTGTGTCGTGGGCTGTATGTTCGGTGGTGATACATTTCCGGACGATCCGGAATGCACGGAGATCGGTTGCGATGATTCGTTGATGGTGACGATCGAGCCATCGGATGACGAACCGTTTCCTGATGGTGAATACCGGTTTTCCCTCGTCCCGCCCAGTGGCCAGGGATTGGCGGTCAGTTGCGCGTTGCTGGAACTGCAGCTCGAGTGCACAGGTGGAGCGGACATCCTCACGGTCGAGCTCAACGAAATCGCCACCCGGTTCACCCTCCGACTGAGAGCCGATTGGTGGCTTAACGGCTTGAACGCGAGGGTCGAGCTGGATGGTCAGGCGCTTGCCGATCGGCCGTTGGAAATCACGTCCCAAGTGGTCACCCCCAACGGACCGGAGTGTGAACCCACCTGTTTCCAGGGATCGGCGGAGTTGGTGTTGGATTAGCGTAACTGGAATATATTGGGGACTAGAGGCCGAAGCGGGCGGCGGTGCCCAGTTCTTCTTCGATGCGGATCAGGCGGTTGTACTTGGCCACTCGCTCGGAGCGGGCCAGGGAACCGGTTTTGATCTGACCGGAGTTGGTGCCCACCGCCAGGTCGGCGATGAAGTCGTCGGCAGTCTCGCCCGAGCGATGGGAGATGACCGTGGTGTAGCCTGAGCGGCGGGCCAGGTCGATCGCGTCGAGGGTTTCGGAGAGGGATCCGATTTGGTTCAGTTTGATCAGCACGGAGTTGCCGGCTTTTTGTGCGATGGCTTTTTCGATGCGTTTGATATTGGTTACGAATACATCGTCCCCGACGAGCTGGACCTTGTCCCCCAGGGCGGCGGTCAGCGCGGTCCAGGCCTCCCAGTCGTCTTCATCACAACCGTCTTCGATGGAGATGATCGGGTATTTTTCGCACCAACTCTTGTAGCGCTCAACGATAGCCCCGCCGTCCAGCGGGTCTTTGTCCTTACCGTCGAGGAAGTACCCCTTGCCCTTCTCGTAGAACTCACTCGAGGCGCAGTCCAGGGCCAGGGCGATCTGCTCGCCCGGTTTGTACCCCGCCGCTTCGATCGCTTTGAGGATGATCTCAATCGCTGCCTCGTTGCTCGGCAGATTGGGGGCAAAACCGCCTTCGTCCCCCTTGCCCGTGTTCTGTCCCTGCTCCTTGAGTAGTTTGCCCAGGCTGTGAAAAATCTCCGCTCCGAAGCGCACCGCCTCGGTACAGCTCTGCGCGCCGGCGGGAATGACCATGAACTCCTGCACCTGCACGTCGGTGTCCGCGTGAGCCCCGCCGTTGAGAATGTTCATCATCGGGACGGGAAGGGTTACCGCCCCCACCCCGCCGATGTGGCGATAGAGGTCGATCCCCAGCTCCTCGGCTTGGGCCCGCGCTGCGGCCATCGAAACCCCCAGGATCGCGTTGGCTCCCAGACGGCCCTTGTTCTCCGTACCATCGATTTCGATCATCGCATTGTCCAGCTCCCGTTGGTTCATCGCATCCATCCCGATGATCCGCGGGGCGATTTCGTTGTTCACCCCCTTGATCGCGTTGAGCACCCCCTTGCCCAGGTATCGGCTCTTGTCTCCATCCCTCAGCTCCACGGCTTCGTGACGGCCGGTCGATGCCCCCGAGGGCACCTTGGCACTTGCCTCGAACCCCGACTCCAGGGCCACGTCGACCTCCACGGTGGGGTTGCCCCGAGAATCGAGAATCTCTCTTCCTTTGATCGAAATAATCGCAGACATGTCGCTACTCCTTAAATGTCAGTTGGGACTTCATCTATCCCAAATTGTTGCGTTTTTTTGTTTTTAGTATCCAGCGCCGGAAGTTTAGCACCTATTTAATTAGGAATCGAAACAAACTCAATCCAATATCTTTTCAACCATCGCTTTTAAACCCAACCAAATTTGTATTCAACTGTTAGGTGTGCGAAACTTTGATTTATGAAACGCATCTTAGTGGTGGACGACGAGGAATCGATCCGCCTGACACTCAACACACTCCTCGCTCGTCATGGATACCACGTGCTCACCGCCGCCGACGGACCCGCCGCGCTCGAGGTACTCGCCGACCAGGAGATCGACGTGGTGCTGATCGACGTGCGCATGCCCGGCATGGACGGCATCGAGCTGACCCGCAAAATCGTCGAGCAGGAGATCCGCACCGCGATTATCGTGATGTCCGCCTACGGTTCGGTGGAAAACGCCATCGAGGCGATGAAAGCCGGTGCCTACGACTACATCACCAAACCGTTCAAAACCGATGAGGTGATCCTGACCCTGGCCAAGGCCGAAGAGCGGGAAAACCTGCGCCGGGAGAACGCCGCGCTCAAGGCCGAGATGATCGGCCAATACGATTTCGAGGGGATCATCGCCCGCTCCGAACCGATGAAGCAGGTGTTCAGGATGATCACCAAGATGGCCGAGTACAAGTCCACGGTCCTGCTCACCGGGGAGTCCGGTACCGGCAAGGAGCTGATTGCGCGAGCGATTCACCGCAGCTCGGTCCGGTCGAACGCGCCGTTCGTGGCTGTCAATTGTGGCGCGATTCCCGAGAATCTGCTCGAGTCCGAGTTGTTCGGCTACAAGCGCGGGGCGTTCACCGATGCCCACAGTGACAAGAAGGGACTGTTCGCCGAGGCAGAGGGGGGCACCCTGCTGCTCGACGAAATCGGCGAGCTGCCGCTGGCGTTGCAGGTCAAGTTGCTCCGGGTGCTGCAGGAGGAGACGGTGCGCTCCCTCGGCGATACCAAGGACAAGAAAGTCGACGTGCGGGTGGTCGCGGCGACGATTCGGGATCTCTCAGAAGAGGTCAAGAAAGGGCGGTTTCGCGAGGATCTCTACTACCGGCTCAACGTGCTGCCGATTCACCTGCCCCCCCTGCGGGAACGGCCCGACGACATTCCCCTGCTCATCGAACACTTTATCCGCCGCAACAACCGGCGGTTGGGCACCCTCATCGAGGGGCTGACCCCCCAGACCGAACGCATGCTCATCTCCTATCCCTGGCCGGGAAACGTGCGGGAGCTGGAGAACACCGTCGAGCGGGCGATGGTGCTGTGCGAAGGGCAGCGCATCACCCCGGACGATCTCCCCAAATCGGTTCAGGAAACCCAAGACCTGGTTCACCTGACCTTGGCCTCGGGGGAGCTGTCGGTAAAGAAGACGTTTCGCATCATCGAGGAGGAGCTGATCCGGCGGGCCTTGGCCAAGACCGGGGGCAACCGGACCGTCGCCGCCAAGCTGCTGGAGATCAGCCATCGGGCGCTGCTCTACAAAATCAAGGATTACAAAATTAATTAGTTCGAAACAGGTTGGGTGAGAAGCTCCCCCTTGAACAAGGAGGGTGTTGTAAAAGGGTTGTAATAGGTCAAACAAGGCATGACGCAGCCCGTAGCAGCACGAGTGGTGGCGCGATACAATCTTGAGGGGCTCTT
>JANQET010000485.1 GCA_028278265.1 Myxococcota bacterium
TTTCAGGGGGACCCGGAGCTGGATCACGAATCTCGGCAGGTCTGGATCGATCTCCTCCGAGAGACCGGCCAGGTAGGCGATGCCGGGCGGGGTGTTGCAACGGGCCGGGCAAACAGAGGGATCCGTGGATCTCGCCCGTCTCGCCGGTCTGACGCCGGCCGGCGTGATCTGTGAAATCATGAAACCCGACGGCACCATGGCAAGGATGCCGGATCTGCGGGAGTTCGCCAAAGAGCACGACCTGACCATCGTGAGCATCGCCGATATGGTCGAGTACCGCTTGCAGCGGGACCGCCTCATCGAGAAGGTGAACCAATTCGATGTCGAAGTGGTGGGGAACCAGAGCCGGGCGACCTTTACCGCGCACCTCTATCGAGCGAGCCCCGGGATCCGACGCCGGGAATACGTGGCCCTGGTGCTCGGCGACATCGACGACGGCGAACCCGTGCCCTGCCGCGGTCATGTGGGATCACTGGTCACCGATGTGTTCGGCTGTCCGACCCGGGGTAACCGTCCATCGGTTCGGGAGGTGATTGATGTGATCGTCCGACGAGGGCGGGGGGTGCTGTTGTACCTGCCCTCCCGCGAAACGATTAATGACGATTTCTTGACCCATGTCGATTTTGATAAGAAGGTGCGATCCCGCGATAAGGAAGGTGAAATCCGCGAGTACGGTATCGGCGCCCAAATCTTGCTCGATCTCGGTGTGAAGCGCCTGCAGGTGATTTCGAATAACCCGCACCGCCTCGTCGGCCTCGAGGCCTGGGGATTCGAGTCCGCCGATCAGGTCACCATGGAGGAGGTATAAACATGGCAGAAGAACACAAACCCCAAGCCGTCGAGGGCAAGCTCAACGCGGCGGGGCGCAAATTCGCGATCGTCGCGTCGCGATTCAACCATTTCATCGTCGATCGGATGATCGAGGGCTGTCTGGACGCGCTGGAGCGACACGGCTGCGACACCAGCACCTGTCAACTGATCCGCGTGCCCGGGGCGTTCGAGCTGCCGGTCACCGTGCGCAAGGTGGCGGCCAAGGACGAGTTCGACGCGGTGATCGCCATCGCGGCGGTGATCCGGGGCAGCACGCCCCATTTCGACTACATCTCGGCCGAGGTGACCAAGGGACTGGCGCAGGTCTCCCTGGAAACGGGCCGGCCGGTGGCCTACGGGGTGATCACCACCGATACGATTGAACAGGCGATCGAGCGCGCGGGAACCAAGGCCGGAAACAAAGGGTGGGAAGCCGCCCTGTCGGCCATTGAAATGACCGATCTGTTCGGTAAGCTATAGGTTGAAATGGCCACCCGTCGTCGGGCGCGCGAAGTCGCGCTACAAATGTTGTTTCAGTTCGATGCATCCGGGATTTCGGCCGATGACGTCGTGACCCTGTACAAACGATCGTTCGGAGAGGGCTCCCTGCCCAACGAGTTCAGTATTCAGCTGTTTTTGACCATCTCCGGGGTCATTGACAAAATCGATGCGCAGATCACCCGCTGTTCGGAACATTGGCGATTGGATCGGATGAGCCGGGTGGACCGCAACATTCTGCGCATCGGTGTGTACGAGATTTGCCTCGGCGATGACGTGCCGGTGCGGGTGGCGATCAACGAGGCGGTCGAGCTGGCCAAGCGATACGGTACCGCCGAGTCGGCGGCGTTTGTCAACGGCATCCTCGATCGCGTGGCTCGGGACGAGCAACGGCTTTGAGCGCGATCTCCCTCATCACGCCCGAGCTCAAACGCCTCGATGAACACGAGGCCGACGCTATCGTCTTGTTTCGATTTGCCGAAGCCGAGTTGCTCAGTGGGATCACCTCCCTGCTCGATTGGCGCCTGCTGGGCCATCTCTCCCGTTTGATTATCGACGGTTTTTTTCAGGGGGAACGGGATGAGACCCTGTTGATGCCGTTGGGTCGGCGCCTCCCTCAGGATTGCCTGTTGGTGCTGGGACTGGGCCAGCGGGACCGCTTCGACCAGCAGGTCTTTGAGTCCCAAATCGACCGCATGTTCAGCGTGCTCGACGGATTGCGCGCCGAGACCCTGGTTCTCGCTCTTCCGGGGCGCCCCGAAGGGGATTGTTCCACCGCACAAGCGATCGAGTGGTTTCTGCCCTGCTATGATCGACGGGGCGGGGAACGGACGCTGACCATCGTGGAGCCGGTGGGTGCCCAAAAGGTGATGTTGCCCTATATCGAACGGTGGCGCTTAAAGGCGGTCGCGCTCAGTTAATCCTTTTCGAAAGTCTCACTGAATTACGGGAGTGTCATTGTCGACGGGCGACGACGAAGAGCTCGCCGCCGATGTCGAGCTCGGCCAGGGCTCGGTACAGTTTTCTTTTCAGCGCTGTCAGCCCTACCGCTGCCAGATTGGCCTCGAAGGTGGTGCGCTTGTGGTGGCTGTCCCGCGCCAAGTCGTCGTTCCCAGCGTGGTCGTTCCCCATCAACCGGAACAGATCGATGGGAAAGGTCGCCTCTTCGTGCAGGATTTCGAACCGGCGACGGGTCAACAACCGGCGCAGTGACGAAAGGTCGAAATAGTTGATATGGTGCGGTATCTTCACCCACCAAGGAGATGTTTCGCCCACGACTCGCGCGGCCCATTGAAAGGGGTTGTAATCGTTGGGCACGACGATACAGATAACCCCTTCGGGTGCCAGCCGACGGTGTAGAAGCTCGAGCGTCGCACCCGGGTCGGGAAGGTGTTCGAGCACCTCGCTCAAATGGATCGCGTCAAATGTACCGAGGCGGTCCGCGGTATCTTCTTCCAGGAAAAACTCTTTGACGGTCAATCCCATCTGTCGAGCGTAGGCCGCTGCTTCGGCCGAAGGTTCGATGCCGGTGACCTGCCATCCGCGCCGTTGACCGTGCAAGAGGAAGTAGCCCAATCCCGATCCCACATCCAGGAGCTGTCGCCGGTGGCTCGGGAGGTGCTCCTCCAACGTGTCGTAGCGATCGGCAAAGACCAGATCCCACCAGGAGAGGTCCGCTTGGATGCGTTTGGCGTATTGCCGTGTATAGTATTTTTGGCTGTACAGTGCATTGAGGGCCCGGCGGGTGGGAATCGGTACGATGTGCTTGAACCCGCAGGGGGTGCAGTCGATAACACGGCAGGATTCGACCCTGTCCAGGATCGGCCCGCGATGGTCTTGCCAGCACTCCACTCGTTCCATGAACCGCCTTTGCGAATTGGGTTAATCGTTTTGATTCGGCGCGATTCGGCGCTTGTGCGCATCAGCCTCGCAAGACGCGCATGTTTTTTCTCCGTGGCCGTCGGCGCTCAAGCCCTGTTTGATCGTGGCGATGATCGGTTGAATTTGCTCGGGGAGCCAACAATGCCCGCGGGAATACTCCTCGGTGGTGCCGTCCAGATCCAGGTGAAACTCGATCGTCTGGGCGTTGAAGCGATGGACCGCCCGGTAGATCACCGCGGGGTCGGCGCTGTGGTCGGACCAGCCGGTGGGGTAGCCGAACTCCCGGCGCAGGGTTTCGATCGCCGACAGGTTGGCGGCCCTTACCGGCACGGGGTAGGCCGAGACACAGTGCAGCAGGGTGATGTCATCCGAGCCGTGATCCCGCAAGGTGAAGACCGCGTCCTGAATCTCCTCGAGGGTAGCCATCCCGGTCGACAAGGTGATGGGTCGCTCGGTCTTGGCGCAGGCCACCAGCAGCTCGGTCCAGCACATCGCGGCCGAGGATATTTTGAAATAATCGATGTGGGAGAGGAGCTCGTTCACCGCTCCCAGGTAGAACGGGGCACAGGCAAATCGAATCCCCACATCGAGGCAACGGGTCTTCAGTTTGCCCAGGAATGATCTGGGTAGGACGCGGTTTTTCGCCAGCCCCGATGGGTCATTGTCGGTCAGAATCGGTGAGGCGATATCCTCCGCTTCGAACAATTGAAATTTGATCGCGCTGCACCCCACCTGGGCGGCCTGGTCGACGAAGTCGAGACAACGGCCCAGATCCTGATGGTGGTTTCCCGACACTGCGGCCACAAAATCAACGCTCAAGACCGAGACTCCTTTACCCCGGGGAGCACTCGTTCGAGTTCTCTTCGGTCGATCGTTTGCTCAAGCGGTAACAATAGATCAATTCTACCCCAACTTTTGCGCGAACGGTCGAACCGGCCTCATTTTTTACAATTAAAAGTGTTAATGCCTCTTGGCGGGTCAGTCGTTGGGGAACAGGCCGGCAGACCACCGGATGGGTTGATCGAGCGCTGGGACGGTCTGCAAATTGGTATGCCCAACCCGACGGTTCGAGGAGATGCGCATGATCACCGGGGCGGGTTGCGCGCTTTGGAGTACCTGTTGCTCGGTGCAGTCGGTCAACAAGTACACCAGAACGCGGTTGAGGGATTGATGGCCCACGATCAGAGTGGATCCGTCGGTCCGCCAAATGGTCTCCCGGCCGATCAACGGGCCGAGTCGGTGCACCGCGTCGGTGTAACTCTCCCCTTCGGGCCAGCGGTGATGCCATTTGTCCTGTTTTCGCGATTGCCAAAAATCGGCCAGATGGGTTTTGACGTCGGGAAGCCGCATTCCCTCACACTCTCCGGCGCAGATTTCGGCCAGCTCCGGGCAGATCTCGATCGGTCGTTCTATCGCCTGAGCAACGATTCGCGCGGTGTGCCGGGCCCGCCCGAGGGGGCTCGAGAGTATCTGTTCGATCTGCAAGCCGCGGGCAAAGCGGGCCAGGGCGGTTGCTTGGGCCGTGCCCTCATCGGTCAGCGGGGAGTTGGCGCTCCCTTGAATGCGTTGTTCAGTGTTCCAGACGGTCTGTCCGTGACGAGCGATGTACACGAATGTGGTGCGTGGGACGGACATCGACATATGGTTACCGGCTGGCCATCAGCCCGCTGAAAATGAGCCGGGCGAATTCGAGATCATCGGGGGTGTTGATGTCCACCGCTTCGAGGCGGGAGAGAAAGAGGGGGGCGACCTTGTCGACGTTCATCCGTTTTTTGAGGCGGAGCACGGCGCTGGTGCGGTTGGCGTACAGACCGGTGGTCTCGTAGATCACCGGATCCATTTCCGAGCTGTTGGGGATCGAGCCATCCTCGCGAAAATAGATCGGGCCGCGGTCTTTGTCCCATTGGTAGAGTGCCTCGCCGAAGACGCCGACCACGCTGTCCACCTCGCTTTCACGCAGGGCGGTGACTGCCCGGTCGATGGTCGCCGGGGAGATAAACGGGGAAGTGGGGACCACCTGAATGACAATCGCAGATTGGGGGTAGTTGGAGGCCTGCCAGTACGCCAGGTCGTCTCCGGTGGAGCGGTTGGTGGCCAAGTGCTCGGGTCGCTCGAGGGGCACCGCACCGTGCCGCTCACCGGTCTCGAGGATGGTCCGATCATCGCTGTCGATGACCACTTGATCGACGAACCGGGCGCGACAGGCGTTGTCGACTGCATGACAGAAGAGCGGCTTGTCCCCCAGCGGCTGAACGTTCTTGTTGGGCACCCGTTCGCTGGTTCCCTTGGCGTGCACAAAGGCGATGACCTCCGGTGACATGATGAGCCCTAATTCGACGGGGTGGGTTGGGGGGGCTCAGATTCACTGTTGGGCGGGACACTGCCCAGGCCCAGCTCGGGTGTGTCGGCGGTGGCAGCGTTGGCGTCGGCCGGAGCAAAGGCGCTCGAGTTGCCGATGTACTTCTTGCCGTAGGTCTGATCCACCAGGAAGGATCGCTCGGAATCGGTCATTTCGAATTGAACGTCGAATGCGGCAGAGGGCAGCATCGCGTACAGCGGGGCCAGGGGCTGGTCGGAGTGCACCGTGTCGACCAGCTGTTTGAATTCATCGGGTTCCAGGCTGCACTCGATGTGGTGGACAAAGGAGTAGCGGGAGAGGCAGAAGTGGCGCTCGATGATCCGCGCCCCCTGGTCGATGGCGGCAAAGGACGCGGCGATGCCCTCTTCGTGACCCGAGTAACCGATGGTCACTTTGTCCGAGGCGAAACGATCGATCAGCATTCGGATGTTGCCCAGCCGCAGCGCCGTCGGGGGACAGGGATACTGGGCCACGCAGTGCTGCAGCCAGACGTTGTGGCGATGGTAGATGTTGAGCGTGTCTTCGATTTGACGTTGATCGCAACCGGCCACGGAGACGACGATCGTCTTGTCGTGGGGAATGTTGTCGGCCAGCTCTTGGAGGAAGGGGGTGTTGCGGGCGTTGCACGAGGCGACCTTGTACAGGGGGAGATCGTACTTGAGCAGGAAATAGAGCGACGGAATGTCCTGCACCGAGGCGTACCAGGAGACCCCGTGGCGCTTGCAGTGCCGGTCGAAGCGCTCGAAGTCGTCGTCGTTGAATTCGAACAGGGTGCGGTAGTCCCGGTAGGTTTTGCCGTAGGGACTTTTGAACGGGGTGTCGAGCTTTTCCGCGGAGTAGAACGATTCAACCTCTTTTTTCTGCATCTTGATGAAACTGCAACCGGCGCGGGCGGCTTGCTCGACCATGCGCAGGAGGACGTTGAGGTTGCCCATGTGATTGGTGGTGAATTCGGCGATAAAGTGTGGTTTCGTTGTCATTACCATCGGCCGATCTCGTTGTAGAGACCCTGAATGTTGTCGGTTTCGGCCAGGCGATGCCGGACCATCTCTTCCCGTTCGAGGCGGGTTTCGGCGTAACGGCACACCTCTGTCGCGATGTTTTTGGGGATGACGAGTACGCCGTCGGGATCGCCGAAAATGTAGTCCCCCGGAAAGACGTTGATGCGGCCGTTGATGCCATTCAAGGTGATCGGTACCTGATAGTCGACGATCTGCCATTTGCCGAACGCGTCGATCGGTTGAACCCCCCGACAGAAGATCGGAAAACCGTCCCGCTGCAGCCAGCGAACGTCTCGGGTGAACCCGTCCACAACCGCCCCCACACAGCCGAACTTGCGGGCGATCTTGCCGGAGATGTCGCCGAAGTGGGCCACCGAGGCGTCGTTGGCCGTATCGATCACCTGCACGCACCCTTGAGTGAAGGCCTTGAACATCTCGATCCGGACGGAGTCATCGATGTCCTTCTCGTGTTGCACGGGTTGCCCCCGGCAGGTGAATGCCGGGCCGAAAACCACCTGATTGTCGAGCGACCAGGCGGGCTTGATGTTCATGTCCACTGCAAAGGGAGCAAAATAACCGATGTCAAAACACATCGCGTCGTACACCACTCCGCTGTAAAGCTTGGTAAAGCGCTGGGCCAGATCCATGTCGATCACCTTTCGCCTTTCATAGACAAAGGTGAGCAACAATGGTGCCGTTTTTAAAATCGTTTAATTTTAACCAGTTAAGCGATTTGTTCCGGGATATGGGTGAAAATTGACAGGGCAGAGCGTCAACAGTTTGACGCTGCAAAATATGCATCGAGCGCCTGCTCCAGAGATCCCATGACGTTGAGACCGGCATCGGAGAGGGCGCCGTTGTGCAGTCTGGAATCCCGGGGGCGCCGGAACGGCGCGGGGAAGTGATCCGATCCGACCGGGCTGAGGGTTGTTGAGATCCCGGCCCGCTCAAAGATCATTTCGGCGAACTCGTACCACGAACACCCCGGAGAATTGACGGCGTGATAAATCCCCGGGGGGCTGTCCGCGTGCAGCAGGTGAACCAGTTGACGGGCCAGCTCGTGCGCGGAGGTGGGGCAACTCCATTGGTCGGCGACCACTTTCACCTCGTCGCGGGTTTGCGCCAGATGCCGCATCAGCTCGACAAAGTTATGGCCCGAGGGTTTGGCCCGGCAGGGGCTCGTGCCGAACAGGCCCGTGGTGCGCAGGATGGTCGTGCGAGGCCACGTCGCCAGGGCCAGCTGCTCACCGGCTAGTTTGGCGGCGCCGTAGATCATCAGCGGGGCGGGGAGATCTTCCTCGCGATAGGGGTGGCCCTTTTGCCCGTCGAACACGTAGTCGGTACTGATGTGAAACAAGCGGGCCTCGATGGCGCGACAGGCGCGGGCCAGGGCGCGGGGGCCGATGGCATTGACCGCGAAGGCGGCGAGGGGTTCGCGCTCACAACGGGGGACGTCGTGAAACGCGGCGGTGTTGATCACTGCGTCCGGTCGGCGGTCGTTCAGGTAGTCGGCGACGGCTTGTTCGTCGGTGATGTCCAACTCGTCGTGAGCCGGACTCTCCATTTGAAAGTCGGTCGATTCGCTGAGCAGTGCTTGGCCGAGCTGGCCCGCGCCGCCGATGAGGGTGATGCGCACAGGTCAGCGGCCCTTGACCGACCACACATCCCCGTAGCTGTTCGGTGGAATGCGCACCTCGTCCGGGTTGTCCCGATTGTACACGGTGGAGGCGATGGAGATGAGCTGGGTATTGTCGCTCAGGGCCATCCATCCGTGAAACACTCCGGGGGGTACCGTGATCAGCAGGGGATTGCGCTCTCCGGTGACCACGGTTTGCATCACCTCGAAGCTGCTGCTCGCCGGTCGATCGTCCCGCAACACGAACTTGGCCGTTCCCTGGCTAATGAAGAAATAATCCCATAATTCCGTATGTTTATGGAATGCACGAATGGTTCCCGCGCAGGTGTCGCCCACCAGGTAAACCTGTCCGAACTGGGTGAAGTGGGGGTCGTTGGCTCGGACGATTTCGATCAGGTACCCCCGATCATCCACATGGGCCTCGAGCGGCAGGAGCTGAACGTCATCAATCGTCCCCCAAACGAGCGGCTCGGGAGGGGGTGTGTTGGTCGAACCCTGATTGGTCATCGCCGTCCCTTTCGCAGATTAAGGTTCATTATGACATCGGCGGCAAAGAGAACCATGAAAAAATAATCCAATTTTCTCGTTGAAGCACCGCCGGATAGACCGATTAGGGCCATTGACAGAATCCCATTTGCTTTATGGCAAAAGTTGGCTTACGATTTTTTCAGCAGATCACCTGCAACGCAAAGGTCTACGCGATGCTTAACGAATCCAAGAAAAAGGTCTTAGAACTATTGGTGGCCCTGGCCTGGGCCGACGGGCGGATAGCCGAGGAGGAGACCGAAGTGCTCGAGGCGATGCTCGAATCGTTCGACGCGGACGAAGAGGACGCCAGTGCACTTCGCCAATGGGCTGCCCAGCCGCGGACCCTCGAGGAGGTGGATACTACGTCCCTCTCCCCGTCCGATGCGGTGCTTGCCTTGTCCCAGGCGGTGTTCATCACGTTCGTCGACGGGGTGCAGACGCCCGAAGAGCTCGACCTGCTCGGTGCCCTGGCGACCAAACTGGAGATTCCCGAAGCAGAGGCCGGCGTCATTCTCGAACAATCCGCCGACCGGGCCAAGGCGCTCTTGCCGATGCTCAATTCCTAGAGGTGCGATGATGGCTCTGGACTGTCCGCGCTGCCACGAAGTACAACTGCAGGAGATCGAAGTGGGCAAAGTGTTGCTCGACCGTTGCCCCCGCTGCGCCGGAATATGGTTTGATCACGATGAGGTGGGGGGCATTATCGGTCGACGGGACGGGATCAAAAAGCTTGAATCGATCGTCCCGCCGCCCGAACGAGAGATCCCCTCGATGAGCTGTCCCCGGTGCCCTGACGTGTCGTTGCGCGAGTTGAAATACCGGGAGGTGGCCGACCGGGAGATCATCGCCTATCGCTGTGTCTCCTGCGCGGGCACCTGGATCGATCGGGGGGCCTTGCGGGAGGCCGAGGATCCCCAACTGGCCAAAACCCTCGAACACTATTTCGCCGCTGCGTTCGCCGACAAGTAAGAGCTCGCATGGGAAATGCCTAAGGCCATGAGGTTCGGTTCATGACAACCGCCCGCTTGGGATAGAACCGCTCCCGCAATTCACCAACCAAATAGAACGAACCGGCCACGAACACCATTCCGTGCCGGCCCGCTTGGCGGATACCGAGATCGAGCGCGGCTTGTGCGTCGGGCTCGATGAGGGGCTCGAAGCCTGCCTCCCGCAACAGGTTCGCGGTCTGCGCGGCCTTGCAGGGGCGTTTGCCGTAAACGGTCGGTTGGGTTGCAACCACCACGTCGAATCGGCCGCTGAGCGGGGCGATCAATTCCGGCTTGGCCTTGGTCCCCAAAAAACCGATCACCGCCACCCGAGGTCCCGCGCCGCGATGACGCAGAGCGGCTCGCACGGCAACGGTGAGCTTCTCCGCGTTGTGGGCCCCGTCCAGCACAATCGCCGGACCGTCACCGCTTTTCAAATGTTCACACCGGCCGGCCAACGTCACCCGATTGTACGCATCATCGGCTGCGCTTTCGTCGAACGGGATATTCGACCGGTGAGCGAACTGTCGCGCCGTCTCCATCGCAATCGCCCGGTTGTGGGCCAGCGCATCGGGTTGCGGGTCGATCCTGACCAACGGAGCCTCTACCTCTCGTGCCTCGGATTCGATGACCCCGAGGGCCGACCCACTCGCCCCGGTCACCAACGGGATCCCCGGCCTGGCGATGCCCGCCTTGTGCCAGGCGATCTGCTCCAGCGTCGGTCCCAGACTGATCACATGGTCCAGGCCCACGTTGGTGATCACCCCGACCGCCGTCTCCACGAACGAGGTCAGGTCGAAGCGCCCGCCGCAGCCCGCCTCGAACACCATCACGTCGACCCGCTCTCGGCGAAATGCTTCGAGGGCGATGGCCACCGAGGCCATCCCGTGGATCGAGGCGCGGGTGTCCGGGTGCACCAACGGTTTGGCAATTGGCATCACCCAGTCGACCAGATCGGCGAAACTGTCGGATGAGATGAATCGCCCGTTGATCCAGATCTTCTCGGTGGCCGATTGGAGGTAGGGAGAAACGTGCAACCCCACCTTGAGGCCGGCCGCCCAGAGGATGCCGGCAATGCCCGCGGCTACTGAGCCCTTGCCCGAGGTTCCGGCCACGTGGATCGCCGGCACACCCCGCTGAGGATGACGACAGCTTTCCAGGAAGCGCGCCATTTCCTCCATTCGCGCCCGTGGGTCTTTCGGCTTGGCCTCCCCCCGCTCCAGGGAGAGTCCGAGTCGAATCAATCCCTCGTTGATATCGTATTCAGCAGCTGAGTATCGTTCATACGTCATGGCGAAGGCATACCCATTGGGGCAAGGGCTGTCCACGTCAATGTTGTTCAGCGCGTCGCTTTTGGGTAGAAGAGCGACTGGTTCTCGAAGCGGGAGTAAGAGGGTGACGATAGAACAGAGAATTCACCGTCGGGTCGGCAAGGCCCTGCGCGAGCACAATATGATCGAAGAGGGGGATCGGATCTTAATCGCAGTCTCCGGGGGTAAGGACTCGAGCACACTGGCGCGGATATTGACCGAAAAGCAGCGGTATCTCCCTGTAAAATATGAACTTTTCGGCTGCCATACGGTTGATGATTTTTTTGCCCGAAACGAGGAGGGGGAGCAAAAGCTGGATCAGCTGTTCCAGACCCTGGGCGTGCCGTTGATCCGCACCCAAGTCTCGGTTCTCAAACACCTGGACCAAGACAAAAAGATGAACTGTTTCTTTTGCGCAATGATGCGCCGTAAGGCGGTGTTGGGCGAAGCGCAGAAACGCAGCTGCAACAAGGTAGCCTACGGCCACCACCTGGACGATGTCATCGAGACCCTGTTGATGAACATGTTCTACAAAGCGGAAATATCGACCATGCCGGCGCGGCTGGAGCTCAGTGATCACGATGTGACGTTCATTCGACCGCTCTGTTATGTCAAGGAACGCGAAATCATTACCTACGCGGAGCGCTACGCTTTGACCGAGGCCGGTCCCCCGTGTCCGTTCGGGGAAGGGGGTCGGCGCGCACGCATCAAACGGCTGATCAGCGAGCTGGCCGAGGAGGATCCCAAGATTCGCGACAACCTGTCCGCCGCGCTGGGGCGCGTCAAGCTCGATTATCTCAAGGAAAAGCTGCGAGGGCATTGAATCAGTCCGGCCCTTTATCTTTTTTTGAATTGCCGTTAAAATACAGAGTTTTTTAACCCGTTCGAGTGGTTGAAAGAGTGATCCGAACTGGGACATCAGAGCAACGGAGGAAACGATGAGGTACTGCTGGTTAGTGATCTGTCTGTTTTGTGCGGCAATTGTCCTGGTCGTTCCCACCTGCACCAAGGGTGAGATTGAGCAGCCACCTGCCGGTGGGGATGCGGACGGGGATGGGGACGGGGACGCGGATGGAGATGCGGACGGGGACGCGGACGGGGACTCCGACACGGATTAGAAAGTTCTTATTTCGATCGGCGAAAGCTCAGTGACTTGCCAGACGGTCGAACATCACCCTGAGCGCCTTGTCCCGCGCGTTGGCGTACCCGTCGTGACCGGCGGTCAGCGCAAACAGGGCGGGATAGAGATAGGCCGAATTCAATGAAAACGCTCGGATCATACGGGCGACCAGCGGATGGTCGATCCCGAGCTGATAGTGGCGGAGGTTGCTGGAACCGTCCACCCGGACCCAGGGGAGCTTTTGCTGGACCGCCGGATTGATCTTCAGCTTGAACGGTTTCGGTTCGTCCGGCAGGGCAAAGGCGCCGGAGCGAATCTCCCCTCGCACGGCATCGAGAAAGGCCCGCTCCCTGGGGTTGAGTCGAGTCTCAGGAATCATCTCTCCGGGTTTTTGGCCAATCCAGCGGCTGATTTTTTGTAGCCGCTCCCCAATTCGCGTCAGCCATCCCACGCCGATACCACCAGTGCGGGCGCGCAAGGGCGGGGTGTCCAGCTCCACTTCGGCGAGTTGTTCCAAAAAGCGGCGCTGGCGGTGATCCAGGCGCAGGATCAGCTGATCGGAGATGTCATAGCGGTCGAGCGACGCGTCCACATCCACCGCGTGAATCGGCCCCCGTTTGGAGGCTGCCAACACCTCCTGCAGCTCATAGGGGCGGCCAAAGGCCCGTTTGAAAATCCGCGCACCGGCGAGCAGCCGTTCGTCCCCGGTGCTGCGATGGCGTTCGAAGAGCAGTTCCAGTGCCCTTTTTCGGGCCAGATCGTTGAATTTGGCCAACCGGGGGCCGACCCGTTGGTACAGCCGTTCGGCGGCGCGGGTCAACGTGCCCCAAGTCTGGGCAAAATCCCGATCCTTTTCGTGGACCACGGCGTGGAACAACAGGCCGCTGTTGACCGGGCGCACCCTGCTCTCACCAATGATACCGTGGCGCAGCCGATGGATCCGGCAGACATCGTCGATCAGGGGCAGCCCGATCACCGCCCTCAGCCGGGGATTGGTGATCTCGACCTGGATCAGACAGTCGTCCACTTTCAGGCCTTGACTGATCTGCTTGCCGTTGACCGAGATCGGCAGTTGGGCAAAGCGGCAGCGCTCCTTGAGAATGCGCTTCTCAGCGGCGATATCTCTCTTCTTGCTATAGACCACGAATGAGGTGTGTGCGCTGGTCGCCGCCATCATTCTTCGGGGCGGACGGTGCGGCATGAACACGATTTTCTGCATGTGATCGCCGGCCCAGAAGACGATCTCCACCTTGCGCGGTTGTTTGGCGAACGCGGCGAGGATGCCCAGCCCCCACTCCTCCTCGAGGGCGATCAAATTTTGGTGGCGTTCATCGTCCGCCTGGCTGGGATCGACAACCACGGCGAGTCGCTTGACCAGGTTGGACAGAGCGTGGGTGCAATCGCAGCGCACGGCCAAGTACCGGCGGTTCAGCTCGACCTCGATTCGACTGGGGGCGAAACTCGCCGCAAGGGCGACCAACTCGACACAGTATTCGCTCTTGGACTTGAAGCGGCGCTCGGTGAGCTTGCGAATCTCGGCGTTGACATCGACGCCGAACAGCTCCCCGTTTCGCGAGGTGGTCGAAAGTTCTGGCGAGGCCCGGACCATTACCACTCCTCGATGACCTGGCGGGCGGTGAGGCGGCGGATGCGATCCTGTTGTTTCCGCAACAACGAGCTGCGACTGAGCAACACGTCGATGAGGAAAAATGCGGACAAGCGTAGGTCCTCCTCTCCCAATTCGGCGATGCGTTTGATCTTGTCGTCGTGAACTGAAACCGCGATGAACCGGGAGGGCCAGTGATCGAGCCCCCCCAATTTGAGCTCCGATAGATCGATATCTCGGCTCAACGTTTTGAGCTTGAGGCAGGGCCGCACCAAGTCGAGTGGCAGACCGCATTGGGCCAACAGGGTGTTGACCTCGCCGAGCAAGCGGCCGGTTCGCTTCAGCTGGGGGGGAAGTTCGTGGGTCGGCAGCGGCTTGATAAGGGCCACCTCTCCGAGATCGAGCGCTCCGGGGAGCTGGCGAATCAACTTACCGAAAGCCTCGTCAGCGGCGTTGAGCACCAGCGCGCCGTTTTTCACGGCGTGTTTGACCAGCCGGGTGCGGTACTGGGAGAACCAAAGGGTGCCCTTGCGCCCCATGGCCAGGGCCTGGGTCAGCGAGATCATCCGCCGTCCCGGACCGAGCAGGGGGAGGAGGCGCCGCTTGGCCAACCCGTTGCGTTTGATCCATTTTTGCGGGCGCAAAAGGATATCGGTGACCATTTTGGCCGCCACTTTGTGTTGCTCGTCGATTCCCTTGACGGTGAACAGCACCCGCTTTCCTCGACGGGTGAAGTGGAGTAGCACGGCGAGTCCCAAAATGAACGCGGCGGCCAATCCGGCGATGATCATCCCGGAGCCGACCGCCGACCCTGCGGCGAGGCCCAGCCCCAACTCGAGTGGTCGATCGGCTGACGAGGGCACCGGGGAGGAATCGGCGAGTGGCGGTTCGGGTGTGTGGGTGAAGGTGCCCGGAGGACGGGGGGATTGGCTGGTACCGGTGGCATCGATGGTCTTCCAGCGCTTGTCCCGATACTCGATCCAGGCGTGGAGCTCGGATGCGGCCCGCCCCTCCCTGCCGACCAGACCTACGGCCAAGCGGGCGGGAATTGACGCCCGGCGAAGCATGGCAATGGCCACGGTGTTCTTCACGTCGCAGTCACCGACGCCGATGTCGAGCACAAAATCGAGCCAACCCTGGGTGGGGTTGCCGGTGAGGAAGGCGGCATAAGTGCGGGCGGCCGATTCCGATCGGTCGTAGTGCAGGCGATACTCCACAAATCGGCGGATTCGCTCCACCGTGGCGGCTGTGGTGGGTTCTCGAGCGGCCTGGTGCACCACCTCCTCGAGCTCCTTGGGCAGGGTCATTTTTTCGGGCAGCACCAGGAGGCGCCGTTGATGTTTCGTTTTGAGGCGCTGCACCCGCGGTCCGGTGCGATAGGCGAGCACTCCGCCGGTCGGTTTGTCCAAGACGATCATCGGTTCCCCGGCTGCACTGAAACGCAGTCCGGTGATTGGCCGGCGATTCAATCGCACGCTGGACGCGTCGATCAGATAGCCGGTGGGGACCGGAATGACCACATGCCTCACCCCTGGTTCGAGCTTCATACTGACTTCGAGGCAGTTCTTGTTGCAGCGGTAGTTGGGCGCTTGAGTCCGCGGCACGGGAAGGACGCCGAGAATGCCGCGACCCGCGTCCAGATTCTCAGCCACGGTGAGCCGAAAATTGACATCTTCAGGGGGGCGATAGGCAAAGGTGGTGGGGAAATTGATCATCGAGGGATTGACCACCGGACCGCTGAACGAGAGCGGCTTGCCGATCGGAATCGGCGAGTAGGTGAACATCGATGAACCGACCGTTCCCTCACCACCCGGCGATGAGCCGAATGCGGAGATCGTCGAGCGGTGTTCCAGGAACAGCCGCGTCGAGTAGGTGATCAGCCCGGCACAACAGATCACCAATGCGACCAGGCCGACGACCGCCACCGGTTTGATCGCTTTTTTCAACCGCAAATCGTCAATTACGTCGAGGAGGAAATCGATTAGCCGCCGTCCAGCGGTTCGTGGGTAGAGGTTGTCCAGGTAGATGCGGATCAGGGTCCGCATCTGGCGGCGAGCGATCCGGCGAACCCGGGCCAGGGCCCGGTCATCGACCACGGCGCGGCGATCCAGGGTTACGTTCAGCCGGTTGCCGTTGAGCAGGTAAACCGGTGCCAATCCTTCGGGGTAGTCGATACCGCTGGCCTTGCTCACCCCGCAGCGCAGCTCGTCGAGTACCGTGCCGTGCCAGACGAGCAACCCCCTGGCGTAGAGATCCACTCTGGGCCTCTCGCCCAGGCCGACCGCGCCCTCGACCGAACCGGTGCGAAACGGCATCCAGCAGGGACCGTCCAGAGAGAATTCTTCAGTGATTTCGGCCTTGTTGTAGTAGATGGGAAGTGGGCGATTCTTGCGGTCCGCTTGTCGGAGATAGCGGCAGTAGCGGCTCAACGAAAGGCGCATTTCGATTTGGGTACGCTCGGCTTCCTGGTCGTTGCGCACGGGGATCTGCAGGCGAATTCGCGTCCCCGGTCGCTTGAGCTCGCAGGGGATGGGGCGATGCTGTTCCAACCCCCCGTCGATCGCCATGCCGAACTGTTCGGCCGCCCGGGTGCGGGACTCGATCGTGATCAGCGACGGCTTGATCAGCAGTACAGCCCAAAATCCCACACCGAATCGACCCGCACTGGTGACCTCGTCCTCTTTGCTCGAAGCGTACAGGGTAAACAGAAACTTCTGGGCGTGTTCGAAATCCATTCCCCGGCCGTTGTCGGCAAACGTCAGGATCAGCGCGTCGTCTTTCAATCTCGTTCGCACATCGATGCGACTGGCGCCCGCGTCCCGCGCATTTTGGGCGAGCTCCCGCAAAAAGACCATCCGATCCTGTCCATAGCGGTGGCCTTCTCGTTGTGCCCGTTTTTTGAAATCAGTGCCGCGCACACTTTAAGGATACTCATCCCAACGCGGTTGAGCCAGATATTAGTGGTCAAAACGAACGGAAACCGATGCGAAATGGGTGGAAAATTCTCTTGGCGAACCCCTCCGGGTTTAGCGGGGAGTTTGGTTGGCCTCTTCGGCCCATTTGACCATTTCCTCTACCGTGGGGTGGGGATCGTTCATCGTGGTTCGACCCCTGACCACTCCGGTCGTCAGATCCACAAAACCGATGAAGGGGTAGGTTCGAAATCCCAGGGTGACCATCGGATCCCCTTCGACGAGGTAGCCGTGGTCATAGTATTGGGTGAAATAATCGTGGACCTCGGCAATCGGCACCGGCGTGGATCCCATACCGTGGGTGTAAAACATCAATATCGTGCTGTTGTGAACCTTGATTTTGTTTTCGAGATCTTCGCTAACTAGCGAAGCATTCAACGGTGCGCAGCTACTTCAGTCGCGGTCGGACAACAGGATCACCACTGAATTGAAGTGGTCGCAGAAAACATCCTCCAGCGTATAATTGGATGGGTTATCGATATCCGATTGGTCGATGGTGCCATCGAGATCCCGGTCAAAGGCACCGAACACTTCATAGTTTTTAATCGGTTTTCCCGTCTCAAATCCCACCCCCCATTCGGCTGTGACCTCGCAATCCGTGTCACCGTCCGAATCGCTATCACTATCGGAATCGCTGTCCGAGTCAGAATCTGAATCGCTGTCTGAATCGGCGTCCGAGTCGGTGTCGGCGTCGCTGTCCGAGTCGCTGTCCGAGTCAGTATCGGAATCGCTGTCCGAGTCGCCGTCCGAGTCACTGTCCGAGTCACTATCCGAGTCCCCGTCCCCGTCTCCATCGCCGTCCGAGTCGCTGTCTGCGTCCGCATCTCCCGCTGTGTCGTCGTCGCCCTCCGAGTTGCCGGAACAAGCGGACTGGCCGGTGCTCCAGACAACACCGAGGAAAATCAACAAGAGCATCGGCGTGCCCGATTTTTGTACCTCGATCATTTGATGATTTCTTTCGTTGATTGGGATTTACTGCACATGCATATCTCTAGTGTGAATTTTACCTCAAGATGGGTTATCATTTTTTTATCTCGAAAAGGGGGCTGTGCGATGCATTTGCGAGACTACCTGTCGAAAGAGTTCATCTTCATTCTGGAACCCAGCACCAACAAGGATGCCTTCTTGGACCAGTTGGCCCGTCGGGTCGCGGAGCGACTCGAAAAACCGATCCACCGGGTCATTTACGATCGGCTCTGCGAACGGGAAGCGATGGGCTCAACCGGCATCGGCAACGGGGTGGCCATCCCTCACGCGACCATCGAAGGTCTTGAGGCGCCTTTTTGTGTGATCGCCAAAATTAGGGCAGGGGTCGAGTTCAAGGCGTTGGACGACGCGCTGGTCCACATCGTCTTCCTGCTGCTCAGTCCACCCAACAAAATCGGGAGCCATCTGCGCCTACTTGCCCGTATCGCCCGGCTGCTGATGAACGAGGATTTTGTCCGCCGCGTGATCGAGGCCACGGGAACCGCTGAGGTCTTTTCCCTGGTCGAGGAGGAGGATGCGCGGCATGTCTAGCCACAGCGGGGAACCGGAGCTGCTTATCTGCATCGTCAAAGAACACCACCAGGTGGAGGAGATTCTCACCGGCTTTCTGGAGATCGGGATCCGCGGCGCGACCACCATCGACGGTCGGGGGATGGGACAAATCTTGAGCAGCGACGTGCCTATTTTCGCCGGGTTCAAAGCACTGTTTCCCGGCGGTAGCAGCGGTACCTATCTCATCCTGTCGGTCGTGGAACAGCACCTAGTGGAGGACGCGATTCGGCTCGCGGACGAAATCTGCGGCAACCTCTCCAAAGCGGGGACCGGGATTCTGTTTACGATTCCCGTCAAACGGATCAAAGGTCTGGCGGAGGAGATTCGGTGAAAATCATCCTCGGGGCTGCATTGGTGGTCCTCATCGCGCTGCTGGGATCGCGCCGAACATTTACCAGGGTCAAGCTTCCGTTGGGTGCCAGGCATCTCTACCTGACGGGTACCGAGTATGCCCTGATCGGATTCTGCCTGGGGGACCGCCTGTTGGGTCTGCTCGATCAACAGTCTCTGGTGGGGCTCAACCCCCTGTTGTACCTTTCCCTGGGTTGGATCGGCCTGATGTTCGGAATACAGCTCGATGTGCAGCAAATTGCCCGTTTTCCCAGGCACTACTTTCAACTGACCGTGATCCAGGCTACGGTCACTTTGTTCTTGTGTTTCGTTCCCTTCTCAATGCTCTTTTACACCATCGGCGAGCTCCCCCTGCCGATAGCCATCGGCAGCGCCCTGGCGCTCGGTGCGATCGCCGTACCCACGGGCCAATCCTCCCTGGCTCTAGTGGTGCGGGAACATCGATTGCGGCAGAGCACCGTCGGTGAAACACTGGCCTTTGTCGCCGGACTCGATGCGGTGGTCGGACTGCTGGCCCTGGGGTTTGTCTACGGCTATTGGCGCACTACCGCAATAGAGGGATCCGTCATCTGGATCAGCCTGACCTATCTGCTAATCTCCCTCGGTCTCGGTGGGGTGATGGGCGTGCTGCTGCATTTTTTGACCCGGCTGCGCTGCACCCAAGAGGAGTTGCTGCTCTTTACCGTAGGCACCGTGGTGTTCACCACGGGCGCTGCGGCATATGTGGGGGTATCTCCGCTCTTCGTCACCGCTGTCGGCGGATTTGCCATCGCCAACGGGCGAGGGGCCAAGGTGCGGATACTGCGGGCGCTGACCGCGATGGAGAAGCCGTTCTACATCGTGGTGCTGATCATCGGCGGTGCGATGGTCACCCTGCAGCACAGCTGGTACGTGCTGCTCGGGTTGGCCGGCTTGTTCATCATCTTGCGGTTCAGCGGAAAAACTGCCGGGGGCTGGATGGCCAGCCGGGTGCTCAGCCCGCCGACCCCCCTTCCCCGTTCAGTCGGATTGGGGCTCATTTCCCAGGGCGGGATATCCGTGGCGATGGTGGTCAGCTTTCACCAGACCATCGGCGGCAGCACATCTGGCGTGGTCCTGGCGATGGCCCTGGTGGCCCTGCTCATCAATGAGCTGTTGAGTCCGCGGCTCGCTCAACAGGTCATCGGCAAGGGGGGCTGATCGTGGAACGGCTGTTCGCCTTTTTGGCCGTTTTCTCGTTGATGTTCGTGTTGGTCCGCGTGGTTCCGGCCGAGTGGCTGATCACCGATGCCCAGTCGACCCTGTCGTTCGGGTTTCTCATTTTGACCGCCTACCTGGTCGCTCGCGGTCTGCGCCATATCGGGCTGCCCAAAATCACCGGCTACATCGTTGCCGGGATGGTGTGTGGTCCCTCGCTGCTCAGTTTTCTCACCGACGAGGTGATTGCCGAGTTGCGCTTGGTCGATGACCTGGCACTCACCTTTATCGCCTTTGCCGCGGGGGGGGAGCTGCGCTTGACCATGCTGAAGGAGCGGCGCCGGAGCATCGGCTACACCCTGTTGTGTCAAATGCTGTTGATGCTCCTCGGGGTGACGCTGACGATTCTGGCGTTGCACTCCTGGTTTCCCTTGACCGCCGGTGCTTCGTTCGTGCAGGCACTCTCCATCGCAGCGATTTGCGGTGTGATTTCGGTCGCTCGCTCCCCGTCTTCGGCGATTGCGATCATCAGTGAAACCAAGTCCAAGGGGCCCTTCACCGACATGATCCTCGGGGTGACCGTGGCGGCGGACGTGTTGACCATCTTTTTGTTCGCGCTGGTCGTATCCTTTTCCAAGCTGCTGCTCTCCCCGGGAAAATCGATCGATCTCGCCTTCCTGGCCGGTATCGGTGCCGAGGTCGCCGGTTCGCTGGTCCTCGGGTTCGTCATCGGCAAGGGTATCGCGCTCTACCTGGAGAAAGTGCGATCGGAGCTGGTGATCTTCATTTTGGGAATGGCCTTCATGATCGCCAAGCTCTCCCACTGGCTCGCCGGCTTTTTGGACGGGGAGTTCGGCCTGCAGTTTCATTTGGAACCGATGTTGATCTGTCTCGCCGCGGGATTCTATGTGCAAAACCGCACCCGACACGGGGATAAATTTTTGACCATCATCGATCGCAGCTCTCTGCCGATCTACGCCATCTTCTTCGCCATGAGCGGTGCGGCGCTCAAACTCGAGGCGTTGCGCGACACCTGGCACTGGGCGCTGGTGCTGGTCGCTCTGCGCGGCATCTTCGCCTACTTCTCGACCTATCTGGGGGGGAGAATCGCCGCGGATCCCCCGCGATTTCAGAAGGCCAGCGGATTTGGTTTCGTCACCCAGGCTGGGGTCAGTTTGGGATTGACCAAAGTGGTGGCCGACAAATTCGACGGATTCGGCGTCGAACTCGCCACCCTGCTGGTGGCCGCCATCGCGATCAATCAAGTGATCGGACCGGTGGCGCTCAAGCAGGCGCTGTCGTTTGTCGGTGAGACCAAGTTGGCCCGTCTGCGGCAATCGGAATGACACTGTCCGATCCGGTGTGAATCGGGGGGATGATTTTTTTTGAGCCGAGTTGGGGCGCGGGGGAACTGTGTCCTTGTAGGGCGCAATCTCGTTCCCGTTGTTGAGGCTTTAGGTCCTCCGACCGGCGCATTGTTCAACGGATTTTGTCCAAGCGGTCTCGACTGCTCAAGACACTCCGGGCGTTCGGATTTTGCGATGCGCTGGATAAGGTCTCAACTCCTAACAAGGGCGGGGCGGGTTGACGATACAAAGAGATGGCAAAGTGGCGCCTGCAGATGGATCCTTAGCACTAACCGTCTGCTTGGGTGTTTTTGCGCTGTGACACCCCGCCACTTTGTCATCTCGATATTTACCCCTCCCACTCAACATTTGACCTTTGTTTTTCGGCCAGCCCTTACCCTCCAAAAATCTGCGAGTGTTTCCGTCAACTCTTCGACTGAGCCGATTCGATGGACCGGTTGCCACTCGTCGGGCAGGAGTTGGTGGTAGAGACGCCGACCGAATCGCTCTCCGATGAGCAGGATCATCCCCTGATCAATGGTGGTGCGAATAACCCGTCCTGCGGCCTGGACCACCTTGTTCATTCCGGGATAGACGTAGGCATACTCGAAACCGGCGCCGTCGCGGTGATCGTAGTACTCCCGCATCAGTTTCCGCTCAAATGTGAGCTTGGGCAACCCGGGACTCACAACGATGGCCCCGATCAGCTGCTCGCCGGTCAAGTCGATCCCCTCACCGAACAGCCCCCCCATCACGGCCAAACCGAGGAGCGTGTGGGATGGGTGAGAGGAGAAGCGGGAGAGAAAATCGTGCTTGTTCGATTCGGTCAATCCGGGGGATTGAACCAACAGCTCGAGTGTCGGAGCGAGAATCCGGAGCCGCTCGGCGATCCGGTCGAGATATTCGTAGGAGGGGAAGTAGGCGATGTAGTTGCCCCGACGCCCCTTGGCCGCAGCGTGAATCAAGCCGGCTAAGCGGTCGGCGGTTCGCGAGCGATCCCGATAGCGGGTGGACAGCTGATCCGCCACCGCGACCAGGCGATTGGCCGGATCGAAGGGGGAGGGAAATTGGCGCAATGAGGTCCCCTCGGCTCCTCCCAGCACGCGGGCAAAATAGGGCAGCGGATGGAGTGTCGCCGAGAAGAAGACCGGACGGACTCTGGCGACCCGCAGCACCTCGTCGATTTGTTTTGACGGATCGAGGCAGAGCAATTTGACCCGAAGATCGGATTTTGTTCGTTGGGCGTAGGTGATGTCCTGTTCATCCCGCCGGGTGGCGGCCCGTTGAAACTTCAGCACGCTGAAATAGAGCTCGAGCAGCGGCCGGTGAATTGGCGCATCCGCTTGTTCGGCGAGGATGCGCTCGGCCAAGGGGCTAAAAGCGCTGAGTGCTTCGATGAGCTCCGCCGGCGGATCGCCCAGCGCCACCGGTTGATACCCCGCCTTCCCGGCAGCGGATTCCAACGCCCCCTCGATTTGTTCGAGGGAGACCTGCAGGGCGCGATGGTCACGGGTCAGTTGTTTTTTGAGCCGGGTGACATCGGTGAGATAGAGTGCTGCGGAGTACATCTCCAGCGACCGATCGACCAGGTTGTGGGCCTCGTCGATCAAAACGATGCGCCCGCTGAGCTGCCGGTCCATCACGCCGGAGAGAGTAACGCTCGGATCGAACAGGTAGTTGTAGTCGCAGATCACCACATCGACCCACGGCACCAGCTCCCGTTCCAGCCAATAGGGGCACACGCTGTGGTCTTTGGCCACCGCTTCGATCGCCGCGTGATCCGCGGTCGATCGGTCAAACAGTGAGCTCGCCGCCTCTGGGAGTCGATCGTAGTGTCCCTTGGCCAAAGGACACTGATCAGCGGTGCAGGCGTCCTGTGGATGGGGACAGATTGCAGACCGCGAGCTCATCGATAGCACCTTGAGCGGCGCATTCGCCTCGGCGATCCGAGCCAGGGCGGATTCTGCGGCCAGTCGCCCGACCGTTTTGGCAGTCAGAAAGACGACTTGGGGGGCCGCCTGCTCGACGAGCGCCCGCAGCGCCCCGTCGAGTACTGCTGCGGTTTTGCCACTGCCGGTAGGCGCTTGGACGAACAGCCGCCGGCCCGTCCCGATTGCTTCGCGTACAGCTTCGACGAGGTCCCGCTGCCCGGGTCGGTGGTAGGGATAGGGAAAGACCAGGGAGCCGAGGACGAGATCCCGCTTCGCCCGCCAATCGAGCACCATGCGGACCCATGTTGCATACACCGAGACCGTGCGATCAAAAAAATCGACGAGCTCGGACCGACTGAATCGCTCGACGAAATGGCGCGTCTCTTGGGAGCGCAAATCGAGGTAGGTGAGTTGAAGATCGAGCGCGTCGAGCTGGTGCTGCATGGCGTACATCGCACCGTAGAGCTTGACCTGGGCCCAGTGAATCGTCTGATCGGCCGACCGGATCAGCAGCAGATTTTGCGTGGTGGTCTTGATCTCTTCGAGCACCTGAGGCTGCGGTTCGGTGAACACCCCGTCGGCCCGACCACTGACCTTTAGTGCGATTCCTTCACACTCGATGGTTGACGAGAGGGAGACCTCGGCGGCATACGAAGCCGAACGGGTGCTCTGGAGCCAACGGTGCCCCTGTGCCCCCTGCTGAAAAGAGGGCGCCGGTCCCCCCTGACCCACGCGGAGATCGCCCCTGCGCCAGACGAACTGGGCCAAATCGCGGACCGAGACGGACCAGGCGGTAGGGCGCTCCACTACAAGCCACCGAGGATGCGGGAGAGCTCGATCGGGTCGAGGGTGCGGTCGGTGGAGAGTCTGAGCTGAACCGGTTGGCCCTGAGCCAACAGGCGGCGGAGCTCGGTCGTCAGCACGCGCAGCCGATCGTAGATCAGACGATCGAATCGGGCTCCTCGCTCGGTCTGGGTGCGGTGCTCGTATCGGGGCCTTGGGATCGGAGCGTCCGCTCTGTGGGCCCGGGCCTGGTGAATACAGCCCTGCTCGATGATCAGCAGGCGAAGTGACCCGGGACCGGGGGTACCCGTCGGTTGCCAGACCAGGTTGGCTTCGCTGAGCATTTTCAACCAACAGGAACGCTGCCACAGGGAGGCGGTGTGGGCCACGATTCGGGTCAGGTGGCGGGCCAGGCGTTGGGGTGTCCAGGAGGGATCGACGGGCTGCAGCGGGGGGGGATCGGTCGCCTCCTCTGCCTTGCGGGCGGTGCGCTCCCGCTGCCAGAATTGGTGCATCATACAGCCGAGCGCCAAGAGCCCCCGGGGAGAGTCGTCACCGGCCGAGAGCTCGAAAAAGAGCCCCTTGAGCCGCCCAACGGCCTCCTGCAGTAGATCGGCGGTGAGGTCTTCCCCGTAGGGCAGCTGCAGGGGGGCCAATGTGGTTGCCACATCGAGTTGGTCGATCCGATCGCGGAGCAACGCGCTGATCACGTGTAGGGCCTGAATCGGTGCGGGCGATGGAAACGGACCGCAGCTGCAGCCGTTGTCGCCGTTGACGTCGATTCGGGCGAAATCCGCAGAACAGAACCAGACGTTGTTTTCAGCGATGCGCAACGCGCGGTTGTAGGGCGGATCGAGTTGTTTGATCTCGTCCCCTTCGGCCAGCGCGGCTTCCAGCGGGCTTTGGCTTTCAGTGTAGTCGATGTCAAACGCCTGGGCCAGCATTTCGCGAATGTGGTCGGCTTTGTTTTTGGTGCTTTGGAAATAGCTGCCCACTCGCTGTTTGAGTGATGTCGCCTTACCGACATAGAGCAGCTGACCCAGCTGATCATAGAAACGGTAGACCCCGGGTTTTGCCGGCAGAGCCCGTCGCCGGTCGGCGGGCATCGGAAATAGCGCTTTGTCGGATCGCCGTCGGGGCGGCTGGGCCAAAAAGGCCGTCAAATCGTCCCACTCGGTGATCTGCAGCCGGCTTTTCAGTTCGGCGACCAAAGTGACCCAGATGTGCAACGTGGCGGCGACGTGATCTGCGGCGCGACGCCGTTGTGGCAGGTGGTGTCCCAGGTAGCCGGCCAGGGCCCGGATGCTCAACTTGGGCAGGTCGGGGTAGATTCGTCGCGCCGCCTCGTACGTGCAGACGAAATCGAAGGGCACCGGAACTGAACCCCATTTTTGCGCGAGATCCGCGAGGAACAGCTGCTCGAAGCGGGCGAAGTGGGCCACGAACAGCGGCGTGCCGTGGGCGGATAACGCCGAGAGCTCGGATTCGAGCTGGCGCCAAACCCGCTCGGGGTCGGTTCCCCCGTGCAGGTCTGCTAGGCCGATACCGGTGATCTTGGCAACTCGGGGGGGCAATGACTGCTCCGGATCGAGGGAGACGAGATGGGTCTGTATCGGTTGTTTCCCGTCGTTATCGACCGCTGCCGCGCTCGTGCGGCACCAGGCCAGCTCGATCACCTGCCCCTGCCGCGGCGTCGCACCGGTCGTTTGACAGTCGACGACGATAACCTCGGTTTGTTCCAATGACGAACACACAGCTGGGTAGCAAAACGGTTTTTCGGGCACACGTCAATTGAAATACTGGTTCGTATGTTCAGTATATCAGACCATACATCCCTCATCTCGGAAAACGGAGTCAATTTATCACTGTAAATATTAAAGGTTCGCCAGTTCTAACCGAGCTTGTCTAACAAAGCAGACATGGTCAGTCTGGTGCCGGGGGGGGCACTTCATGGATAAACCAAAAAACGATCTCATGGGTATGGGAAACGGGGTTGACGCACCCAATCTCTCCTTTTCGGAATCCGCGCTGCACCCACTTTACCGATCCACCGCCGTGTTGAGTGCCGATGCCACCGGAACCCTGTACCGGGCCGAACACGCGCTCGATGGGTACGAGGTGGCGATTAAGACTTTGTCCTCCGAGGTCATGCCCGATCGGTCGAGGGTGACCGAAGTGGCGCATACCAACATCATCAAGGTGCGGGAGCTGCTCAGCGATCGGAATGGTTCCACACTGGTCTTGCTAGATCCCCCCAGCGGATCGAGCCTGGGAGCGGTGCTCGCCAAACAAAAAAAGATCAAACGACAAGCCGCGTTGACGATCATTTTGCGGCTTCTGGCGATTCTCAAAACCTTGCACCAGAAGAAGATTGTCCATAAAAACGTCAACCCCAACACGGTTTTTCTGACCCGAACGACCCGCGGACATCTCGATGTCGTATTGATGTTTCTCGGTCTCAACGGCCCGGGGTCGTCGTTGAACGATCCGGCCTATCTCTCACCGGAGCAGACCACTGAAGCGGAGATCACGGATCCGCGGACCGATATCTGGGCCGTGGGGGTGCTGCTCTACGAGTTACTGTTCCAGAAACAACCGTTCGAGGGGAACTCGAAGGAGGAGGTGATCGGGCGAATTCTGCTCGAAGAGTTCTATCTGCCCGATGATTTCGTCATCGATTATCTGCCGTTGGCCGATGTACTGACCTGTGCCCTGAGAAAGAGTCCCGGTGACCGATTCGCCAATGCGGGGGCGATGATCGACGCGCTGTTGCCCATTCGGAACAAAGTCAACCGGGATGTCAAACCCTCCCGGCTGCCCGGCTACCAGACCTTGGAGACCGCGATTAAACCGCTGATCGGAAATGTGGGCCCCGCCCCGGTAGTTGAGGATCTGCAAGAGGCGGTGACCCACATCGTCAACGGTCCGACCGGGGGAGAGGAAACGGACGAGCTCGACGCGAAAACCATCGCCCTGCGGGACCCGATCCAGATCCCCGAGGGAATGGACGCCCATGAGGCCCCGACGGTCAATGCGTTGCCCGACGCCTGTCTGGCGGCGATGGCCAGCGAAGGGGAGATGCCCACCGTCTCCGGTCTGCGGCGGGGCTCGGGACTTTCTCCGTCGCAAAAGACGATGGATGTCAGAATCACTTCCGACCTGTCCGGTGAGAAGGGTAGCCATCGAGCCGTCTGGGTCGCCGTAGCGGCCGTTGTTCTGCTCGCCGGTTTGGGCGCCTTCCTCTGGTGGTCGAATGACGAGACCGTTGAAACCGAACAATCCGTTGCCGGAATTACCGTGGGATCCAGGGTCGCAGACGAACCGGTTGATTGTGCCCGGGCCTCGGGCTCGTCGAGCGGCAAAGGTCTGCGAGGGGCCAAAGCGGGGGCTCTGGATGCCAACGATTGCCCGAGCCCGCAGGAGGCCAGGATCCCCCGGCGGGCCAAGAAACGCAAAGCGCGGGCCAAACCCCCTGCTGAAAAAAAGCCGCCGATGATCACCGTCGAGTTGGAAGGGTTGTGGCCCAATACGCGGGTGATGGTGGATGAAAAACGGGTCACCCATCCGATCAGGCTGCGCAGATCGAACGAGCCGGTGCGCATCGCGGTCTACGCCAAAAAACAAGTGCTGTTCAAGAAGACGATTGTGCCCAACCGCAACTATATCATCAGTTTCAAATCCAAGAAGTTCAACCGGGCGAAACAGCCCGTGCGCCAGAACAAAAAAACGCCAAGCCGGAGGAAGGCCGATCCCGATCTCGCTTCCAACCCGTTTGGCGCGACCGCTGGAGATTGAGATGCAAAAAGGCCCGTTGTGTATCTGCCTGTCAACCCTCATTTGTCTGATCTCCCATTCGATATGGGCCAAGGGTGACCGATGTCCTGAGCCACCTGTTGATCCCCAGGCAGCCAAAAAGGTCGCCGGTCAACTGTTCAAGCGCGCCGAGCAGGACTTTCGCAATCAACGCCCCTTCGAAGCGCTCCGTGGCTTTCTCTGTTCCCTCTCGATCATCGAGCACGAAAACACGATGTTCAATGTCGCGCAGATCGTGCAGAACACCGAAAACAAGCGCGCCAGTCTCGAGTTGCTGCAGCGCTATGCCGCGGACCATCCTCGCAGTCTGATGATCGGTCGTATCGACGAGTTGATCGATGAGCTCCGCAGTGCCCTGCAGCTGGACGATTCACCCTATACTTCCTCCACCCACCGGGAACGACCGGAACCGATCGAGCAGGCTGCTCCTCCGCCCAACCCGCTTACCGCAGAGCCGGCGGTGCGAGCAGAGAGAAAAACGAACGGGATGAAGGTGGCCGGGTGGATCCTAATGGGCACGGGGGTGGGTGCCCTGGCCGCGGGATCGATCATGCAAGGCGCTGCCGGTGGCGCTCAGGAAGACGCGGAATCGGCGACCACGTACGAGCTGTTCGCCAGAGAGGAAAGGCGGATGAGGGGACTCCAGGCCGGTGCGCTGATCGGATTCATCGCCGGTGGGGTACTGGCGGGAAGTGGATTGGTGCTCTTTCTCGTTTCCACCGACGAAGGGGAATCCTCCGACGTCTCGATGAAAGTGATTCCCGGGCCGAATGGTTTCCTCATCAAAGGACGATTCTGATTATGGCCTGCCGCCTCGCGGTGATCCTCCCGGGATTACTAGTTGGGATCCTCGGGGTGGTGGGATGCGTCGCCCGGCTGCCCGAAGGCCAGCTGACCTGCTCGAGCAATGCGGACTGTCCCCCGGATTGGATCTGCAACCTTCAGGGCGATGGGCTGTGCTATTCGAGTCCGGTCAATTTTCCGGTGAGTGATGGTGGGAGTGGAGATGCGGACGCGGACAGCGATGCAGACGGGGACAGCGATACGGATGTCGACGGGGATGCGGATACGGACTGCGATGCAGATGGGGACAGCGATGGGGATTCGGACGGGGATGCGGACGGGGATGCGGACGGCGATGCAGATGGTGATGGGGACGCCGACAGCGACTCCGACAGTCCGAGTGCGTGCCAGCAGGCGGCCGAGCTCGATCCGTTCAATTTCGTCTGCTGTCCCTCGCCACCCCCGTCGAGCTGTGGTGAAGCAGCCTGGTCATTCCCCAACAAGGGCCGAGCGTACGGGTGCTGCACCCAGGATTTGACGCGGGGAATTCGGTGCCTACCCGACGGCTCCGACGAAGGGGAGTATGTGGCCGAGATCTGTGAAGAGCAGTGCGTGCTCAACGACAATCCGGTGAATGACGAGCAGTTCATGGGGTGTCCGATCAATTTGTGTGAACACCCGTTCGAAATCACGTCCTTACCCTCGAATTGGGAAGGGGATTGGCGTGATTTCGGCAACACCTTCGCGCCGGACGGGGACGCCGATTGCGGACAAGGGGGACTCGATGTGTGGTTTTCGGTCGCCATTCCGGGCCAAACCGAAGTGGTGATCGAGGAGCTCACCGACTGTAATGTGGTCATTCGTTGGATCGAGGCTTGCGGGATTGACGATTGCCTCGAATTTGCCGACGAACCCGAAATTCTGCGGATCCACAACCTTCAACCGGCCACGAGGGAGGTCTATCTCGTCATCAGCGAATCCAACGACAACCCCGGTGACCAAAATGAGTTTTCATTGAGATTCTCCGCTGAATGACCTTGAGACAAAGCCTATTGTCCACATTAAGTTTCAACCAGTAAAGCCGTAGACATTAGAGAGGTGGCGCGGTGGACAAGAGTGAACCGGCACCCGATGAAGCGATCCGAGGAGGTACCATGGGCAAGCAAAATTGTTGGGAATTCAAGAAGTGCGGGCGGGAACCCGGTGGGGCCAAGGCCGAGGAGCTGGGCGTCTGTCCGGCAGCGGTGGACGATAAGTGTGACGGGGTGCATCACGGCAAAAACGGTGGTCGAGCCTGTTGGGTGTTGGCCGGAACCCTGTGTGGGGGAAAGGTGCAGGGCGTCTTCGCGACCAAGATGCACAACTGCATGCAGTGCGAGTTCTACGATGTGGTCAAAGCAGAGGAGGGCGACGAGTTCATGTTGTCCTCAGAGCTGCTCAAGAAGGTGCATTGAATTTCACCATCCCGGCCTTTATTGGCCGTCTGGCCTGAACTATTCCCGAATAACCGCAGCGAAAATGGCAATGGCATGTCCTTGCCGCTTGCAGCCGATTGTTCGGGAATAGCCCAGGCTTAGAAGGTGACTTGATCTTCCACTGAGCTGAGGGGTAGTTGGAGCACAAATGTCGCTCCCTTGCCCGGGCCGTCGCTTCTGGCCCAGATCTCTCCACCCATCTCTTTGATGTAGTTGGCGCAGTTGTGCAGACCGAACCCGGCGCCGGTATCCTTGGTGGTAAAACCGTGGGTGAAGATCTGTTTCAGGTGTTCCTCGGTGATACCGACGCCGCTATCCTGAATCGACAGCCGCGCGTATCCTTCCTGTGTATTTTGAGTCAAAAAGAGGGACAGTCGACGTTGGTTCGGCGAGACTGTTCTCATCGCCTCGGCGGCGTTGGCAAAGATATTGGTCAGGCTCTGCAACACCTTGGTCTCCTGGACCAGGGCGACGACCTCTTTTTGGGGGTAGTGCTTTTCGATTTCAATGGACAGCTCGTTGAGAGTGGCCGAGCTGATGATCAACGCATCATCGATGATCTTGGTCAGCCTGCTCTCGTCTACCACCCCTTCGGTGCGGTTCGCGTAGCTGTGCAGGGCGTTGACCACCTGGGTGACATTGGAGATCTTTTCGCTGATCCGCTGTACGTGTTGCAGCATTTCCTGCTGACTGCCGATCACCTTCTCACCCACTTCTGAGAGGTACCGCATCAGGGGATTGGCCCGTTTGTCCTGGCTGACGAATTGTTGGATGTCGGAGAGGTTTTCACCGAGCAGCTTGCCCGCCTCTTTGAGTCCCGACTTGCGAATCGTGTGCTTCAAGTTCTTTTCGATGACATAGATTGAAACACCGATGTTGTTGAGGATGTTGCCCACATTGTGGAGGATATCGGTCGATACGTCGGCCATGCCCGCTTTATAGGCCAGCGAATTGGCCTGGGCCAGCTTTTCGTTGAGCAGCTCCAACTTGTACTTTTGCGCCTCGTTTTCGAACAGGAGGGATATCGACTCGCTGTGTTCCTGGGAAAAGGTGTCCAGTTTTTCGCGCAGCATCATCGATTCGGACTCTTTGCGGGCCCATTCGGCGAGAAAGCGGCCGTAGATGGTCTCCGCGAGAAAGGCGACCTCATGGGACTCAAACGATTTTCGGTGGGGAGAGAAGATTCTCTTGAGCTCGTCATCGCCGTAGGCGTCGACCAATCGCTCGAGGATTTTTGACTTGTCCGCCATCACTGTTTTTGCGCCGCGCGCGGTCTACCGGCCATCCACGTCGATGAATTCGAGAACCTCCGAGAGAGACTTCAATGCCTTGAATGAGATATGCTGCCACCGTTGGGACTTGTCGTAGACAACCGTCGATCGCATCTTATGCTCGTTGAGCACCTTCATCATGCGGATGATCGGCTTTACGGTCGAGGAGTTCATGTATTCGAGTTGGCGAAAATCGACGGTGAGGGCCTGACTGTCCGACTCGTTGATCACATTGTCCAGAAACGGATCGATCGACTTTGACGGTTCCCGTGCACTGCTCGTACCCAGCCAGGTGACCTTGGTTTCGTCTCTGTCGTGCTCGACGGTTATTGTCAGATCACCCTGTTCGAGTTTTTTCATTGCACTATTCCTTCTTGAATCATCCTTTCTTCGATAAGTCTACTATGCGTACTTGAGGGCGTCCAAGCAAAACGATTAAATGCGACCGCTTAGAGAGAGGTAGATCAGGCGCTGGTCGATACCGTTGTGACCGTTGGAGGCCATGAAGTTGAGTGAGGTGGCCGATGGGGTCTCGTTGGCGGTGAGGTTTTGGAAATTGAGCTTGAGGCCGATCTGCGGATTCACTTTGTAGGTCAGTGCCGTGTTGAGGATCACCACATTGGCGCCAAAGGCTTCGCTCTGTCCGGCCTCTTCGTGCACATCCACACCGCTGTACATCCGGAAGTTGGCGTGCCAGAAAAAGCGATTGGCGAGCAGCTGCCAGGTGAAATTGGACTTGACCTGGTGGCCGGAGTAGCAGATCCACTCCTTCCCCTTGAGGGACGGATTGGCCGGATCGCTGATGTCCGCGTTGACCAGGGAGCCCATCAAGGCGTAGGAATCGTCGGTGAACTGGGTCGGCCGGGAGTAGCCGTAGGAGAGGCTGAACAGAATGCCCTGCGACGGTTCCGCTCGACCGATCACCTCACCCCCCACCGAGCCGAAGGTGTCGGGCATGTTGACGAACATGTAGCCGTTCCAGCTGAGCAGGTTGTGGTACATGTTGTAGTACGCGCTCAGGTCCAACGAGAGTTTGTTCTCGAGGAAGCTGTTCATCGAGTTGAATTCGATGCTGTCCATCAGCTCGGCGGACAGCTCCGATTTGCTGTTGCCCAGATCCGGTGCGCCGGGGACCTCCACGTCCAGGTTGTTGTCGAAGATGTAGTTGTTTTTGATCATATGCCCGAAGTAGGCCGCATCGGGGAGGCGGAAGCCGCGGCCGTAGGACAGCTTGAGCACGTGGTTTTCGGTAATCGAAAAGACAGCGGCCACCCGGGGCGAAATGTCGGTCGATTCGACGTTGGGCTTTAACTCGACATCTTCGTCGGTCATCTCCGGATGGTTGATCGCGGCGCCGATATCGCGAACGAGGAATTTGCCGTAGGAGGTGTGGTCGAGTCGGGCGCCGGCCGAAACGGTGAACTGCTTGGTGATTTCGAAGATGTCCTCGGCGAACAACGAGAGGTCCCACCAGGCGATTTCACCGTCCTCGAAGCCGAAGGTCGGATCGCTGTCGAAGAAGAGCTTGCCGTCGTCCATGTTGCGGTACCCCGCCTGGGCGCCGACCGCCAATGAGTTGTTGGGAATTTGGGTGGTGCGAAAGACCGCCTTGAGCGCATAGAACTTTTCGCGGCCGCCTCGCGCCATGCCGTGGGGATCCTCGGTCTCGTTGTGCTTTTGGAAGGACTTGTTGTAGAGCGCGAAGTCGTGCCATTGGCCGTCCAGGGAGACGGTCAGGGAGGTGTTCGGATTGAACTTCAATTCGTATTGGGGGCGCACCAGGATCATTCCCCGGTACCACCCGTGATCGTAGGGATCGGCGCTGGCGAACCAAAACGGGGCCACCGCGTCATTGGCCGAATCGAAGATGCGCAGGGCCTGGGCCTGAAACGACAGGCCGCCATGGCGCCAGTAGGCGGCCACCTTGGCGCTGGGCAGGGCGTATTCGCGGGTTCGAATCGTCACACCGGCCTGTTTGAGCGTCTGAAGGTCTGCTTCATTCCATTCGAGCTCATTGGGTTCGAACCCCCGGGAGGCGACCACCCCGGCGTAGAGCAAGAGGGAGTTCTCCTTGCCGTAGGGCAACCCGTAGGTCGCCTCGGCCAGCACCAGTTGATCGGCAAAGCCCATTTCGCTGCGCATTTTCAATCCGGGGTGCTGGTGGGCGTCTTTGGGGATCAGGTTGACCACGCCGTTGATCGCGCCCCCCCCGTGGACGATGGCGTTGGGTCCGTGGACCGTCTCCATCCGTTCGAGATCACCCATCAGGGGTAGGTTGAGCTCGGAGTTGACCCCGAAGTGACGTCGCATGTTCATCGTCTGACCGTCGAGCAGCACCAGGGTCTTGGCGTTGTTGTCTACCGAAACCCCGCGGGCCCCGATCAACGCGCCGGTCCAGAAGTGCTCGGTCATCTGCACACCGGGAACGTAGATGTCGAGCAGCTCCTTGATGTTCCGCGCGGTGGAGTAGCGCCACTGCTCATCGGTCACCGAGACCGTGTAGTTGGGGGTGTTGCGAATGTTGGTCGGAAAGAATCCGGCGGTGACGATGTCCACGTTGAGCAAATCGACCAAGCCGAGCTTGACGAATTCGTCCAAGTGCTCCTCTTCGGGTTGGGCCAAGGTCTTTGCTCCCGCCAAGGCCGGTTCTCCCCCATCGATTCGGGTCTCGGTCGGAGCAGGGGCCACGACGGGTGGCTCGGGTAAGGATGGTTTCGGTGCTTCAACGGTGGCGTCGGCCGGTGGCGGCTTGAGCTGGGGCGCGACCGGGGGGGCGGGAGTCTCCGGCGCGATCGGTGGAACGGTTTCATCTGTCCCGCTCGGCGCAGTGGGGACGGTCGGGGCGGTTGGTGTCTCCGCTGGTTGGTCGGTCGCACCGGGCTCGGTTACGCTTTCCTGGGCCCAAGCCCCTAAAGGCAGCGCGGTCGCGAAAGCACAGCAGATGACTGACGTTCGAATCATGGTCCACCTCTTGGTTGTAAAAGAGTTACAAGTAATAATTACGCTAGTTTAACCCGCGTGCAAAAAGAAAATGACTCGGCCGAACTACCCCCTGTGACAGTTCAACCAGTAAGACTCGGGCTGGCACTGGAATCCAGATAGCGAGACTCTAGTGACTGGGGATCAAAATTGAGCGTTAGTCGGACCGTTGCTCCCCTGTCGATGCCCTCGCTGGAGACTTCGATTAACCCGCCGAGCTGCACGGCAGAGTTGAAGCTCTGGTGCAAGCCAAACCCACGGGTGCCGACAAAATCCGCAAAACCGTGGTTGAAAATTTTCATCAACTTGTCCTGGGCGATCCCCACCCCGTTGTCCGCAATTTCGATTCTCATTTGCCCATCCCGGTTTTGGACTGCCGAGACGGTGATTTGACGCGGATTGCGGTCGACGTCACTGACGGCCCGTACCCCGTTGGCGATCAATTCAGTCAAAATATCGAGTAGTTTTTGTCGGTCGGTCACCAGCTGTAAATCACCGGCC
>JANQET010000005.1 GCA_028278265.1 Myxococcota bacterium
AAGGGCGGCGCGCTGGGAAGAGAATCGGCCAAGGCGCTGGCCAAGATCGGCGGCAACGAGGCGACTACGGGGACGGATGCGATCCATTCCCAGATGAACCTGGCCGAGGGACTGGCCAAGGCCGAATACGCTTGGGCTCTGTGTACCCTGGGGGACACGCGCGGATTCCCGGTGCTGCTGGAATCGGTGGCCAGCCGGATCATCACCGCCAAGAGCCTGCCCGAGTTCGATCCCGATCTGATCATGCGTCTGGGCAGCACCGACAAGTTGATCGAGTTCTCCAAACACCAGGATCCCATGTTGCAGATGTACGCTGCCACCGAGCTTGGGTTCCGTCGGGACTCGGACACGGTGCCCGCCCTGTTGGAGCTGGTCAAATCCAAGAATCTCGACGTGGCGGAGTCTGCGGCGATCTCCCTGGGACGAACCGCCGACAAGCGCGCCGGTCCCGCCCTGCTGGAGACCATGCGGACCAAGCCGGCGCTAAAGGATTCCATCCTCGGCGCGATCACCCAATCGGTCGGTTCTCCCGGTCTCGAGGTGATTTACCGCAACGTCAAAGATCCCGCCTTCAAGTACAAAATCATCGGCAAGCTCAAAAAGCTCAACGATCCCCGTTCGGCTGATCTGTTGCTTGAGATCGCCAATGAAGAGGTGCCCAGCTACACGTCGCCGAACAAACCGGAAACGGAGATGACCGAGGCCGAGAAAAAAGCGGCGCGCAAACGCCGCGAAGCCGACGAAATCCGCAACCAGGCGATCTGGACGTTGGAAAATCTGGGAGACCATCGCATTGCGGAAATGATGTTCGAAAAGACCAAGTGGGAACGCATCTCCGAGGAGCTGATCCCCGACGCAGCGATCCGCTACCGGCAGGACGACATGTCCCGCAAAATCGCCAACGGCGTGGTCACCTGGCTGGGTAAGATCCGCCCCGAAGGCTCGTCCGACTACCTGATGAAAATTTACGAGGTGAACAAACCCTATTCCAACACGCCCGAATGCGCCCAGCGGGTCACGGTGGATATCGGACCGCTGATGGAAGCGATGGGCCGGTCCGGTGATCCGCGATTCTGTTCGGTCATCACACCGTTCCTCGAGAAAGACGAAGGTTTCTTCTTCCAAGCGGCCTCCCAGGCGATTGCCCGGCTCAAGTGCAAGGGGGCGCTCAAAGATTTCGTCAAACGGATGAAGATGACCAAGGAAGAGCGCAAAGAGGAGCGCTTCGCCCAGCTGCTGGAAAGCCGGGATTGGCAGATGGAAGATCGGCTGCAGGAACGCCGCAATTCGATCATGGCGGTCAAATATCTCGAGGATCCCGGCGCGAGCAAGGCGTTAATGGAAATCCTGGAGGATCCCAAGGACGACCAGGAGCTGCGCAAGGAAGCGGCCGCTTCACTGGCCTACTGCGCCGACGAAAAGACGATGGATGAAATCGTCACCAAGCTCAAAGACACCTCGATCGACATCATCGTCCGCGCAGCCCTCATTCAGGGGCTGTGGCACAACCCCTCGCCGAGTGCGGTCGAAGCGATGATGCAGATCCTCGAAGGGCAGGGGGATTTCGAGCTGGTCAAACCGGCGGCTATCGCCGTGGGCGAGTCCGCGGATCCGGCCAACCACGATCGCTTGAACAAGCTGCTCGACCACTCCGACGAGCATCGGCGCCGCGCCGCGGTGTTGGCCATCCTACTCGGCGGCAACATGACCCGCATCAATCGCGTGCTCGAACTGTTGAAGGGTCAGGAGAACAGTCTGCTGATTCGCAAGTGGTACGAGGAGCACCCGGTCTTCTTGACCAAGAAGATGTTCGACACCAAGACGATTTTCGTGCGTCTGACCAATGCCAAATTGCTGGCCGACAAAACCGAAAACACGGGCAACGACGTGTTGTGGCCCTGGAAACACCTGATGCAGCGACTGAAGAACGGTTGGGACGAAGCCCCCGGTGGCCTGACCAAGCTGGAAATTCGCCACCTGATGAGCGACGCGGTCCGCTCGGATCCCAAGTACGGCAACCTGGCCGCCGAAATGCTCGGTAGCTTGTCCGAACGGGGACGTCTGCTCGCCCTGCAGGCTGAAAAAGGACCCCAGTCGACCATCGCCCGGGACACCCTGCGCAAGCTCAACACCAAGTCTCTCTAACCGTTCACCCAAAAAATGACCGCCTTTACCCGCTCACCGGTGACTCGATTCATCGGTTTGCTGGGACTCGAAGCCCTGTTGTTGGTGGGACTGCTGGTCACCGCGCATTGGAACGCATTCTCCGCGAAGCAGATGGTCGCGTGGGCGATCGGGGCGCATCTCCCCTATTTTCTCCTCCTGCTGGCATTGCGACGAACCCAGCACCTCTTCCTCTCCGTCGCGGTGATCATCGGCGCTTCGTTGGCCCTGCGGCTGATCTGCGTCGCCGCACCACCGAGGCTGAGCGACGATCTCTACCGCTACAGCTGGGACGGCCGGGTGCTGTTGAACGGACACAACCCCTACCGCCACGCGCCCGACGCGGAGGAGCTGGCCCCTTTGCGGGATGCGGCATGGCGCCAGATCAACCACCCCACCCTCCGCACCATCTATCCGCCCATCTGTCAGGTCACCTTCGCGGCGATTGCGGCGGCGACGCCCCGACCGTTCGGTTTCAAACTGGTCAGTGCCCTGTTCGATACCGCCGTGGTGTGGCTGGTGATCCTCCTCGCCGCCGCCTACATTGAGAAGAAAGGGTCGAGCCCGGCTGCCCCGGACCCCACCGCCCTGTTGGCAGGGGCGGCGTACGGACTCAACCCCCTGATGTGCATCGAGTCGGGGATGTCCGGTCACATCGACCCGTTGGCCCTGCTCCTGACCCTCGGGGCCTTGCTCTGGCTGATGCGGGGAAACACCCTCCGGGCCGGTCTGTTGCTCGGCGTGGCCGTCAGCACCAAGCTGATTCCCCTACTCCTGCTGCCGGTGTTCGCGCGACGGGACCGGCGTGCCTGGGTTGTCGTCCCGCTTGTCGCCGCGGCCCTCTATCTGCCGTTTATCGGCGCGGGTCAGGCCCTGTTCGAATCCCTAGACGTGTTCGCCCGGCGCTGGGAAGGCAACGCGGGATTGTTCGCAGTGATCAAATCCGGCTTTCAATGGGTCATCGGATGGGCGTCGGGAGCGTCAGCGGCCAACGATATGGTTCACCTGCCGATTCTCGACGGGCTCGCCGGCGCCCTGCAGGGATCATTTTTCTCCCTGCACAAAGAGGGGGGATTCGATCCCGCCGCACCGGGTAAATTCGCGCTCAACGACCTCTCCCTGGCCTGCACCAAGCTCCTGTTCGCGCTGATCGGCATCGGGGTGATCGGCTGGGTCACTATCCGGCGGTACGATCCCTTGCGCGCTGCGGCCTGGATCTTCGGCACCCTGATCCTGACCACGCCGGTGCTCCATCCCTGGTACATCGCCTGGATCCTGCCATTCGCCATCCTTCGCCGGCACTGGCCCTGGTTGATTCTCGCCGCCACCCTCCCCCTGGCCTACCTTCCCCTCGAGCAGTGGTGGGCGGCGCAGATCTGGCAGGCACAGGCCTGGATTCCCTTAGTGGAGTACGGTCTCTTCGCCGCGGCGACGGCTGTCTATCTCTATTCGAAACGCAACGCTTCAACTTCATCGCAACCAAATATATCTTGACCACCCGGAAACTGGACAACCACTGGGGATCGCCTATCTGAGATTCCATTGACCAGGTGCACCGATTCTACAACGCCCCATAATTTGGCATTTATTCGACACTTATGCAAATTCATCGAATTATATATGTTGATGTTATATTCATATAGAATATAATTAATAAATACCGGTTGTTTGGTTGCCGAACATCCGGAAGCGGAAAGGACGCCAACCATGGACCCCATCGATCAAAAAATTGTCGCCGCGCTGCAGAAACGCGGTCGAATGACCAACGTCGAACTGGCGCGTCTCGCCGACTTGGCCCCGTCCTCGATGCTCGAACGGGTTCGCCGCCTCGAGGAGCGGGGGGTGATCAAGGGCTACCACGCCTCGATTGACCCCAAGGCGATTGGCTACGAAGTGCGCGCCGTGGTGATGATCAATCTCGACCTGCACCGGGCCGAGGCGATCGACGACTTCGAAGATCGGATTCGCGCCATTCCCGAAGTAACCGGGTGCTTTCACCTCACCGGCCGCTACGACTACCTGGTCCATGTGGTGGCACGGGATATCGAGCATCTCGGCGAGCTGATCAAACACACCCTGGGCAAGGTCGGCGGCGTGGAGAAACAAGAAACCTTCATCACCCTGTCGACCATCAAAGAGGACAGCGGCTACTCTGTCGAGAGCCTGCTCGAAGAGGAATAGAGGTAAACAGATGTCCAATACGACCGGCGTAAACAACTACATCGAGGCGGCCCGGAAAGCCGAGGCCAAACGGCTGTCCCAATTTAAGGCAATGAAACAGTGCCGCTTCGACACCATTGCCGTTCACGGCATGTACTCGATGAGCGAGGCCCTCGACTTCAATCAAGGGGCGATCATCGAACCCTTGTACATGTGTACGGCCCAGGGGTACCGCGACGCGGACGAAATGGAAGCCGCGCTCTCCTACCAAATCCCCACCTGGTGTTACTCCCGCATCGCTAATCCGTCCCTCTACTATTTCGAAAACACCCTCGCCTTGCTGGAGGGGTACGGCTACGACGGAGAGACCTCCTGCCTGGCCACTTCGTCAGGGATGGCGGCCATTCAGAGTGCCACGGATCCGTTTTTGACCATCGATCCCGAGCATCCGGGCCAGCCGATCAATTTCGTCTCCACCTGCCAGGTCTACGGGGGGACGTTTCAGCAGTTCTCCCTGCGCAAGAGTGACAAGGCCAACGTGGAGTGTCGCTGGATCCTGGACTCGACCAATCTGGACGAATGGGCGGCGAAGATCGATAAAAACACCCGGTTCGTCTACGGGGAGCTGCCCTCCAATCCGGGACAGTCGTTCTTTGATTTGGATGCGGTGATCGAGCTGGCACATTCCCGCGGGGTACCGGTGATTATCGACAACACCGTCGGCACTCCCGCCCTGCTCCGACCCATCGCCCGGGGGGCGGACATCGTGATCCAATCGGTGACCAAGACCCTCGCCTCGTCGGGTTTCGGCATCGCCGGGGCGGTGATCTCCCGCAAGAACATCACCTCCCGGGTCGGTCCGGACGAGCTCAAGGCGGATTTCGCCACCTATCTCAAGGGGTTGCCCAACCGGGACAACGGCCCCAACCTCTCGCCGATGAATGCGATGCTTTCCCTCGCCGACATGCGCACCCTGCGGGCCAAGGTCGATCTGTTCAGCCGCAACACCCTTCACGTGGCCCAGTATCTTGAGGAAAACCCCTACGTGGAACGGGTGGACTACCTCGGTCTGACCGACCATCCGTTGCACGAATTGGCCCGCCGCTACCTCTTCCTGGTAGACGCTGAGCAGGATCCACAGTACAAGACGCCGGTAAACCGGTACGGGCACCTAATGTCGTTTCGGGTCAAAGGCGGGGCGCCCGCTGCGCGAAAAATGTTCGACGGGCTCAACCGGATCTGGCGGGCCACCGACTTGGGTCGGGTTAAATCAGTGGCCACGATTCCGGCCATTTCTACCCACTCCCAACAGGGGGACGAGGGCCGGGAGATGGCGGATATTCCCCCCAACCTGATCCGCTTGTGCGTCGGCGGCGAGCACCCCGATGATGTCATCGCCGATCTCGAGCAGGCCCTGGCGGTCATTGACGGCACCACTCGCAAACAGGTCCCTGCCGAGTACTCGGTGGGGGGTGCATCAAACCCGTTGTTAAAAGACGGCGGGGATTTTAAAAGATAATTGAGATGACACTTTACTACTCCACAAACCACAAAGTCGATCCAGTGGGATTGGCCGACGCGCTGTTGCAGGGACAGGCCGGCGATCGGGGCCTGTTCATGCCTCAAACCATTCCCCCGTTTGCCGCCGATTTTTTGAGGCGGGCCCGGAAACTGTCCTATCCCGAGCTGGCGACACAGATTCTCGAACCCTACACCACCGGGGTTTTCACCCCGGACGCCTTGGCCGAGCTGTGCCACGACGCCTACAATTTCGACGTGCCCTTGGAGCGCGTCGATGCCACCCGGCATGTGCTGCGGCTCGATCAGGGGCCGACCGCTTCGTTCAAGGATTTTGCCGCGCGGTTCATGGGGCGGGCGATTGGCCAACTGGTGCGGGAACGGGGCCAGGAGCTGCTGATCCTCACCGCCACCTCAGGTGATACCGGTTCAGCCGTGGCCAATGCCTTCCTGAACGTCGCCGGCATTCGCGCGCTGGTGTTGTTTCCCCTCGAAGAGGTCTCCACGCGACAGCGCAAGCAGATGACCACCCTGGGGGACAATGTGACCAGCCTGGCGTTGCCGGGCAAATTCGACGACTGCCAAGCATTGGTCAAACAGGCTTTTGCCGACCCGGAGCTCAACCAGCTCAACCTCTCGTCGGCCAATTCGATCAACATCGGTCGCCTGCTGCCCCAGTCGGTCTACTACGTCTACGCCGCCTCGCGGTTGGTAGACCTGGGTGGGGGTGAACCGGTGATCTTCTCCATCCCGTCGGGCAATTTCGGCGACATGATGGGGGGAATGCTGGCCCGCTTCTCCGGGCTCAACGTGCGAAAGTCGGTCATCGCCACCAACGCCAACGACGAAGTTCCCCGCTTCGTGGCCACCGGCGGCTACCGCAAAATCCAACCGTCGAAAGTGTGCATCTCCAACGCGATGAACGTGGGCCATCCCTCCAATCTGGCGCGACTGGTCGACCTGTACGGGGGGCAAATGGATGAGACCGGTGAGCTGAAAAAGCCCCTCGATATGGAAAAGCTCAGGAACGATCTCTTTGCCGTGAGCATTGACGATGACCGAACCCGCCAGACGATACGCGAGGCCTATCGCGATCATCAACTGATCCTCGAACCCCACGGAGCGGTCGGCTGGGCCGGGCTGGAACAGTACCTCGCCGATCATCCACAGGACCGAAACACCACGGCGATATCCCTGGAGACCGCCCACCCGGCCAAGTTCCCCGATGAAGTAAGGGCGCTCACCGGTGTCGAGCCGGAGGTCCCCCCGAGCCTACGAGGGATTGAAGAGATGCCCGAGCACTACGAGGAACTCGAGGTCGACTACCCAGCATTCAAACAGTACCTGCTCAAGGAGTACGTCCGATGAAATCGGTGATCATCATCGGCGACGGCATGTCCGATCATCCGGTCGCCCAATTGGCGGGCAAGACGCCCCTCATGGTGGCCCAGAAACCGAACATCGATCGCCTCGCCGCCCAGGGGCGCATGGGACTGTTCACCACCATCCCCACCGGACAGCCCCACGGATCGGCCGTGGCCAATCTCTCTGTACTGGGCTACGACCCTGTGGACACCTTTCGCGGGCGCGCGGTGCTCGAAGCGGCCAGCATGGGCATTTCGCTGGCCCCCGACGATGTGGCAATTCGCTGCAACCTGATCAATGTGGCGCAGGGCCGCATCGTGAACCACTCTGCCGGGCATATTTCCTCCGAAGAGGGGGCCGAGTTGATCAATGCCCTCGACCGGGCGCTGGGCTCGAAAACCGGCGACCAACCAGTGGCGTTCTATCCCGGTGTGGGATACCGGCATCTGATTGTCCTGCCCGGGGGGTGGGCCTCGCCCGAGGTGGCGTGCGCTCCGCCCCATGATCACGTTGGCGAAGCGGTAGCGGATCTCCTACCCCGGGCCAAATCAACCGCCGGCGAATCGACCGCCCGGTTTCTCGTCGACCTGTGCAAACAAGCGCAGGCCCTGCTGGCGGATCACCCGGTGAATGAGCGACGGCGTGAGGCCGGCAAGGACATCGCTTCGGCCATTTGGCCCTGGTCCCCGGGGAGACCACCGGTGATGCAAACCCTGCAGGAGCGGTTCAACGTGCAGGGGGCGGTCATCTCGGCGGTCGACCTGGTGATGGGTTTGGGCCAATACGCCGGCATGGACCTGATTCGCGTCCCCGGGGCGACCGGGCTGTGGGACACCAACTACGAAGGCAAGGCCCAGGCCTGTCTCGATGCCCTCAAGACCCAGGATCTGGTCTACGTTCATGTGGAAGCCACCGACGAAGCGGGGCATGCGCGGGACCTGCCGCTGAAGATCAAGTGCATCGAACAGCTGGATCAACGGCTGGTCAAACCGATTATGAGCGGCTTGGCTCAGCGGGGAATCGAGGCCACCGTTGCCATTCTCCCGGACCACCCTACGCCGGTGGAGACCGGATCCCACGCCGATGATCCGGTTCCGGTCGCCATCTGCCGACCGGGTGTCAAAGCGGACACCACCGCGCGGTTCGACGAGGAACAGGCCAAGCACGGATCCCTGGGCCATCTCGAGGGGGATGGGTTCATCAAGGCGGTGCTCACCGACAATTAACCGCTTGCCCACCTTCCCCCCACCGGCGGTATAAATAATGTCACTGTAAAAGAGAGACAAAACCGATGATGACGCTCAAGAATTCACTACTCTACACTCTGTGGATGCTCTGTATCCTCCCGATGGCAGCATGCTCATCGGCCAGTGAGAATCCCGCTGCAGATGACGATGATGCCTCCGGGGATGCGGACGGGGACGCCGATGGGGATGCGGATGCCGACGCCGATGCGGACAGTGACGCCGACGCGGATGGCGACTCCGATGCGGACAGCGACGCCGACGCGGATAGCGACTCTGACTCGGACAGCGACTCTGACTCGGACAGCGATTCCGACGCGGACAGCGACGCCGATACGGACAGCGATGCCGACGCGGATAGCGACGCCGACGCGGACAGCGACGCCGATACAGACAGCGACGCCGATACAGATACGGACCCGGATTACAATCCCGGCCCTGACGGATGCCCTGGTATTGAGTGGGGAACAGTCGAGAAGTTGACCCTAAACGAGGTGATGCCCTTCTGGGAGATGCAGGGGTACATCGATAAGGACGGGGACGGGTATGTCGAGCAGGAGGAGATTACCTTTGACAACTGCTACCTCCACAAAACCGGCAAGACCCTCCTGCACATCGCTATCGGTCTGAGCTCGTGACCGACCTGTCCTGCTCACTTTGCCGAGTTGGGCAGCCAGTTGGCTACCATCATCGCAAACAACGGACTGGTGTTGGGCATCATGGGTTATAAAAGTCAGGACCTACCCATCGACGAATCGTACACCATCATGAGCGAGTGGGGCCTCGAAGGCACCCACATGACCGGTCAGTACCGCATCAATCCGGTGCCCACCCCCTTTGACGCGATCGTGGATCTGGAGACCATGATCGTCACCTCTATCTCGGACTAACGAACGGCCTCGGTGACCAGTCGAGTGGGTTGGATCAACTTGTAGACCGGATAGGTCTTGGGTTTGCGATACCACTGGGTGACCAGGTAGCGGTCGAAAAAATTCCAGACCAAAAGCCCGTCGTCGCTCTGAGGTTCCAACAGATAGGCGGCCAGGCGACCCAACGGCTGGGCGGTTCGAACGCATAGACTGCCCGCGGGAAATCGCATCTTTTTCATCGCCGGTTTGCCCTTGATGCTTGTCAGGCGATGCCCCTGAAACAGCTCCGGCTCGGTTCGAATCTCAGTGGTCTCGAACGCTTGCACGTTTAGGGTGGCCGGCTTTGTCAACGCCTCGACCACCACGCCGTGCTGCATCAGTTTTTCAGCGATGTGGGGAGCATCTACAGCCATCAGGTAGGCGTAGGGAAGGGGTACCGCCTCGGTGATCGCGAAATCGGCGTAGTACGGGAGCGTGTATTTCTTCTTGTTTCCATCCTTGACGAACCGGGGATACCGACCCTTGGGATTTCGCTTCATCTCCCAGCTCAAGATGGTCACCGGTTTGGGGGTCGGCTGGAGTTCTGTTTCGATGCCGAAGCGATCGGTTGGTTTGGGGGCAGAACCGCGGCGAATCGTCCGTTGATCCGCCTGTGCGATCATCCGGCTGATCTCTTGCTGATGCTGATGACAGAACTCGAGAATCGACATCGCGAACTGGTAGTTGCCCCGCACACGGGTCTTGTAGCTGGCATAGGCGTAGTTCTCCACCAGGATCGACAAGCGATTTCTCAGCCCGATATAGTTGGTCAAAAAGCGGGGTTTGTGACCAAAGGTGCCCCAGCCGTCGACCTGCGTCTCCCCGCGAAAATGGCCGTAGGGGATGGCCAAGGTGCCGGATGTCGCTTTCAGATGGGCCTCAATCTGCGGCATCATTCGATCCCGGGAGAAGGCGATCAAATCCGGATCGCCGTTGGGATTGAGCGCCCAGGAATAGGTCACCGGCTCCTCGTGCACCGACCCGTTGGTGGTATGGCAATCGACGACCAGGGCGGGATCCCAGCGCATCAACACATTCTCGACCAGCCCCCTCATTTCCGGACTTTCCAATTTGATGCTGTCCCGATTGAGATCCAGCATTTGACCGTTGTAGCGCACGCCGACCCCCTGCTTGGGGCCGAGCTGGTTGCGGCGATTTTTCGGGCTGATCTGATCATTGCCGTCGATGTTGAAAATCGGACAGATCAGCAGCACCAACCGATCGAGAAAGGGGGGCTTGGCCCGACCGGCGATGTCGCGCAGCAGAGCGAGGAGGGCCTCCTTGCCTTCGACCTCGCCTGCGTGAATGTTCCCTTGCAGGTAGACGACGAGGCGATCGTCTCTGGCCAACGCGGCCGGAGAAGCCGGCGGAGGATCCCCCACGACGACCAACGGGATGGACTGTCCCCGTGTGCTTCTACCGATCTGTTCCACGCGAACATAAGGGCTTTTGGCCTGGATCTGTCGAATGAACTCAACCACTTCCCGGTAGGTCGATGTTCTGCTGTATCGACTGCTCTCAGCAACCGTCCGGGGCAGCGCCGGGGTCTGCGCTGCGGACAAGGCCCCGCTCAAGCATCCGATGACTACTAGACCAATGGAGAGCGTTCTTCTCATCACACCACCTTCTCAGCTATTATCCGCAGCCTTACCACTTATGGGTGATGATGACTTCGTTTTTCTCATCATCAAAGGTGATTTCGCCCCCGTCCCGACACCCCCAGCAGGGGGCCCAGTACAACCCGTTGCGATGCCCCTCCTGATAGACCAGGGCCAGGGGCAACGGCTGACGCCACAGCACCAGGCTGGAGGCGTGGACGTACTTGGTGTTGTCCTCGACCTCGTGCAGCGCGACGACAAAGGCGTGTTTGTTGGAGCGCCCCACGGCCACCCACAGCTCCATACCCTGGCGGGGGATCCAGCGGATCGGCTTCCAGCGGAAGTGGATGCCCTGCTTGGCCAACTCTTCCCGATTGGTCTGTCGACGGGCCAGCACCGAGCGCACGTCACCGTCACTGTACATGTACGGGTTGTCGTGAATGGCATAGAGCTCGGGAATCGATCGAATCACCTGGGTGAACTTGTCCGGTTTCATATTGCGATAGAGGCTGAACGGCGGCCGGGTGCGCTCGATGAAGCACGACGCCTCGTTGACCTTGCCGGCGCAACAGCGAAAGCCGAGCTGGGGATCCGACGCTTCGGGCATCTGACGCCACCGCATGGCGCAGCGCCGCCCCCGCTTGGCCGGAACCCCCATTCCCGGTGCAAATCCCCGGGCCACCCCCCGTTCGACTTGGGAAGGGTCTCGGCCCCAGGCACTCGAGGTCCACTCCAACAAGCGTCCCATTGCGAACACGCCGAAGGGGGAAGCCGGTTGCAGGCGGTCCACCTCGGCATAGGCCTCCCCGTCGTAGCGGTTCCCCACCGGATAGCGGCGGCTGTCCGCTGACTTGCAGGCCCATTCCCATTCCAGCTCGGTACACAACCGTTTGCCCTCGGCGCGGCAGGCTTCGTCCGCCTCGGCGCGCGAAATGCCGGTGAGGAACGGCCGCTGAGGATCGTTGGGAAAGGGCAGCGCATCGATTTCAAAGGGCGTGATCTGATGGGGCAACAGATCGTTCTCTGCGTATTGGACGCGCAGCACATCCGCCGGCGCGCTGCCCGCGAGCAAGGTGCCGCCGGGAATCGAGATCGCCTGGCCGGCCACCGGTGGTGGAAACGCGGGGCGCTCCAGCACCGGTTCGACATTGATCGTTCCACGGGGACGCGCCGTTCCCTCCTTGACGACCGCCCCATCCGGTCCCCCGTCCGCTACATCCCGCACTGCTTCGAGCGTCGGTTCGGCGGGGACAACCGCCGATTCGGCGGGAGGGGACGCGATGGCCCTCGGCGCGCCGCCGGCGTCGAACAACGTCAGTCGATCGGCCGGGGGGCCGTCGACACAGGAGCAACAGAGCCACTGCAGCAACACGGCACAAGTGAGAAGGATACGTCGCATCATCTCGGGGGATACCCGTGATACACCGGCCGGGTCAAGCGGATTTTCCACCGGTGGGATCGGCCGGTTGACAGCTGGGACAAAAAAAGGTGCTCCGTCCCTGCTGCGCGGTACGCTCGATCGCCGATGCGCAATTGCGGCAGCGCTCCCCATCGCGGCCATACACTTTGAGAAACCGGGCAAATCCACCGCTTTGACCGCTGCTGTCCTGGAAATCGGAAAAGGTGGTGCCGCAATGGGCGATCGCGGCGTTGAGAATCCGGCGGGTGGCCCGGTGCAAGCGTTTGATCTCCGGTGCTGTCAGTCGGCTAATCAGCCGCTCGGGGTGTACCCTCGCCGCAAACAGAATTTCACTGGCGTAGATATTGCCGATACCCACCAGGCGATCCTGACGCAACAGCCACACCTTGGCCTCCTGACGGGTGGTTCCGATGAGTCGTTCGAGGGCTGCCGCGGTAAACGAATCTGCCAGCGGCTCCTGGCCCGGGGGAATGAACGCCGCCGGATCCGTGGCATACCGAATCGTGCCGAAACGGCGCGTATCGACAAAGGCGAGAACGCCCTGATCGAGGGTGAAACGCGCCCGCTGGCGGGGGAGCTCCTGCGCCTCTGAGGGCTGCCAGATCAGTCGGCCGGTCATCCGCAGATGAACCAGGAGGTAGGCGGTCCCCCGGCGCTTTTGAGGTGCGGCGAGGGCGAACACGATCTGCTTGCCGCTGCGAAACACCTCGACGATTTTACGGTTTTTCAGCTCGTGCCGGGGCAACCCCTCGAGTTTCGGATCATCGATCTCAACAGCGATAATAGTCCTTCCGCGCACCGCCTCGGCGAGCTGACGGGCCACGGTTTCGACTTCGGGCAACTCTGGCATGGGACCACCCTACCGCCCTACTCGACGAGGGACAACCACCGCCCCCATTATTTTGTCTATCTCACATTGAGCTCGCCGATGTTGCCTGATACCGTTCGACCCGTGGAGCCCAAGGAACACAACCGGCCACCGGCCAACTGCTGGGTCGAGATCGATCGCGCGGCATTTGAGTGGAACATGGCCCAGTTCAGGCGCCTGGTCGGCGATCAGCGGCTGCTGATGGCGGTGGTCAAGGCCAACGCCTACGGACACGGTATGGTCGAGATCGCAACCCTCGCCGTCGAGCAGGGAGCAAACTGGCTGGGGGTCTTCTCCATTGAAGAGGGGCTGACCCTGCGTCGCAGCAACATCCAGGCCCCGATCCTGGTGCTCGGTCCGCCGACCACTGCCCTGCTCCGCGAAGCGATTGAGGCCGGGCTGCGCTTGTCGGTCACCTCGAACCCCGTGGCGTCTGAAATCGCTCGCCTGGGCAGGTCGGACACCATCGTTCACCTCAAAGTGGAGACCGGCACCCATCGCCAGGGGCTCGACAGGGCCGAGCTCGCCCCAGTCGCGGCACTGTTGCTCGAGGCCGGGGTGACCGTCGAGGGCGCCTACACCCACTTTGCCGACATCGAAGACACCACCGAGCACCGCTTTGCCCAGCAACAATTCGAGCGATTCAACCGCCGGCTCAAGGCGCTGGACGCCGCCGGCCTCCGGTTGTCCCTGCCCCACACCGCGTGCTCGGCGGCGACCATTTTGTTTCCCCACACCCACTTCGACCTGGTCCGCGTGGGCATTGCGCTCTACGGCCTGTGGCCGTCGAAAGAGACGCGGGTGTCCGCCCAGAGCATGGGTCGCAACGCCCTCGATCTGCGGCCGGTGATGGCCGTCAAAACCACCATCGCGCAGATCAAGTCGATTCCCAAGGGGGCCTATGTCGGCTACGGTCGCACCTTCCGCACGACCCGGCAAACCCGGTTGGCCGTGCTGCCGGTGGGGTACGCCGATGGCTACGACCGTCGGTTGTCCAACGTGGCCCACGTCTTGATTCGCCAGGCCCGCGCCCCGATTCGCGGTCGCATCTGCATGAACCTGACGATGGTCGACGTCACTGACATTCCCCGGGCCGCCCCTGGTGATGAGGTGGTCTTATTGGGTCAACAGGGCGAGGAACGGCTCCGGGCCGAGGATCTGGCCGAGCAGATGGGAACGATCAACTACGAAGTGGTCACCCGCATCGCCCCCACGGCTCCTCGGCTAATCACTTGATTCCCCGGTATGCCGATTGGCTCCGTTCCGAGTTACCGCCGCCCGATCCCGGGTTCCCCACATGAGAAGCGATGAGCGCGACAAAGGGAAACTGAAACCAGATCTCCCCGGCAAATCCGGCCAGCAGGTAGGCCCCGACAATCCCCCTCGTCCAATTGTCCAAAGAGTGCTTCCGGTAGCGCCACCACACCACCCAGACGAAGAAGAGGGTTCCGGCCAACCCCAGCAGACCGTACTCCGCGAGCAGACCGGTGTACTCGTTGTGGGCGATTCGACCGGTGGTCCATTGCCCCAGGGCGGTCATCGCCGTCGCCGGACAGCTGTAGGGATGGTTCCGGCCGCCGACACCGATCAACCAATTGTCCCGGAAACACCGGAGGGAGGCGCCGGCCAGCACCACATACCCCGAAGGAATGACATCGATTTGACATCTGGAAATCGTTAGAGTGGTTTGGGGGGCGTAACGGGGACCCAATTCATCCAGGTGGTAGTTCTCGTGCGGTTCGAACAGGGGCAGGGAATTCCCGCCGCAGCGAAGCGCAACGGGTTTGGCGTACAAGATCGAGATGGCGACAACGGCCAAAACCGCGTAACCGGCTATGCGCCAGGACCGCTGCCTGACCACCAGCCAGAGCAGCATCACGGGCAGCGCCATCGTGGCAAACGACAGGCTGGCTGCGCAGAGAAACAGGGCGACCCCCATCAGGGGTGCCGCGAATCGGCGGTCGGGTAGCGCTCGGACCAAACCGGCACAGGCCAACATCATCGCACCGCAGGCAAACGGGCCGCCCACTATCCCGCGAAATCGGGGTAACCCACCGAGGTACTGGTGCGTACCCGCTTCGAAGACCAGCCGAAACAACTCACCGAAGCACCAGGCGGAAATGAACAACACTCCGTGGAGCGCGATGAGCAGAGCCGCACCCCAGGCCAGTACAGCGCGCATGCCGGGGTTGCGCTGACATTCGAAGTAGACCGCCGCGAAAAACACCGCTAGGGTCGCAATCCTCACCCCTTGTAGCAGGGCGTCTTCGACCGCTTCTGCACTGATCACGGAGAGGAGACGACCAACCACGAGACAGCTCAGGGAAACGACCAACAGACGATGCGCACGCCAAATAGCCCTTAGCCGCTCCCCATACGGCCATCGGGCGATCAGGGCCAGCAGTAGGGCGACGCCGGCCAGGAGAAAGCCCAACCGTCCCCAGTGAATGTGCATCATCGGCGGCACTGCTGAGAGCACCACCGCTGCCCCCAGACAGACCATGCCGAAACGGTCGCTGAATCGGGCTGGCCCATCTTTACTGTGCATGACCGTCGTTTAGTTTACGGTTTTCGTTTTATTGGGGTTCCGGGAGCGCAGTCCGAAGCGGCGGTTTTTTTTTGATTCGGGAATCAGTCGCATGTCGATCTGCACGACCGATGGGGTATCGCCGTACAAGAAGCTGTACGCCGCCAGCGCACCGATCACCCGCTTGGTGTATCCGCGCGTCTGGCTATAGGGAATCTGCTCGACAAAGGCGTCCACCTCGAGCTCGGATCGTTCCTTTAGCCATCGCTGCACTGCGCCCTGGCCGGCGTTGTACCCGGCGATCATCAGCACCGGGTGTTCGTGGAACAGTTTCTTGAGATGGGCGAGATAGGCGGTCCCCAGCGTGATGTTCACCTCGGGTTGACGCAGGGTTTTGGGCGTCACTCGGATGCCCAGCTTGCTCCCCACACCCCGAGCCGTGGGGAGGATCAGTTGCATCAATCCGATGGCATTGGCCCACGATTCGATCTGCGGATCAAAGCCGCTCTCCTCCCGCATGATCGCCCAAATCAGCCCCTTGGAGATGTTCTGTTGCTGGGCCACAGTCTCCACCTCTTCCTGGTAGGCCGGCGGATAGGCCGCCTGCCAAGGGGCGAAATCCCGGCCCACCGGGTAGCGCTGTCGCCACCCTCCATCCGCTTGCACCGCGACGGTTTTGGCCTCGTGAAATTGTCCGACGCTTCTCAGCAGTGCGGCAGTGAACCAGTGCAGCCCCGGCGGGGGATAGGGATCCTTGAGCAGCCGGGAAAACGCCTGCTTGGCCCGGGAGACCAATCCCAACCGCAGCAACTCCACCCCCGAAGCCAGCGCAGGATAGTCCTCGAGAATCTTGGCGTCGAATCCGGCGGTCTGCTGGTCCTTGAGTGGCGCGAGCTTGGCCATCAGTGCATGGGCCGACCGGCGATCGATCGCGACCAGACGGTTGTAGGCCATCACCATGTAAAAGGTAAACGGAAACCCACCGATCACCTGTTCGTAACGCCTTGCGGCGACCAGCGGCTCACCGAGCAGCTCCTCGACCCGACCGAGCCAATACCCCGAGCGTCCGGCCGCATACCAGCCCTCTTCCCGGGGGAACAGCTCGTAGTACTCCTCGAGAATCTCGTGCGCCTCATCGAGGCGACCATTGCGAATCGCTTCGTGGGCCAGGGTCCACAACGCCTCGGCGCGCATGTCCCCCTGGGGGTAGTCCCGGGGCAGCTGGCGCAACATGGTCAAAAATTGATCCTTTTTGTCCTGGGAGAGGTAGCACCGGGCGGCGTGCAGTCGCGCGTCATCGGCATAGCTGTGGTCGGGAAACTCCGCCTCCACCTCACCGTACAGGCGAATCGCCTCGTTGTAGTGACCTGAGGACTGAAACGACTTGGCGCCCCGGTAGAGAGCGCGTAGCTTGATGTCCGGCTGCTTGCAATCCCGAGCCGTGCCGCGATAGAGCGACCCGGCGCGCTCGTGATCCCGCTGTCGGGACACGGCGATCGCTTGGTTGAGTCGCGCCCGGCACCACAGATTTCCCTTGCGCCGGGAGAGGTAGATCGCGCGCCCGAAAAAACGCTGCGCCTTGAGGTTTTCCTTTTTGTGCAGCAGATTCAGTGCTTTGTCATAGGCTTTGTGCGCTGCCCGTTGCTCCCGCCGCACCCGCGGTGGCTTCTCCCCGAGCACCTTGAGCAACGCGGCCTCGTTTTTCGCGGCCCACTGGGTCCAATAACCGGTCGGCTGTTGCGCCCGTCGCTGGTCCAACCGGGTAAGGGCTTCCCGGGCCAGCGTCCGGTCCGCCATTCGGGTGGCCAGCCGGGTCTTGCACTCGATGATGCGGCAATGGGCCTCGGCCTGTCGGCTTCCTTCGGGCCACTGGACGAGGTACTGTTCGTATGCCTCGGCCGCAACCGCCCACTGCTCCAACCCCCGTTTGGCGTCCGCTTTAATCAACGCCCCGCTATCGGCCAAGGTGCTCGACCCGGGGATCAACAGGGCGAGGCCCCAGGCCCGATCGTATTCGCCGAGCTTAAGGGCAGCGATCGCCGCAGTTTCGCGGGCCGTATCGGCGACGAGGGGTAGCTGCTCCGCGAGACCGGGCAGCTCTTTCAGCGCGCGGGCGTGATCCCCCTGGCGACCGGCCAGATAGGCCGCCATAAACCGGGCCCTCAAGATCAATTCGGGTGCCGTGGAGGTGGCGGCGATCTCGTCAAACAGCGGTATCGCCTCGTCAAACCGTTCCTCTGCCAATGCCGAGGCCGCCCTCCCCTCACCGACGGTGGTGAAATAGAGTCTCAACCCCTCCTGCTCCAACAAGGAACTCGGCGCCGCAGAACCAGATCCGCTGCCCGCGGGGGAGTCGGGATCAGGAGGGGCCTCTGTGGAGGGGGCCACCCGGGGGGCTGCGGGATATCGGGATTGGGGGGTCGAACAGGTGACGGCGACCGTACACACCGTACAAACCAATAATCTGTTGCCAATGGAAAAGAGCGTCTTCATCGGGGTAAAGGTAACAAAGATCCGGCACCTCTGCCTATTTTATTACCTCAAAAAGAAAATGCGGATTCCGATTTAGTTGGTTCCCGTCCCCAAATGGGACTAATTGTTGTGAATCGGCTCTTTCTGTCCTGGGGCGTACACCACGCTGGCCAACATGCGAATCTCCGGCGCACCGTACAGATCGTCGGAGCCTGCCGATGAGCCGGCGGAAACCCAAACGGTAATCGCTTGGGATTTGTCGGCCACAAATCCCACCGCGCCGCGAAACTCCATGGCAAACCGGAAACCGTCGAGCTCCATCACCCCTTGCCCTTCGGCAGAGAGCAGCAGGCGGCGATCGAGCAGATGACCGGTCGCGCCCAAGCCGACCACCCCCTGGTGACCCACCTCGCTGTAGACAAACGAAGATTTTTTCAACCGCAACCGGGCACCGAGGTTGGCCGCAGCAGAGAATTTGCAGCGGTGAAAATCGACGATCGCCGTGGGGAAAAAGACCACACCCCGATCCCCGGCAAAGGCCATTTCGCTGCCGGTGGGCAGGCTCACGCCCAGGTCTAAAGCCAGACCGAAGTCGCGGCGATCGGGCATCGGCGCCTTGCCCCCCAACAGTCGGGCCTTGATATTGAACCGCAGGTCCTTGAGCGCCGAGCTGGACAGCTGGGCCTCGGTCTCATCGTACCATTCCGCCGTACCGGTCTGGGAATCCTGCACCTGATGGAGTAACTTTTCGCCGCCGTCACCGCTCTGGTTGAGCACCACCGGCAGAGTCACCCCGATCTGAAGCAGGTCGAACAGGCCGAAGGCCCAGAGAAAATCGGCGACAAAAGCGTTCTCCACGGCCCAGGTGTGAACCGTGCGACCCGTGGGGCCGTCACTGTTCCACTCGTCCACGTCAGCGCCGACAGAATTTCGATAATAGTGAAACATTCCCGTAAAGGCGACACCTGTATGGCCCATGATGTCGCTGGATTCGATCGTCGGAAAATTGCTCGGCCCGGGCGTGGACCACAACAACTGGCTGTCTACGCCTTCCCCCACGGCCGGTATCGGTGAATCGCCGCTATCCTGTGCCTGAACCGCGCCCAGCGACGTCAACAGTATCGCCAACCCGCTCAACGCGCTCCAACGCTTTGCCACCTTTCGCATCCAAATGTCCTCCGTGCCATATGACAGACTCAACGGCCCGTATTATTACTCCGACTCCACCTTAATGGCTACGAAAAACTACGTCAGCTCGGTCTGCCGGTTTTTTTCTTGCCCTTGCTCTTGCCCTTGCTTTTGCCCTTGGCGGGCCTGGGTTGGGTGAGGGTGACTTGGGCTTTGGCCGGGACTATCGACTTGACGTTGACGTCGCCGGGAAGACCGCGGACGCTGACTTCGCGCCGCAATGTCCCGGGTTTCAGCGCTTCTTCCTCGCTCAGGACGATGTACGGTCCAATCGCCGACAAATCGATTCGATCCAGGGCAACCTGGGGACCCGTCAGCGACACGGCCACCTCCTTGGGGCTCACCGAGACATTGAGCTCGGTCCCTTCCACGTCGACGAGCAGCCCGGAGATGACCCGCTTGCCGGCGATCCACCGCACCCGCACCCCCACCTTCAGCTCGTCCCCCCGGTGAATCTCCACCCCTTCGATTCGTTTGGCGATCACCTGCATCGTGCGCTCTCCCACGCCGAGGCCCTCGATATCCACGTCCTCGGTCTCGATGAACTTCAGCTCGCGCACGATCGACGCCGGCCCGATGGCGGCCAGCTCCTCCGGATCGGCCCTCGGCTTTTCCACGTACTCCGTGCCGTCTTTGAGCTGGCCCAAGGTCTTTACGCGCACCGGCAGCCAGCGGGAGATCACCTGCTCCATCTTCACCGAAACGGACTCCGGGGTGACACCGACGAATTCCAATCCGGACGGGATCTCGAACAGCTCGTCCTTGAAGAAAAAATTCGAGGTCCCCGGTTTGAACCCGCCCAAATCGATCTCCACCGGCTCGATGGCCCCCTCCTTGAGCGCGTTGATCCTCGAGCGGGCGCCGCGGAGGCGAACCCGCACCGTTTCCGGCAGTTCGCTGACCAGAACCAAATCGGCCGGATACTCGGGCAGCAACGGGACGACCTGAACGTAGAACAGCCGTTCCCCCTCCTCTTGAAAGCGGACCAGGATGATCAGCAGCAGGGCGATGACCAGGGCGATCGATTTCAGCCGTAGGTTCTCGGTGACCGCCTCCCGAGCAAAGCGACGCAAGCTGACGAACGCCTTATTCATATCGAGTCACCTGTTGTTCCCGGTTCATGCCTTGTCATTTTTGTCCGGATCGATGCGCGGGGGGCGGGCTGTGGCCCGGGCCTCGTTCTCCCGCTGCCGCTTCAACTCATCGGCGATTTGCGGCAGCACCTTCGATTTCTTCAGACTGACCGTGATCTCGTCCTTGTCCTCGTCCTCCGCGCTGATCTCCCCATTTTTGATCGGATCCTCTTCCTTTGAAAACAGGGTGAGCAGGGTTTTGCGCAGGGAGCTCTCGGAGAGGTTCTTCTTCATTTTCCCCTCATAGCAGACCGAAATCGTTCCCCGCTCTTCGGAGATCACCACCGATACCGCATCGGTCATCTCGGTGATGCCCAGCGCGGCTCGATGGCGGGTGCCCAATGTCTTGTCCAAGGATGGGTCGGTCGAAAGGGGGAGCAGCGCTCCGGCCTCGCGCAGCCGGTAGCTCTTGAGGATCACGGCACCGTCGTGCAGGGGATTCTCCATCCGGGGAATGAAAATGGCGTAGAGCAGCTCCTTGCTCACCGCGGCGTCCAGATTGGTGCCGGCCTCGATGTACTCCCCGAGGGAGCCGTCCCGTTCAAACACGATGATCGCACCGACCCGCTTGGCGGCCAGGTGGGTCGCCCCCCGGATCACCTCGCCGACCACCTTGCTCTCCTTGGCCTTGGAGAACCAGGCGAAGCGCCCCATGCGCACCAGGGCGCGGCGAATGTCGTCCTGAAAGATGATCAGCGCAAAGATGACCGCCACTTCCATGAACTGATCGAGCAGTAAGTAGGTCGTGGGCAATCCGGCAAAACTGCTGACGTTGTAAATGATGTAAATCACCAACAGGCCGAGAAACATCGGCACCGTGCGGGTGCCGCGGACGAGCAGGAGGATGACGTAGACCAGGTAGAAGACGATAATGAGATCCGAGAGGGTGGCCATCCACCCGCCGCCGCTGTTCAACAAATGGCTGAAAAATTCGGACATGGCTATCGCGCCTGCGACCCGTGCCGGGCCTCGTTGATCCCGGCGGCGATTAAGGCGGTCTGACGCATCACCGCCACATCGTGCACGCGAACCGCGGCTGCTCCGTGCAATATCGCCGCCGTGACCGCGGCGGCAGTACCGCCGATTCGATCATCGACCGCCGCTCCGGTGAGCTGACCGATGAACGATTTTCTGGACGGTCCGACCAGCACCCGGTGACCCATCGCGCACAGCTCGGGCAGCCGGGCGAGCAAGGCGAGGTTGTGCGCCGCGGTCTTGGCAAAGCCGATACCCGGGTCGAGCCAAATCTTGACCCCATCGACCCCTTGGGCACGGGCCTCGGACACGGCAGCGCCGAGCTCGGCGATCACATCGGTCACCACATCGTCATAGGCGATATCCCGCTGCATCTCCTCTGGGGTCTTGCGCGAATGCATCAGCACCAACTCGGCGTTGTATTCGGCGGCCACCGCTGCCAGACTCGAGTCGTGTCGCAGCATCGACACGTCATTGACCATCACCGCGCCGCGCTCCAGCGCCTGGCGGGCCACACTGGGTTTCACTGTATCAATTGATAACGGCCGATCGGTTCTTTTTTTTAGACCTTCGATCACCGGTAGAACGCGCCGCAACTCCTCGGCCTCGTCGACCCCGCTGCTCCCCGGGCGGGTGCTCTCTCCGCCGATATCGAGGATGTCTGCGCCCTCCTCGACCAGTTGCATCCCATGGTCGATCGCTTGTTGGCCATCGAAATATCGACCCCCGTCGGAAAATGAATCCGGCGTGACGTTGACAACACCCATGATCAGCGGGCGGGGCGTACCTTCGGCGCAAACCATTTTACTACCATACACCCGCAGATCGCTGGACACAACAAATCCGCCTTTTGTTTCATGATGATACGACGCTAGCAACGGGGAGGTTTTCAGGGATCGGGGACGCCTAGTTTTCGGCGAAGCTGACTTCGCCCTGGGCGCTGTGCTCTCTTAAGATCTCATCGATCCCCGTGCCGTCGAGCACTTCCGTCTCCAACAGCTTTTCGGCGAGCCCCTTGAGCGAGGCGAGGTTGGTCTTGAGCAGGTGGGTGGCTCTCCGATACTGTTTGATCACAATCTTCTCCACCTCTTCGTCGATCTGAACCGCCGTCCGCTCGGAGAACTCCTGGGGCTGGGCGATTTCGCGACCGAGGAAGACCGCCTCTTCTTTGCGACCGTAGTAGAGCGGTCCGAGCTTTTCGCTCATCCCCCAATCACACACCATCTTGCGCGCCAAATCCGTTGCCGTGCGAATGTCCTGCCCGGCACCGGTGGAGATTTCACCGAAGATAATCTCCTCGGCGACCCGGCCGCCCATCAGCACGGAGATCTGGCCCTCGGTAAAGGTCTTGGTCGCCATCAAGCGATCCTCGGTGGGCAGCTGCTGGGTCAACCCCAAGGCCCGACCGCGGGGGATAATCGTTACTTTGTGCACCGGGTCGGTTCCGGGGATTAACCGGGCGACAATGGTGTGGCCGGCTTCGTGAAAGGCGGAGATCCGTTTTTCCGAATCCATGATGATCATCGACCGGCGCTCGGTGCCCATCAGCACCTTGTCCTTGGCCTCCTCGAAATCATCCATCTCCACCACGTCTTTGTCCTTGCGCGCGGCGAGCAGGGCGGCCTCGTTGACCAGGTTCTCCAAGTCGGCGCCCGAGAATCCGGGGGTCCCGCGGGCGATCACCTTGAGCGATACCTCAGACGAAATCGGTGTGCGCTTGGTGTGCACATCCAAGATGCCCTCCCGTCCCTTGAGGTCGGGTCTCGGAACGACGATGCGGCGATCGAAGCGCCCCGGACGGAGCAACGCGGGATCCAACACATCGGGTCGGTTGGTCGCCGCGATGATGATCACCCCGTCGTTGGCTTCGAATCCGTCCATTTCCACCAGCAGCTGATTGAGGGTCTGCTCCCGCTCGTCGTGTCCACCGCCCACACCGGCGCCCCGTTGACGACCGACCGCATCAATCTCATCGATGAAGATGATGCACGGGGCGTTCTTCTTGCCCTGCTCGAACAGATCGCGAACCCGGGAGGCTCCTACGCCGACGAACATCTCCACAAAATCCGAGCCGCTGATCGAAAAGAAGGGCACCCCCGCCTCACCGGCAATGGCCCGAGCCAACAGGGTCTTGCCCGTCCCGGGAGAACCCATCAGCAGCACCCCCTTGGGAATTCGCCCGCCCAGCCGTTGAAAGCGCTTGGGGTCCTTGAGAAAATCGATGATCTCCTCGAGCTCGTCCCGCGCCTCGTCCATCCCCGCCACGTCCTGAAAGGTCACCTTCTTGCTGTGATCGGACATCAGCCGGGCCCGGCTCTTGCCGAAGCTCATCGCCTTGCCCCCGCCGGCCTGGATCTGACGCATGAAGAAAAAGAACACCAACAGCAGAATGATCATCGGTAACCAGCTGATCAAAAATCCCTGCAGGAGATTGTCGTCATCGTCCTCCTGGTACCGCACCGTCACCCCGCGAGCCATCAGCTCGGCATTGAATTCCCGATCGGCTTCGATGCCGACGGTTTGTACTTCCTCGTCAACTCCGGCGGTGGTCCGACGATAAATGTACGTGCGACCGCGGATTTTGACCTCTTTGACCTTGTTTGCCTTGAGGTCGGTCTGGAACTCGCTGAAGCCGACTTCCTTAATCCCCGATTCGCCACCGATGACCATCACGACCATGATGAACAGGAAGATCAACACCCCCCAAAGCAAGATGGTTTTAAATTTTTGATTCACAGCTCGTCTCTCTTTGATACCCTAGCCGCTTCCCTTCGATAGGGGCGCCGCTTTTTTATCATCTGCAATAATCTAACTCAAATACAAAAATCCCTATTAATGATCATTGAGTCCGATCGTCGCCCCGATGTCGCGCAGGGGCGCTGTATCATCCAATATCCAATGTACATCGAGATCCTCTCTCCGGCTACCCACCAAGCCGGGACAGGCGATGATTTCGGTCCCGAATGCGAGTACCGGTATAAAATTCCGATAACACTTCGGCACCTTACCGTCTACCAGCACCGCCTTGAACCGCCGCTTCGATCCCCACAACCGATCCCCGGGTTGGCGAGTGCGCAGGCAAAGCTGCTCGAGGGGGATCGACTGGGGGGCACGGATCTCCACCCGAGTTCCCAACGCGGTCAATGCCGCACGCCCCAGGCCGTCTGCTCCCACTTGTGGAGCCGCGCGGAGCGTGCGGTTTTCCGGTAACGGTGCGGGGAAGACCAACAGGGAACCCCGGTCCACGAACGCACAGACCGTCCCCGGAAGGGGGAGGACATCAGTGATCCCCAGGGCGGCCAGCTGGGCCTCGATCGGCAACAAGTGACTGCGCTCGATGCGCCGCAGATCCCCACGAACCCGCAGGAGCGCACGGCGGATCACCCGACCCCAGATTCCCCGGGGTAGCTCGGCAAAGGTCGCCGCATCCACTTGGACCCCCTCCCCGAGCCGCAGGGGGCGAACCAAGGCCGCCTCGTCTAGGGTCTGCTCGAGGTACGCCGACTGGTGTGCCGCATCTTCGGCCAAGGCGGCCAATCGCCCGGCAACGCCTGGCTGGAGCTGTTCCATCAGCGGTAGCAACTCACTGCGCACTCGGGCCCGCATGAACCGGCGATCCGTGTTGCTCGGGTCCTCGATCCATTTCACGCCCCGACCCACCAGGTACTCCCGCAACGCATCGCGGGTCGCGGCGAGCAACGGTCGGATGAGCCTCACCGGGCCCAACGACCGTGTTGCTGACATCGCCGACAGTCCGTCCAACCCGGTTCCGCGCAGCAGGCGCATCATCACCGTTTCGGCTTGGTCGTTCAGGGTGTGTGCCGTGGCCACGCTCGACGCCCCGAGCTGCTGCGCGAGCTCGCCGAGCAGGCCGTAGCGAACCTCCCGCGCCCAGGCCTGCACCGACCCCTTTTTCATCGCACGGTCAGCTTCGTCGCGGGGGACTGCCAGCCGCTGCACCTCGAGACCCAGCACTTGCGCCGCCTGTTGAACCAGCGCCCACTCCGGCTCCACATCCCTCAATCCGTGGTCGACAAAGGCGGCCTGCAGCTCGAGCTGGAGTCGTGATGCACAGGCGTGTGCCAAATGGAGCAGGGCCATTGAATCGGATCCTCCCGAAACGGCCAGCACCACGCGGGATCCCGGATCGGTCACGCGATCCAAGGCGGGAAGAATCTGTTCAACCAGCGAAGCTGCTCGGTGGTGGGGGCTCATTGCTCCGCGAGCTTTGCTCTGATGTGGCCCACTGCCTGCTCAGCATCCCGGGCGGGAAAAATGACATCCGAACGGCGATCGTCAATCGACTGTCCGGCCAATTTCTCGGCCCAACCGGCAGAGTTGGCCAGCGCCACCAGGGGGCGATTGGCCTGCCAGGCAAAGGCGATCTCCGACAGGGTCCCCGAACACCCCCCCACCGCCACCAAGGCATCGGCGGTCTGGGCGATGATCGCGTTGCGGGCAAATCCCATCGCCGTGACAATCGGCACCTCGACGAAGGGATTGGCCGAGCGCCGATCATCCCCCGGGAGAATACCAATCGCCAGCCCGCGAGCAGTGGGTGCAACACCGACAAACCCCTCGCAAGCGGCTTCCATCACGCCACCGCCGCCCCCGCACAGCAAATGCCACCCGGCTTCGGCCAAGGCCCGTCCGACCTGCTGGGCGATGTCCCGGGTTAACGCTGTTACCGTCGAGGCGCCGATGACGGCGATGATGGGACGGCGATCAATCGGTTGGGCAATGCTGCTACCGTTCAGTTGGCCCATGGGTCAGCGATATCTCCGGTAATCTTTTTCGACCTGTTTTTAGATCGCTTCTTCGACCGTCTCTTGCTGCGGCGGGAGGACTTCTCGTCTTTGTCCTTTGATTTTTCTTTTTCTTTCTTGGCCAGGGTGACCGAGAAGGGATCGGGTGTGGTGGACATGACGACCACGTCGACATCTTTGTATCCGGCGAGCTTGATTTTCAGCCGTTCGGCGGGTTGACCGGACCGGGGCTTGTCCACCTTGAAGGGCAGCTGACCCAGCAGGGCATCCCCTTTGTACAGATAGGCGCCGGCAGGGGTGCTCTCCACGGTGACCTGGGCGATCTTCGGTGGAGCGTCCTTTTCCTCGGTCGACTTCTTCTCATCGGCCTCTTTGACCTGTTTGTTCTCCGCAGCCGGATCGACTGGTTGGGGCTTGACCAGCGCCGTCCCCACCGGTTGAGCTTCCACAGCTTTTTTGTCCTCACCGCCGAGGATGATCGCGATGGCCACGACAGCGATGATCACCACTGCCCCCACACCGGCCAACACGGGCCAGCGGCTCTTGAGCCCGATGAGCTTGTCATCCACATCGTCCGAGCTTGAAGAACCACCGACGATCTCCGATGGGGGCACCGGGGGCAACGTGGTCGCGGCGGTCTCGCGCATCTGGTCATAGACGATGGTCGGGGTCTTGCCGTCGATCAGCGCTTGAACGTCCTGACCAAAATCGGCCATCGTTTGGTAGCGCTTGTCCGGTTTTTTGGCGATCGCCTTGAGCAGGGTCGCTTCGAGCGACCGGGGGACTTTTACCGGCGGGACCAACCGCGCCGGGGGAACCGGCTCTTCGTAGAGATGTTTGGTCAAGACCCCCATGAAGGTATCGGCCTGAAACGGTACGTGACCACAGAGCATCTCGTACATGATGATGCCCAGGGAGTAGACGTCCGTTCGCCAGTCCACATTGGTCCCGGCTGCTTGTTCCGGCGACATGTATTGGGGGGTGCCGAAGACCATTCCGGTTCGGGTCAGCCGGCCGGTTTCCCGGGCCACCTTGGCAATCCCGAAGTCGAGAATCTTGATGAAATCCGAGCGTCCGTGACGGTTGACGAGAAAGATATTCTCAGGTTTCAGATCCCGGTGAACGATGTCCGCGTTGTGGGCAGCGGCGAGTGCATCACAACACTGCTGGATGATCTTCAACACCTGCTCTATCGTCATCTGGGGCGTCTCCTGCAACGCTTCGTGCAGGGACAGACCGTCCAGGTACTCCATTACGAAATAGGATGCACCATCGGCCAATTTGCCGAAATCGGTGATCTCGATGATATGTTCGTTACCGATCGCAGCTGCGGCTCGGGCCTCTTGGGTGAACCGCTCGGATACCTCGTCCTCTGAGGAGAGATCTCCTCGCAGGACCTTAACTGCGCACGACTTGCCGATCACCGCGTGGGTGGCCAGGTAGACCACCCCCATGCCCCCCTCACCCAATTTCTTTTCAACAGTGTACCGGCCGTCAATCGTCGTCCCGATCAAATCGTCTTCATCGGCTTTATCCAGTTCGACCAGCTCCACGCCGTCTTTGGGGCAGAACTCCTCGGTGCCCAAAAACTTCTGACCGCATGTGGGACAGGCTTTCATTACAAATCCTCACCGGGGTGTCGCATTCTCTCACCGTCGCAACAAAAAATCGAAAATATGTAAATATATACAATATTAACGTTAGGCGAGCTAGAAAGAAGGCACATTAGCATCGTCCAAATACCTGGCTATCGATTTTAGCCGCAAAAAATAACAGCAACACTATACCATGCCCCCTGGTTTTGATCGACACATCTTATTAGATATACACGGAAAGCCCAGCAATAATTCAACCCCGGAATAAAATCGTCGAGCGATTTAATACCACTTGCAAACGAGTGGTCAGAGGTACCAGCTCAACCCGCCCAGGTACTCGACCCCGAAGCTTCTGGATGGCGCCAAGGCATCATTGAGCGCCCGCTTTTCCCCGAAACTCACCCGTCCGCGCAAACCGAAATCCAGCGACCAGGACCGGGCCGGGAAATAGTGCAGGCCGACCCCGAGGTAGGTGTAGCCACCCCACCTGTAGCTGGTCCGGGTCGTCGAGTGGTCCGCTGCGACCGGCTCGGTGACCTCCTCGGTTTCCACGTGGAGTTGGCCGATGCCCCCCAAGGAGAGCGAAGCCAGCAAGGTAGGGGTGAACAGGTGGCGCAGGCGGATCTCCGGACCCAGTTGAATCGTCACGATGTCCGAATTCTCGGCGGACTGGGAGGTGAAAATCAACAGGTCCCGCAGGCCCACCACCACCGAGGGATGAGGGGCCAGTCCCACACCGAGCCCGCCGCCGACCCCCATAGTGAATACGTCGTCATTCGAGTCGATCAGGGACGGGGCCAAGCCCAGGCCGATGTCGATGGTGCGCTCCTCCAAATCGGGAATCCCCGGACCGCCCTGGGTATGGGAGTAGAATGCGTCAATCGCCGAATAGCTGTAGAGGTAGAAGGCCAAAAAAGCCAACCCCGCCGTCCCGGTGAGACTGAGCCGATGGAGATGGGTCCCTTGTTCAGGGCCTCGTTCGCGCAGCACTCCCACGCCGATCACCGAGCCCAAGAATCCGCCCAACAGCAATGCCCCGGTGGCTTGTCGCCGGTCGATCAGCTGGGGAACCCCTGGACCGATCAGGGAAATCCCAAGCGCCAACGGAGGCCAGAGCACCGCGTCATCCCGACGATTGAGCGAGCGGATGCTCGGCCCGGCATGTAACGGATCGCGGGTGACCAGTTGCGTGGAGGGTGAATGGCCCAGCGCCGACTCCGGCGCCGCTCGAAGCGCGGTCGGCGGAGCGTCTGGAATGGTCTCGGCCGGGGAGGCGATGACGGGATCAGCAGCGGTGTCACCGGCCCCCAGAGGAATATTCACTTGTACCGTGGCAGGTGCCCAAAAGCCCCCGCCCAGCGGCACATCGGTCAGGGGTTGGACCCGAGCAGACCGCAAAGGCGTGCTCGTCATCGGCACAACCCCCTTGTCCCGCGCCGCCACCAGCGGCATTTCGACGAAACTCGCGGCCTCGAGGGAAATCGTCTCCCCGTCCCGCACCACCACGTCGGCGTTCCAGAGCCGATCAGCGGTGCGCCGTTTAATGGAATACCGCCCCGGGGCCAACGCGATGATCACCGGCCGGCCCGGCGTCTTGGCCACCTCGGCCTCAATCCGACCGCCCAGTGAAAATACGATTACCGTGCCGTCCACATCATCGGCAAGCTCCACCCGGGCTCGGGTGGTCTCGATAACGGTCAACGCCACATCCCCCTCCCCCTCCAGGGCATAGAGGAACATCGGATGCTGGGTTCCGCGCACCGTCTTCTCGGTTTCACGCACCGTGTGGTGATACGCGTAGTCATACGCCTCGAGCACCGACACCCGACCGTCGGCCGACTTATCCGCCGGTCCGCGCAGACCGGACATCAGATGATGGCTAAAAAAAGAGGACCCGAGCACCTCGGACTCCTGGGCGTTCTCCGCTGCCGAGGCCGAGGTGAGGATGACCAGCCCTTCCACATTCACCGGCCGCTCCTCGAGGAACGGGGAGACCACCTTGCCCCCTTTGGCTCTCGTGATCTCGCCCGATTGGCAGGCATCGACGATGGCGATGCGGATCTTGGCCGGCATGGTTTCCAGCCGTCGGCGCAACTCGACCAACGGCATGCCGCGCCCTCCCATACGCAACCAACCGGAATCCGCGTGACCCGAGTAGTAGAAAATGAACACCGCGTCGTGCTCGAGGGCGCTGATTCGATCGGCCATCCGGTCCAATGATTGGCGCAGCGCTTGGGGTCCCCGATCGGTGAGCACGTCCATGTTCGAGCGCCTCACCCCGCCCAACTCCTCGAGCAGATGGGCCATCCGGTGGGCATCATCCATGGCATAGCGCAGGGGTTCCGAACGGGGCAGACCGAGGTTGTTTCCCGCGATCACGGCGAAGCGGGTGACATCGTCGGCAACGCTCGGTCCGGCCACGGCGAGCACGGCCAACAGGGATGTGGTCCACAAACGCAGATTCACCTGCTAGTCCTTTTCAATCCATATCGTAGCCTGGGTGCAATCCAGCGGCAACCGGGGCGACTCTCCGATCGGGGCCGGCACCTGGGCGATTCTTCGAGCTGCTCGCTCGACCCGTTGAGCCATCTGCTCGACCGTCTGGGGATCAGGGGCACTCTCGTCGTAACAAAGATAGAATTTTTCAATACCGGCGGTCTCGTCGAGAATCACGCTCGAGCCCACCACATGACCGTATCCCCGGGATACCGTCCCCCCGCTGACCGGACCGGCGGGGAAGTACCGGGTCACCTGCCCCTTCCCGTCAATTCCCACAATGACGGCATGTCCGTCAGCGGGCGCGTCATACCAAAATTGAATGCGATCCCCTGCGCGCAATTTCTGTCCGGCTTTGCCCTTGATCTCTTTTCCGTCCTGCCAAACATAGAAGCCGAGCTGCAGCTCGATCGCTGTTTCCGGTGGAGGATGTCCCTCCCGATCGATCCCCATTTCCCGCGTCTGGGTGCTCCGCGCCTCGGGATCAAAGGCCGGGATATACTGCCCTGGGGGAGTATCGGTGGAAGGGAGGATGACCATCAGCGCCAACGCCGCCGCCGCTGCCACAGGCACTCCGATAGCCACAGGTCGCCACCACGTGGCCGGGGTCGGCAAAGACCACAACCGGCGAATCCCGTCGGGGACCGGACGCAGGCCGAAGGCGCGCTCATCAGCCCGGGTGTGCTCCACTTTTTCTCGGCATTGGGCACATTCGGCGAGCGCTCGGTCGATCGCCAATTTTTTCTCGGCGTCGAACTCCTCGTGCAGGTAGCGCTCGATGGTGAGTTGGCTCAAACACCGATGGGGTGGGGATTGGGTCATGCCGACTCCTTCAATAGGCGCTGGGCCTTTTTGGGTGCCTGAGCTTTGAATTTGCTCATGCATTTTCTCACCCGGGACACGGAACACCCCAACACCTCTGCGATTTCATCGTAAGTCATGCCCTCGACCACTGAGTAGACCACGACCTCTTGGGTGGTCTGATCGAATTTGGCCAGCACCCGCAAGACCAAATCCCGGGACCACACCTCCACGGGCTTGGTCGTTTCCAGCGGGGGAATCGCCGTCTGGTTGAGCCGGACCCGGTTGTGTTTGTCCCGAATGCGGTTGAGGCAGAGGTTGGTCGATATCCGATAGAGCCAGGTCGCCGGTGAGGATTGTCGCCTGAACTGGTGAATCGAGCGCAGTACCCGAATAAAAACATCTTGTGTGGCATCCATTGCCTCGGCTTCGGCCTTGAGCAATTGGGTGCACCGGCGCAACACCATACCGCCATAATTTCGGTATATCTGTTCGATTTCATTTGGCTGTGCTGTCATCGCCCTTGACCCCACGGGCCAAGCATTCATCGAGGGCTGCTCCTTCGTCAAGGGGCCGGGAAACATATTTATCGCTAAGGTGTGGGTCATCGAAATCTCCCATGTCTCCATCAATGGACACCCCACGGGCCAAAAAAAAGTGCGTTTTTTTTTTCGTTCTTTTGCAAACCCAGATCGCGTGGTACTCTGAGAGGCTGGGAGATTTCAGGAGTTTCGCTCCTGTTAAGCGACTTCCCCGGGAGGTCTGATGGGCAAAGACCCGACAAGCGGATCGAGCACGATAACCAGCCTGACCAAGAAAAGAGACCCCGCCGATCACCCGCTGATGAGCTACACGGCGGTGACCAGCCACCAATCGATGGCCGAAGCATTTTTAGAGGAGCTGATCAGTCTCGGGCAGAAGATCATGCCCGATCACGTCTTGACCATCACCGACGTGCTCTCGATCTGCAAAGTCGCGCTGAAACAAGGTGGCCCGGGAGTGGTTGTGCTCGAAGGCCGACACCTCCGTGGTCGCATCTCAGAGCAGCTGTCGCGGGCCGATCGCTACAAAGAGTCGTTCAGCGTCCTGGTGCTCCAATTCGACAATGCCGATGACGGCAATGTGTACGATTCAATGGTCGATACCCTGTGCGAACGGATGCGCAAGACCGACCTGTTGTTCCTGTTCCGATCGCGCATCGTGCTGGTGTTGCCCCACACCGAAGCCCACGCCTGTATCGCGTTGCAAAAGCGTATTTTGTCCCTGGTCGACGACGCGATGAATCCCAAACCGGAAATCGGCTTTCACGCCCTCACCTATCCCAACCCCGATTTGAGCCGGTCGATGAAAGTGCTCGACTGGGTCGAGGACCGGTTGCGTCACTAAGGCCACGTAACACAAGAATCTGCTTATTTGATGTCGGTATCGGCGTCCGTGTCTGTATCAGTGTCGGCGTCCGTGTCCGTATCGGTATCGGTGTCGGTGTTCGTATCCGTGTCGGAGTCCGTATCAGCGTCCACATCCGTATCGGTATCCGTGTCCGCATCGCCGCCTTGTGGACATTCAATTGGGTGCTCACCGAGAGGATCCTCCCCTTGTTCCTCGCAGGTGTAATAGGAATGGGAAGCCGACCAACCACAGGATGACTCACAAATGCGACAGTAGAGCAGCTGCTTGACTTCGTTCTGACACCAGACCACGTTGCCCCGATCATCGCAACATCCCTCAAAGGTGATGTTGCGACACTCATTGGCGGACAATCCGTTGTTGCAGGCCCCATCCTCCCAATAGTCCTCCTCGTCCTCGGTATCCGTGTCCGTGCCTGTATCCGTATCGGTGTCCTCGCCGGTGTCGGTGTCCCCATCCGCATCGCTATCACTATCTGCATCCGTATCCGCATCCGTGTCGGTATCCGTGTCCGTGTCCCCACCCCCGTTATCTTCATCGTCGGCCTTCTTGCCGCACTCGGTCATCACGACCACTAGGGCGATGACCACCAGACCCATCAGTATTGCGTTGATTCCACATCGGGGGTTATTCATCGTCTCGCCTTTCTCAAGGGGGACAGCCTCACGAGGATAGTACATCCAAATGACGAAAATGTCTTGGACGGATCGGAATCCTAGGATTCCCCTATTTCAGGCCAAATTACTCGACATCGATTTCGCGGCGGGATGCACTTGAACAGCGCTTTGGGCCGGCCCACGGCCAGCACAGCGCCGGGAGTGTATCCCTGGGGGATGCCGATCTTCTTTCGGATGTTCTTCCGGCGGAAAAGCGCGGTCAGGGCATAGCCGTTGAAACAGGTCCCCAACTCCGCTGCCTCTGCGGCCAGCATCAGCTGCATCGCGCTCTGGTTGCAGCTGGCCACCGCGATGTGGGGCATTCCCGAGGCGCAGGCGATGATCACAGCCGGTGCGCCGTAGAACAACCGATCCTCACCGTTTTGGGTATCTCTGAACACTTCGGCGATCATCGGAAAGTGATAGCGATAGGCGCGCACGGTTTTAAATCCCACGGTCATCGAGATGGCCAGACGAATCAGCGGATTGGCCAATCGTCGCTCCAGGCGCAGATAGTACGCCGTGGTCCATCGGGCCAACTGTCCAATCGCCTCTTTATCGTTGAGCACCAAGAACCGCACGTTGCGCGAATTGGTCGGAGTGGGGGCGTAGCGCGCTTGGTCGATCAATTGCTCGAGGGTTTGCTTGGACAACAGTTCGTCGGTGAACAGACGACAACTGCGCCGCCTGAGAAACCATTGACTCAGCTGCTGCCGATCGATCCCCCGGTCACCATCTGCTTCGAGGAACTTCTCCCGAGCCAGGGCCCGGTGGTCAAAAGCGCCCGTGGGACAGATCGCCACGCAATGACCACAGCCGATGCAGCGGGCCGGTTGGTTCACCGCAATTGTTTCGTCAACCCATGAAAACACTCGCCCGGGACAGATTGCCGCACACAGTCGACATCGCTCACACCGTGTCTCGTCGACGGTGAACTGGACTTGATCTCGCGTAAATTTCATGAATTTGGCGTGCGCCGGATCTGATCACATTTGAATTTTGGTTTCTTCGACGTACATCCGCTCGAGCTGGGTGTCCAGATCGACGATGGTCAGCGAATGGTTGTGACAGCCGACCTTGGGACACCCCTCCACCTGACCGCCGTCGGGAAGGTGAATGGCGAACATGCGAATATTGCAGAACCGGCACAGGGTATCCACAGCAAGGGACACACCGCAGCTCGGACAGAACAGGTCGACGATATCGCCGGGTTTGATCGCCAAATCGCACTCGTACTCGAACTTGCCGTAAAACGGATTCAAGTAGATCATTCCCTCGCGGCCGGCAATGCGCACGGTCGCCGACACGGCGCGTTCGCCATCCAACAACGTGCTCGCCGACATCAGGGAATGTCCCCGGGGACAGGATCCCTGACTCACGCGAATTCGACCGCTCAACGCCGGAATTGAGGAGCTCGTTTTCATCTTCGCATCTCCAGTGCCCGGTGAGGGCAGAATCTGACACAGGTGGGTTCTCCGCCGCACAGATCACACTTCAGGGGGATGCCCTTCAGCTCATCGAAATGGATGTGGCCGAACGGACAGGCGGTTTCACAGAGGGCACAGCCGATGCACCGTTCTTCGACTACCTCCACTGCGTCGGTCTCCTTATTGCGCATCAACGCGTCAGTGGGGCAGACCGAGACGCAGGCCGCATCGATGCATTGCATGCAGGTCATCTGCATGAACCTGTCCGGGCCGGTGGGATAGATGTTGATCCGCGAATGACCCAGGTTGCCATCGACGCCCTTGACCATCGAGCAGGCGAGCTCGCAGGTGCGGCACCCCGTGCAGTTCTTGGGGATGACGGTGTATGTCTTTTCCATGCTCTATCCTCCCGCGCCTACAGACTCAGCCGAGCGAAGTGACCGGACAACTCGCTCTTTTTGCAGGCCGAACAAACCGTGTAGTAGTCATTGGGAAGCCGCCGATTCTCCAGGGCGTAATCCCGATACGCCTTGGTGATCAGCGGTTCCCCGCAGACCTTGCAGGTCACGAATTCAAACTCCCGTTTCCAAATGGTCCGCGTCTCTGCTGTGTCGACCATCTCGATATGCCCCGTGGGACAAATCGTGGCGCAGGTGCCGCAACCGACACAGGACTCGGCGTGCTCGTGAAACGGCGGGGCAACCTCCTTGAGCGTTCCCCGATTGACGGCGCTAATCGCGTGGCAGCCCAACTTGGCACAGGCCCGCACACAGAGATAGCACATGATACACTTGGAGCCGTCGGTGAACTGCTGGTACTCGGTGACTTGTCCGTGCTGGGTCGCCAGGTCGCGGATTACGGTTGATTCCGGGCATCTCGCCATCAACAGGTCGAGCACGGTTTGCCGCAGTCGCAGCACCCCCTCGCTTCGGGTCTGCACGATCAACCCCTCCTCGACCGGGTACAAACAGGCGCTGACCAATTTGGTGCTTCCGTTCCAGTCCTCACCGGTGATCTCCACCGTGCACAGGCGACAAGCCCCCACCGCCTCGAGCGCCTCGTGGTGGCACAGGGTCGGAATATCGATCTGGTTGCGCCGGGCGACCTCCAGAATCGTCTCCCCCTCTTCGGCGTTGAATTTGCGATTATCGATCAAGATCTGCGTCATCGTCCCTACCTTTTCATCTCAATGCATTACGTCGTGACGACTGCGTCATCTTTGCACACCAACCGACAAGCACCGCACTTGGTACAAAGCTCTTGATTGATGGCGTGCAGCTTTTTCTTTTGTCCGGTGATCGCTTCGGTCGGGCAGGCCTTGATGCACAGCATACAGCCCGTACATTTCTCGGCATCGATCAAAAACGTCGTGATCGCCTGGCACACGCCGGCCGGACACTTTTTCCGCTCGATATGGGCCTCGTACTCATCTCTGAAATTGCGCAGGGTACTGAGCACCGGATTCGGCGCGGACTTGCCCAGACCGCACAGCGCCCCCACTTGCACGTCTTCGGCCAACCGCTCGAGCTTGGCCAGGTCACCCGTCTTGCCCTCCCCCTTGGCAAAGGCGTCGAGCATGGCGTGCAGCTGGAAGATCCCCTCCCGGCAGGGCACGCACTTACCGCACGATTCCTCGAGTAGAAACTTGAGAAAGTAGCGCGCCACGTCGACCATGCAGGTGTGATCGTCCATCACGATCATCCCGCCGGAGCCCATCATCGAGCCGGCCGCGGTCAGCGCATCGAAGTCGACCGGCAGATCCAGGTGCTCTTCTGACAGGCACCCTCCCGAAGGGCCACCGGTCTGCACCGCCTTGAACGGCCGGTCATTGATGATTCCGCCGCCCACGCCGAACACCACATCCCTCAGCGGCGTACCCATCGGCACTTCGATCAGACCGGTGTTGACCACTTTGCCGACCAGGCAAAACGCTTTGGTCCCGGCCGATCCCTCGGTGCCCAGCTGACGGAACCACTTTCCCCTTTCGCGAATGATCGCCGGCACACAGGCAAAGGTCTCGACGTTGTTGAGTACAGTCGGTTTGTCGTACAGTCCCTTGGCCACCGAGCGCACGTACTTGGCCCTCGGCTCACCCACGTTTCCTTCGATGCTGCGCATCAGCGCCGAAGACTCACCGCAGACAAACGCCCCGCCCCCGCGGCTGATCCGGATGTCGAAATCGAGGTCGCTCCCCAAAATATTGTCGCCGAGCAACCCGGCCGCGCGGCAAGCGTCGATCGCCGCCTGGAGTCGGGAGACCGCCCGGGGGTACTCGTTGCGCACGTAGATGAACCCCCGCTTGGCCCCCACGGCCAAGGCGCAGATGATCATCCCCTCGAGCACCCGGTAGGGATCCCCCTCCATGATGCAGCAGTCCATGAAGGCACCCGGATCCCCCTCGTCCCCGTTGCAGATCACGAACCGTTCGTCCCCTTCGGCCGCCACACAGGAGCGCCACTTTCGCCCCGTGGCGAACCCACCGCCGCCCCGGCCCCGCAAGCCGGACTCAACGACTTCACCGATAATCGCCTCGGGCGTGAGGGTCAGCGCCTTGGCCAATGGGGCAAACCCGCCGGCCGCCAAGTAGGCGTCCAGGCTCTCGGCGGCGACCCGACCGCACCCTTCCAGGGCGATCGTGGTTTGGTTCTGATAGAAGGGGATCTTCGAGCGCTCGGCGATCCGCTCGCCGGTCTCGGGATTCTTGTACAGCAGCTTGTCGATCACTTTTCCCTGTTGCAGGGTTTGTTCGACAATCTCCCTAGCCTTTTTGGGGGTTACCTTGGTGTAGAGAATATCGTCGGGCTGAATGTGGACCAGCGGCCCGACCTGGCAAAACCCCTGACAACCCGTCTTGGTTGCGTAGAGCGGCTCCGCGTGATCGGCGCAGGGCGCAAGCTCGATCTGCAAATCGAGTTTTGCCCCGTCGGCCGCTTCGACCAGGGCGTCGAAAACTTCGAAGGCCCCCAACGCTGCACAACCGGTTCCCGAGCAAACGAGCACGCGCTTTTTGATCTTGCGATCGGTGCTGGCCAGGGTGGCGCTTTTGTCGGCGAGCTCAGTTGGTGTGGTAAATCGCATGTCGCCTCTACTTGCCTTTGGACAGTCGTTTCAAAATGGTCCCCGGTTTCACATCGGCCAGGTACTTCTCGCCGGCGATGACCACCGGAGCCAGGGCGCAGGCCCCGACGCAGTTGACCACCTCCAGGGTGTACTTCATGTCAGAGGTCGTCTCCCCGGGACCAATCCCCAAACCGTGCTGGAAATCCTCCACCACCACGGGGGCTCCGCGGATGTGACAGGTCGTGCCCAGACAGACCTTGACGATCGTTTTGCCCCGGGGTTTGAGGCTGAACGCTTTGTAAAACGTGGCCACCGCGTAGACCTTGCCCAAGGGCACTTCCAGGTGATCCGCCGCTGCGCGAATCGCCTCTTCCGGCAGGTAATTGACCGCCTCTTGGATGTCCTGCAGCAGGTGCACCAGGGCATCGGTCGCCCCGCGAGGGTGGTTGCCGAGCACCCCCTCAATCGCCTTCATATCGACGGCAGGTCCGGCGGCCATCACCCTTCTCCCCTCAGCTTCAGCCCTTTGTCGAATCCCGCCTCGAACGCGGCAACATTGGCCGGGATGAACTTGGCCTTGCGGGCAAACTCTTTTTTGATCATCTCGATCGTGGTCTCTTTTTCGACGATACCCGACCACCCCACATAGGCGCCGAGCATCACCAGATTGGCCGCCCGCACCGTACCCGCCTCCTGGGCTATCTCGCCGGCCGAGATGTACAGCACGCTGCAATCATCTCGATCGGCCTTGATCGGTACCAGGGTGTCGTTGACGACGATCAGTCCCTTTTCCTTGACCCGGACGCCGAACTTTTCGAGCGAGGGTTGGTTCATCACGAGCAGGGCAGTCGGCTGCGTGATGTAAGGCGATCCCACCGGTCGTTCTGAAATACAAACAGTGACATTCGCCGTGCCGCCGCGCATCTCCGGTCCGTAAGACGGCAACCAGCTGACCTCTTTGCCCAGGTTCATCGCCGCGTAGGCCAACAGCTTGCCGGACAGCAGCATCCCCTGCCCGCCGAATCCGGCCATCAGGACTTCGGTTACTTCCATTTGGGCCCTCCCTCAAAATCCTCGGGACGCTTTTTGATGCCCAGGCTGTAGTAGGGCAACATCTCCTGCTCCAGCCAGCTGTCCGATTCCCGCGGGGAGAGCCCCCAGTTGGTCGGGCAGGTGGAGAGAAACTCGACAAAGGTGTAGCAGCGGCCCTCGGCCTGATACTCGAAGGCCTGGCGCAACACCTGCTTGGCTTTGACCGTCTCCTGGGGCGAGTGCACCGAGACCCGCGCCACAAAGGCCGGGGTGGTCAACGTGGCCAACAGCTCGGCGACCTTGATCGGGTATCCCGCGTCGTTGACATCGCGGCCGGCCGGACAGGTGGTGGCCCGTTGATTCGGCATCGTGGTCGGGGCCATCTGGCCGCCGGTCATGCCGTAAATCGCGTTGTTGACGAAGATCGAGGTGAACTTTTCACCCCGGTTGGCCGCATGAACGATTTCGGCCATGCCGATGGAAGCCAGGTCCCCATCTCCCTGGTAGGTGAAGACACACAGATTGGGGCGGGTGCGCTTGGCACCGGTAGCCACCGCCGGGGCCCGGCCATGGGAGGCCTCGAACATGTCACAGTTGAAATATTCGTAGGCCAGTACCGAGCAGCCCACCGGCGCCACCCCGACCGTGCGCTCCCGCAACCCGAGCTCCATCAGGGTTTCCCCGACCAAGCGGTGGATCACCCCGTGGGTGCAGCCCGGACAATAGTGAGTGGGTTTGCGCGTCAAACCGTCCGAATAGGCGAAGATCTTCTTCATCACCAGGCTCCTTACTTTTTCATCGCCGCGAGGGACTCGCGCACCTTGTCCTGTACCTCTTCCACCGCCGGAATCAGGCCACCGGTTTTGCCGAAGAAATCGACCGGCTTGCCCTCGACGTTGGCCAGCCGCACATCTTCGATCATCTGGCCCATGTTCATCTCCACGCTGATCACCGACTTGGACCGCCCAATCGCTTCGGCGCACGCCTCATATGGAAATGGGTTGACCGTGATCGGCCGGAACAAGCCCACATTAAGGCCCTCCGCTTTCAACTGGTCAATCGCCGTCTTGCAGATACGGGCCATCATACCGAAGCCGACGAGAAGCAGGTCGTACGGCTCATCGCAGTTGTACAGCTCGAACCGCAGCTCGTTCTGCTTGATCAACTCGAATTTCTCTTTGAGCTTGATGTTTTGCTGGTACAGCAGATCCGGATCGAGATAGAGGGAATTGACGATGCGCCGCGGCCGGTCTTTGCAGCCGGTCAGACCCCAATCGCCCGGATCGAGGGGCGGTCCGATTTCCTTGTCGGGAAAGCTGACCGGCTCCATCATCTGGCCGATCATGCCGTCGCCGATCACCATCACCGGGTTGCGGTATTTCTCGGCCAACTCGAAGGATATGATTGTCAAATCGACCGCCTCTTGAACAGACGACGGGGCGAGCACGATGATATCGAAATCCCCGTGGGCGGTGCCCTTGGTCGCCTGAAAATAGTCGCTTTGAGAGGGCAGAATGCCGCCCAGCCCGGGCCCGCACCGCATAATGTTGACCACCACCACGGGCAGCTCACAACAGGCGATGTACGAGAGAGCCTCTGCCATCAGGCTGATCCCCGGCGACGACGAAGTGGTCAGCACGCGCATCCCCACGCCGGCTGCGCCGTAGATCATGTTGGATGCCGCCACCTCGCTCTCCGCCTGCACATACTGGCCGCCCACCTCGGGCAGGCGCTTGGACAGGTACTCGGGAACCTCGCTCTGGGGCGTAATCGGATAGCCGAAAAAGTGAAGGCACCCGGCGCGAATCGCCGCCTCACCAATGGCTTCATTGCCTTTCATCAGCACTTTGGTCATGCCCTACCTCCTTTCTAGTACGAGAAAAACTCGTACCGGGCGCCCGCCACATACACCTCGATCGCCGAGTCGGGGCACGCGATGGCGCACATCCGACAGCCGATACACCGGGGCGCGTCCACCACATTGGCATAGTTGTAACCCTTGGCGTTGAGCTTGGGGGACATCTTGACAATCTGTTGGGGGCAGGCGTCGTTGCACCGCTCACAGCCTTTGCAACGCTCTACCATAACCTCGATTTTAGGCATCTTGAACTCCTCGGATACTTCTCACGGTCTACCGATCGGCTTTACCGCGGGAGCCGGATCGGTTTCAAGTCGTCTGCTCGAACTATCGCCTTTTTCACTGGGACGCAACCAGGGGGGCAGCATGATGCGGTCGAGAACGAGCAACGGCTCGTCGATCGCCTGCAAAAGGGGGTCCTGGTCGAACGGGGCCATCGCCGAAACGAACGCGATGTCGATCCCCGCCCGTGCGGCGACCTGCCGCGCCAAGGCGACCCCTTCCAAAATGACATCTGTCGTTGTTTCGGTGACCAGGTGCGAATTGCAAATCAATCCGTTGACCGACAAACGGGACGACTGCTCAATTGCCCCCTTCATCTTGAGACACCCCTCCACCGTGTTGGTGAAGGGCCGCCGGGCGTTGATCACCTGCAACAACTGATAGGGCGAATCCCCCAGATTCTCGGCCAATGATGACAACAGGGTGGCGCCCACATCATCCCCACCCACGTCGAAGATTGACACATTCTCCGCCTGTGGTCGCAGCATACCCTTGATCTCGGGAACCACAATCGGCAAATCGGCGAAACGCTGGACACCCGGCGGGGTCACCACTTCAATCCCCTGCTGTTCCATCGTCTCCCTCGCTTCGCGGCAGCGGAAGTAGGGATTGACAATGTCGAGATCGGCAATGCGCACCTGTTTCCCCTGCCGCTGGAGCGAGAGGGCCAGATTGACGGCCACTTCCGTTTTTCCAGATCCGTAGTTTCCGACAATGATGATCAGTGAAGTTGCGGGGCGATAGGGTCTGGGCACTGGGCTCTCCTCAACCTTTGGGATGGTCAACCGCTCCCATCGAGCAATTGACCCGCTCAAGTCCAATAAGCACAACGGATCCCTTCTGGCAACAATGATCGTTATCATACGCTTTTTGATTAAGCCACGGCGCTTGACTTCCAGCCGCGCGAAGATAACGATCCCTGCATGAACGGTGAAAAAAAATCGAGCGCAGACCCATCGCCGGTTCAAATCGAGGTTAAAGATCTCCACAAAAGCTGGGAAACCAATCACGTGCTGCGGGGAATCAACCTCAACATCTTTCGCGGGCAGAAAAACATCATCATCGGCGGTTCCGGCGCGGGCAAGACCGTATTGATGCGCCACCTGGTGGTCCTGGACCGGCCCGACAAGGGCGCCGTGCTGCTGGATGGCGTGGACATCACCCGGCTGGGAGAGATTCAGCTGGCCGAGGTGCGCCGGCGCTTCGGCATGGTATTTCAGGGATCCGCGCTGTTCGACTCGATGAGCGTGTTCGACAACGTCGCCTTCGTGCTGCGGGAGCGGGGCGGACTCAGACGGGCCGAAATCCGCCGGCGGGTGATGGACAAGCTCGAAGCCCTCTCCGTGGCTGACGCGGCCGATCGCTCCCCGGGGGACATCTCCGGCGGAATGAAAAAGCGGGTGGGGGTGGCCCGCGCCCTGGTCGGGGAACCGGAAATCCTGATCTACGACGAACCCACCGCCGGGCTCGATCCCCTCGCCGCGCGCAACGTGGATCGGCTGATCCTCGAAACCGCTGAAAAATTCGACGTGACTTCGGTGGTGATTACCCACGACATGGCCACCTGCATGGATGTGGGGGATCAGGTCAGCCTATTACACCAAGGGCAGATCTACACCACCTGCTCCCCTCGCGAGCTGATGAGCAAGTCCGACCCGGTCGTGCGCAGGTTTGTCGAGGCCTCGGGCGTCAAGCGATAAATCTGTAATTTATCGAAAACACGACAAGCATTGAACATTTCCGCACAATAAGTTACAATATTATTGTACGAACGCCGAACAAAATCGGCACTGCAATGTCGTTGGGGAACCATGAAAATTAATTGTTTTGGTCAAGAAATCGCCGTTATCTGTGGGATATTGCTCCTCGGATTTGGCTGCTCTCCGGGAACGCCGTTCGAAACCCAATCGGATGACGACGAAAACGGGGTGGACTCGGACACCACCAACAACGGTGGGGGCGACGCGGACAGCGATTCCGATACCGACGGGGACACGGATATCGATGGGGATTCGGATTCGGACACCGATACCGACACCGACGGGGACTCCGATACGGATACCGACACCGATTCCGATACCGACACTGACGGGGATTCAGACGCGGATACGGATACCGACACCGACGGGGACACGGATACCGATACAGATGGGGATACCGACAGTGAAACCGACTCGGCCACGGACTCGGATACGGACATTGTCATTCCCTGTGAGGGCTATCTCTACGCCAAACACTGTTGGTATCTGGGCCAGGAGGAGTGGTCGTGTGCCAAAACCTGTCAGGATCACGGCGGCTACAACGACGCCACCCAAACGATCGCCGGAAGTGGAGGCACCGCCGAAAACTGCAAAGAATTATTAGCGGCATTCGACAAAACAGGCGGCTTGAGCACCCCCCAATACGATCGCGGGCTGGGCTGTTTCTGGGACGATCGATTCGGCTCTTATTGGGAATACGACGAGCCAACCAACGCCGACGCCAAGCTCGAACACGTTTACCGAATTTGTGCCTGCAATTTGTAGCGACTGGTGTCGTTGATGACTACCTAAATTAATTCGTCCTTTTCTGAACAGTATAGGCAATCAAACGAATCTCGCCCACTTGACACGTCCGCGCTTCGGCTCAACCGTACAGATAAAAATAGACAACGAAGTGAAACTTGCGGTGCTCGAGGCTTCTTCATATGCTGGTCATACCAGTTTCATTTACGCGAGGTTAACAATGTACCGGTATTCTCGAGCATTGTCGCAGCTAGAATGTGGCAAGAAGCAAGTTATTCTCAAAGGTTGGGTCAGCGTGAGTTGTCTAGTCATCTGGTTGGCGGCCTTCGATACGATCGCCGATGACCAATCAGGAACCACAGACCCGAGCGAAGACGAGACTCACACCATCACCTTCACACGGCTCGTTTATCGATCATTTGGCGGGATGGAAATCAACGTATCACCGGAGGAGTATCGCATCACATTCATCGATGAGCTGCGCCGGCGTAACTACAACGTGGTCGGCGCGGAAAACATCATCTTCGGGAAAGACAACTCGTATAAAGCTCGGATGTTGCTCGGGGGAATCAACCGAAGCCTCGATTGTGAGCCAATCGCGGACACCGGGATGGGCACCTGCCGGTTCGAGATTGAATGGGAGATGCACGATCAGCGCAAAGACAAATCGATCTTTAAGAAAAAGATGATTCACACCCGGCGAGTATCGGTAACCAAAGCGAACGCCAAACAGTCGCTGGAAGTGCTCTCTCTGGGTGCTTTCCGCCAGTTGCTGTCCGACGGAGAATTCAACAAGGCACTGCAAAAAAAGGGGAATACCGCAACCGTCAGCACAACGAGCTATGGTGAGGTTGAGTTTCGCGCCTGTGAGGCTCGCCCCACGCGCTTGGACAAGGAGATGACGTCTACCCTCGACGGCACCGTGGTCGTCAAAAACGGGAATATCAGCGGTGCCGGGTTTGTGCTCACGACCGATGGTCTAATCGCCACTGCCTATCACGTGGTGGAGGACGCCGACGAGATCACGATCCGCACCCACCAGGGCCAGGAGTTGCCCGCCCGGTTGATGCGCTACGATCGCGAGTTCGATGTCGCGTTGCTCCTTGTCGCGGTGCAGTTCAACCGCTGTTTACCTTTGAGCTCCCAGCCGGCTCGCACGGGTGATGGGGTGTATGTGATCGGCACGCCGGCCGGAGAGGACCTGTCGTTTTCAGTCTCCAAGGGGATCGTCAGCGGGTTACGGGAATGGGAAGAACACAAATTCATTCAAACCGATGCCAGCATCAATCCGGGAAACAGCGGAGGGCCGATGGTCGACACCAACGGCCGAACCATCGGGATTGTGATCTGGAAGCTGCACCATCTCGCCTTTGAAGGAATCGGTTTCGGCGTCCCAATTAGCACCGTACTGGAGAAACTCGCGTTGCGGCCGGGCAAGACAACCGACTACAAAACCCTCGAGCTCGGACAAAAGGGTGACACGCGATGAATACGCATAATCGAAATATTCTCAGGGACTTCTTCAACGCGGGTATCGTCATTCTTCTTTGCAGTCCGATGTTGGCGGGATGTGTTCCGAGATTTAGTACGAATGGCTACATCCATCCCTCATACAGCTACGAGGTAGAGTACTCCCCTTTGTCGAGGCACTCGTTCATCAGCGATGAATGGCGGATTGTCAACTACAACGCAAACCCACAAGGCGCCATGGTGCGGCGGAAAACAAGCAAAGATTATGGTCCAATCTTTATAACAGAGGAACCCGAGGGCCGCATCAGGACAAAAGAGGGGTATTTCACCGACCTCTTTTTGAAAAATGAGTCGACAAAATCCAGTATTTGGATTTCGACTCGTGAGCTCTTCGGGGAGTTCAGCAAAAAAACATTGACCGATTTCGCTCAGAACTATGCGGACTCCCTCAGCGAGCGGAAAGCGCCGATTTGGGGCAATGTTTATGGTGAGCGTCTACTAGGCTAGAGTTTCGCCATTATCAGTCCAAATTTCGTCATTCGCAGTGGAAACA
>JANQET010000031.1 GCA_028278265.1 Myxococcota bacterium
CGGCACCGGTGACCCCTGCCGACGTGCCGATCAGCCCTACTGTACCGGGAAAAGCCGTCCCATCAACGGCTGAGGTGAAATCCGTCACCCCCACTGCCCAGGTTCAGCCTACCCCCCCGCCCGACACTCAGCCCCCGCCGGTCACCTCTTCGGCTCGGGTTCCCGAGCCCTCCACAGGCTGGGCTCTCCCGGCGAGTATCATCGGGTTTGTCGCCGGTCCGCTCGTGCTCGGGTTCAGCATCTACAGCGCAGACCTCACGGCCCAATCTCACGACGAATACGACGGTTTCGGCTCCTACGCCGCTGCAGAAGAGCACGAGACCGAGTCCTGGGTGTTCGGTATCAGCGCCCTGCTCACCACGGCGGCGTTCGGACCGGTGGTTTTTGCGGGCGGGCGATCGGCCCGTCGTCACCCGGATGTGGACGGCGCCCGGGCGTTTCGTATTATCGGCTGGTCCAACTACGGCGCCAGCTTGGGGTGCGCGATGGCGATGGTGGCCGTGGGCCTGGCCGACGAACGGGTTCCCCCGGCGCTGATCGGAATCACCGGAGCCCTGGGCTCGTTGTCCCTGATCTCCTTTGCCATCGACGCGCTGATCGCCAGGGGCGAGGCCAAGGCGCTGATCGAGCCGTCCGCGAAAACGAGGACGCACCGTGCGCGAATCTTTCCAACGGTCACCCCGCTGGCAGCTCGCGAAGAGACGACAGGCCTGATGGTGGGACTCGGCGGACGGTTCTAGATCACGGCGGCGACATCGATGATCGCGCCCGCTTTTGTCAACTCCTCGAGCGCCGTTTCCCCGTCACCGGCGTTGACGTTCACCGCTCTGGAGAGGTCTTTGATCACATGGGTCTCAAATCCCTCCTTGAGGGCATCCAAGGCGGTGAACTTTACACAGTAGTCGGTGGCCAGGCCGCAGATGTACACCGCTGTGACGCCCTTCTTCTTTAGAAACTCGGCCAACCCGGTGCTCTTTCGATCGTCGTCGAAGAAACCGGAGTAGCTGTCGGCCTCCGGACGAGCGCCCTTGACGAAATTGGCATCGCCCGGGACCAGGTCGGCGTGGTGCTTTGCTCCGGAAGTGTGTTGGACGCAGTGGTCCGGCCACATCACCTGGGGCCGGCTCCCCAGGGTACCCATGCTGTACGGCTCGGCTCCCGGGTGATTGGAGGCGAACGACCCGTGATCGGCCGGGTGCCAGTCCTGGGTGGTCACCGCCAGCTCGAAGGCGGGGCGCAGCCGGTTGATGCCGGGGATGATCTCGTCTCCCCCGTTGACGGCCAGGGCGCCCCCCGGACAAAAATCGTATTGAACATCGACGATAATCAGCACTTTCATGGTCGTCCCCTTTCAAGCGTATGGTGTCCTAAAGAGACCATAATCACATGGGCTCAAAAATGCACACCCAAAATCCTCACCGCCCCCTTCCCATCTCGACGACACCAAAAAAGTGACAGTTTTGCCGGGATCCCGTGTTTATCCCCATGAACCCCGGGGCGCCGGATTCGTCGGTGTTCCGAACTTGTTGCTGTTGTCTGATCGAGATGGAGTGGTGGATTGATGAGAATCATGCCTGTTCGAGAATGGGTCGGGTGGGCTGTTGCGCTCGGGTTGCTGGTGATGCCCTGTGTGTCTGCTGCCCAGGACGTCGGGCCGGTGGCTGAGCCGGCGCTGCAACCGCCGGAATTGATCGAGTACTTCGAAGCGCCCTATCCGCCGGGGGCACTGGCCCAAGAGCTCGAAGCCCAGGTGGAGGCCGAGCTCGAGCTGGATGAGCGCGGTGCGGTGGTCGCCGTCGAGATCACCAAGTCGGCGGGGCACGGCTTTGACGAGGCGGCCGCCCTGGCGATGAAACAGTTCAAGTTTGCGCCGGCACAGCGGGACGGGCAGGCCATCCCGGCGATCATCACCTACCGCTACCGATTTTTTCTCAGCAAAGCGGTGCCGGTCGAGGCACCACCACCTGCCGATGTCGAGGAGGGTGAGCCCCCACAGGCTCCTGCCGTGGTTGGGGGGGATCCCGAGGAGACCGATCCACTGGCGGATGTGCCCGACGAGCTGCACTTCGAATCGGTGGTCCGCGGGGATCGCCCGACGCGGGAGGTGACCCGGCAGACCGTGACCACTGAAGAGATCACCAAAATTCCGGGGACCAGCGGCGACGCTCTGCGCGCCGTGCAAAACCTTCCCGGCATGGCCCTGGCCGACACCATGGGCGGGGAGCTGATGATCCGGGGCAGCACCCACGCGGAGTCGATGTTCTTTTTCGATTCGTTGAATGTGCCCTTGCTCTATCACTTCGGCGGATTCAGCTCGGTGATCAATTCCGATTTGATCGAGCGGATCGATTACTATCCGGGCAATTTTTCGGCGCGCTACGGCCGGGCCACCGGTGGGGTGGTGGACGTGCGTCTGCGCGCTCCCAAGCAGGATCGGTGGCACGCCTACGCCGAGGTCGATCTGTGGGATGTGGGTCTACTGGCCGAGGGACCGTTGTCGGAAAACTGGTCCTTGACCCTCTCGGGTCGGCGCAGTTGGATCGCCGAGGTGCTCGAAGGGGCCAATGCCTTCGGTGATCTCCAGTTGACCGTGGCCCCGCGATACTACGATTTCCAGATCATCGCCGACTACCATCCCGACAAGACCGACCGGTTGCGCTTGCTCTTCTACGGCACCGACGATCGCTGGGAGATGACCTGGGACGAGTCCGGTGATCCCACTTGGGGCTCAGGGCTGGATCTGCACATCTACACCTATCGACTTCAAGCCGAATGGGATCACCGGTTCACCCGCTGCCTGACCAATCAGCTCACCGTGGGGTTGGGGATGTGGGGCGCGACGGACGTGGAGGGGCACAAGCTGTACCAGGATTGGGACGTGGTGCCCTTGCTGATTCGGGATGAGCTCAGCTGGGATCCCAAGCGGTTTGTCGTGCTGCGGGCGGGCATCGATACGGAGATCCGCTGGGGATTCGTGGAGATGGTGGTGCCCGGGGATATCGATATGGAGGGGGCCGGCGATCTGGACTCCCAGTACCGACGGGAGTGGTTCGAGCTCGACGGGACGCGCTTTTACTTCTACCCCTCGGCCTATGCCGAATTGGAGCTGACCGCCATCCCCCGCACCCAGATCCTCCTCGGGTTGAGGGGGGATTACGCCAGCTCGATCGATCGCTGGGGCGTTGATCCGCGGCTCGCCGTGCGGTTCGAGTTGCTGCCCCGCACGGTGCTGAAGGGGGGCATCGGTCTGTTTCACCAGGTGCCTGCGATGCAGTTCGTCGACGAGCAGTACGGCAATCCGGAGTTGCAGCTGATTCGCGCGGTCCACGGCAGCGCCGGACTGGAGCAGAAGTTGTTCGATCATATCGAGCTCAGCCTCGAGGGATTTAACAAATTCGTCGATAATGTGCTGACCCGCTCGTCGGAGATGGTCGAGCGGGACGGGGAGCTGGTGCCCGAGCGGTTTGCCAACGAAGGGGAAGGCCGCTCCTACGGCCTGGAGGTGCAGCTGAGGCACAACCCCACCGCGCGCTTCTTCGGTTGGCTGGCCTACACCTTGATGCGCAGTGAACGGCGGGACGCCCCAGGGGGGGACTGGCGGTTGTTCGATGCGGATCAAACCCATCTGCTGACAGCAGTCGCCAGTCTAAACATAGGCTGGGGCATCACCGCCGGCCTGCGCTTCAGGCTGGCCAGCGGCAAACCGACCACGCCGATCATCGGGTCGGCCTTTGACGCCGACGAGGACGAGTACGATCCGATCTTCGGTGCAGTGAACACCGACCGTATGCCCACCTTCCATCAATTGGACCTTCGTTTAGAGAAGATATGGCAGTGGGATATCTTGGCGTTAACGGTTTTTGCCGACGTGCAAAACGTCTACAATCGGAAGAACCCGGTGGGTCGGATCTACAACTACGATTTTACCGAGCAGGATCACTTCTACAATCTGCCCATTTTCCCCAATCTGGGGCTTAAGCTGGAGCATTGATGATGCGGTATCTTTTGTGTTCAACGGTGGTCGGCGTCGCGCTCATCGGGTGGAGCGCGGCAGGCTGTGACAGCGATTTCGACAGTGTGACTGAGGTGACTAAGTTTCGCGTGCTCGGGGTCAGTGTGACCCCGCCCGAGATTCATCCCGGCTATGACGGACCGGTGTCGTTCGAGGTGCTCTGGCATCACCCGGAGCCGCAGCAGGAGGTCCAGTTCGGCTGGGTGCTGTGTGCAGGGGATCTGCCGATGGGGGCCGGGCTGAGATACTGCACCCTGTTGGATCAGACCATCCGGCCTGAGCTCGGGTCTGCAGCCGACGGAGGGGATCGGTTTCTCGTCGAACGGGTGCAGTTCCCCCAGCCGGTTGAAGGCGACGAGAGTGATCAGGGGTTTGTCGCCACGGTGGTGGTGCTGATGTGTGCCGGCGGTCAGCTGCCCGACCCCTCCAGCTGGCTCGATGTGCATCGGGAGGTGGCCAATCTCGATGACCTGTGTGTCGGTGGTGAAGGACTGCACGCGCTGAAGAACTTCATCGCCTCGGTGCCCCGGCCCCTGGGAGATCCCCCGGTCATCGATGAGCCCAATGCCAATCCCCAATTGGCGTCGCTGAGCTTTCAGCCGGGAACAATGGCGACCGAAGACACGGTGCGCATCACCTGTCAAAATCCCACCGATTGCGGCCCTGAGATCGGGATCACTGCAGCGTTCACCCCGGAGAGTTATCAGCGCTATCATACCGAAGCGCTAGACGAGGTCGAGGCCGTGGTCGAGCGGCCGTTCGTCTCCTGGTTCGCCACCGGCGGAGCATTCGACGACATCCGCTCGATCTCCGACAACCCGAATCAACCGGCAAGAGTGGGCTGGGCGATAGCGGCACCGGGAACCTACCACCTCTGGGCCGTGGCCCACGATCGCCGGGGCGGGGCCAGTTGGTGGACGTTTCGGGTCGAGGTCATCGAATAGGGGCGATGACCGCGCTCGTCGCTTCCCGCAGTCGGCAGCAAACCCCGATTCAACCAATACTGCCCATGACCGCACAACACTGCTATAGTATGTAAATGACGACCAAACTACGGATTTCAATGATCTACGTAATGGGGCTGGCGAATCTGTGGAACTGCGCTGGCGAGTCCTCATCAGCCCCTGATGGCGGTGACACTGACAGCCAATTTGACGGAGCCGATGCCGATTCGGATGTCGACTCGGATGCCGATGCGGACGCTGATGCGGATACCGATTCGGATATCGATTCCGATGCGGATGCCGATTCGGATACGGACGACGAGTGTGAGCCGGATCCCGTTTTGAACGGTGTGGTGGCGGGAACGGTGTGGCAACCCATCGCCGCCGCAGCCCCGCTGCAGATTCACACCCAGGCCACTGCCTACAGCGGGGGAGGAATCGATGAATGTATCATCTACGTGCTGGGCGGCGGTCACAACAACGGCATGAACGATGCGGTTGCGGCTCTCGACCTGTCCCGATTCAGTACGCAGGGCTGGGTCGAGTCGTTTGCGTCCACGGCGGATTATCTCGGTGTCGGCGATCTGGAC
>JANQET010000033.1 GCA_028278265.1 Myxococcota bacterium
TGGGTCGAGCTGCTCGCTGCTCCATTCGCCGGTCGATCTCGATGACGAGACAAAATTGGATCCCGAGCTCAAGGATTGGATGGCTTTCGCGGTTCAGAAGTGCGCTGAGATCAAACAGCTGGCTGACGCCGTATCCGGCAAGTCGCCTACGGAGGCGCTCGACTCAAATACCGAATCCATCCGACGCCGCCGCCAAAGCTCCCGTCTGAACAACCGGGCGGTTCGAGACCGTGTCACTGCGATCAACGAAGAAATGCTGCGGCGCAAGAATCCTTATCTCGATAGGAAAAAGGCGCAGGCAGGCCTCGAGCTGCCGCTCCTGCCGACGACGACCATCGGTTCTTTCCCACAGATCAAGGAAATCCGCTCGGCCAGACGTCGCTTTAAGAAAGGAAAGCTCTCCAAGGAGGCATACGACACCTTTTTGAAAGAAGAGATCCAAAGGACAATCGAGGCTCAGGATCTCTTGGGGCTGGATGTTTTGGTTCATGGGGAGGCTGAACGCAACGACATGGTGGAGTACTTCGGCGAGCAGTTGGAAGGGTTCTGCTTCACTGAGAACGGCTGGGTTCAGAGCTACGGCAGCAGGTGTGTCAAACCGCCGGTGATTTTTGGTGACGTATCGCGCCCCAGACCGATGACCGTCGAGTGGATGATCTATGCCCGGTCCCTCACAAAGAAGCCGCTCAAAGGGATGCTGACCGGACCGGTGACCATCCTCTGCTGGAGTTTTGTGAGAGACGATATGGAACGGGCCGACGTGTGCCGGCAGATAGCCCTCGCCATCCGGGATGAGGTGAAGGATCTCGAAGCAGCGGGCATCCCGATGATCCAGATCGACGAGCCCGCTTTGAGCGAGGGGATGCCGGTAAAGAAGCGAGACCGGGAAGCCTATTTGAGATGGGCGGTGGACGGGTTTCGACTGGCCACCTGCGCGGTGGGGGATCTCACTCAGATCCACACGCACATGTGCTACAGCGAGTTCAACGATATCATCCGCGCCATCGCCGAGATGGACGCCGATGTGATCAGCATCGAGTCGAGCCGGAGCAAAATGGAGCTGCTCGACGCGTTTGTCTCGTTTGAATATCCCAATGAAATCGGTCCGGGCGTCTACGACATCCATAGCCCGAGAGTACCCACGAAGGAGGAGATCACCGATCTGCTGAGGCGCGCGCTCACGCACATTCCCCAGGAGCGGCTATGGGTCAATCCGGACTGCGGGCTCAAGACGAGGGATTGGCCGGAGACGCTCAGGTCGCTCAAAAACATGGTAGCCGCGGCGATATCACTCCGCAAAGAGCTCTGATATGGAAAAAACACTACTGGATATCATTATCGGCCGCCGTCGGACCCATTCGGTTCCGACAATGGCCGTCTGCCATCCGTGCAATGAGCCGACTCTGCGCGCCGTTGTGGAAGCCGCTCGGCGCCGCATTGTCGATCCTCTGTTGATCGGACCGGCGGCTCAGCTGAAGAATCTCGCCGCCGAAATTGATGTGGATGTGTCGAACCTCCCAGTGATTGACACCAGGAGCATCGCCGAGTCCGCGGCCCGCGCTGTACAGCTCTGCCGGGAGGGGGAAGCCGATGCGTTGATGAAGGGTAGCCTGCACACCGACGAGCTCATGCGAGAGGTCGTGCGAAAGAGGAGCGGTCTGCGCACACGCCGGCGAATGAGTCACGTGTATATCGTTCAGGCGCCGAATCCGCCGCACGTCCTGCTGATCACCGACGCCGGACTGAACATCGAATCGTATTTGGACGAAAAAGTGGACATCGTTCAAAACGCCATCGACTTGGCGCGCATTCTGGGGATCGGTGACCCGAGAGTGGCGCTCCTCTCCGCGGTCGAGACCGTCCATTCGAACATCGCCTCCACGGTAGACGCCGCCGCGCTGTGCAAAATGGCCGAGCGCGGTCAAATCGAGCATGGCGTATTGGACGGTCCGCTGGCCATCGACAACGTGCTCAGCCAAGAGGCAGCGCGCATCAAAGGCATCGATTCGCAAGTGGCGGGCCGCGCGGACATCCTTGTGGCACCAGATTTGGAAGCGGGAAACATCGTGGCCAAGCAGCTCATCCTGCTCACCGGAGCCGACGCTGCCGGTGTCGTGCTCGGCGCCAGCGTACCGATTGCGGTCCCCAGTCGAGCCGAAAGCCCGAGCGGCCGTCTGGCGGCCTGCGCCGTTGCCGGCCTGTACCCTCGGGGGACCGAGCCGTGTCATGAGGAGGTTCAATCATGAGCGAATTGAAAAACACTCTATTTTCCATCTTTCCCCAAGACCGCATCAGCGACGACCCAATGGTACTTGCCAGTTATGCCGCGGACTCGGCAATCCTGCCAGGTCACGCCACGAGCCCGAGCTTTGCCGCGTTGCCCATCAACACCGATGAAGTTCTACACCTGGTTCAAGCGGCCGGACGCCATCGCGTCCCCCTGACCCCCCTGTCCAGGGGATCCAACATTGCGGGAATGAGCATCCCGATCCAGGGGGGCATTGTGGTGGATTTGCGATTGATGGATGCGATTGTCGAAATCAATGAGGATGCGGCCTACGCGGTCATCGAGCCCGGCGTGACGTTCCACAGGCTCAGTCAGACCTTGCGGGAACGGGGGTTTTTCTGTCATCTGCCCACGGCGACCGGTGGATCGAGCGCGTTGGCCAACTATCTGATGCGTCCGTCCGGCAATTTCGCGGCCCGTTGGGATCCGGATCCCATCACCAGCCTGGAGGTGGTCACCCCTGGAAAAGGGATCGTGCGGACGGGATCGGCGTGTTTTTCGGGTGCGGGTTGGCGATCGCGGTACCACTGCTTCCCCGATTTGACCGGCTTGTTTACCAGCGCACTGGGGACAATGGGCATCATTACCAAGGCCGGGGTAAAAATATTCGATCGGGGTGAAACGGAAACCGTTGTATTGGCGGGCTTCGACGAGTTCGAAGGCGCCGTGGCTTATATGAAAAACATCGTCCGGAGGAATGTTGCCGAAAGTGTGACGTTCTGGTCCTGGGGATGGAACCTGTTTCACGAAATGATGATTTCAAAAACGGCGAAGATCCCCGATTCGATGATGAAAACAGATCAGAAAACCCCGCCGGACGGATATCCCTTCGGCATCGCTTCGGCGAGATTGAGCGGTTATGCCGGGGTTGTCGAGGCCCAGATCGAGGCCTGCGGGAAAATCGCCCGAACCTGCGGAGGGGAGGTATTGCCCACCGAGCGGGCCCGCGAGCTGCATCCCGGCTGCACCCGGTACTTGCTGTCGTATTTCGGAGAGGGGCTGCACCCCAAACCCGGTGAGGAGAGTCAGTTGAGGGCCGGTATGCATCTGTCCGGGTGCCTGCTGACAGCAGAGCCGGCCAACGTGTCGAGAATCGAAAAATACATGTGGGATCTGGCCGCAAAGGAATTCGAGCCCCCGTATTTCTTCCGCGCCCTGCCGTTTTCTCATGCCAGAGAGTTCTTTTTGGCTTTTGTGGTCTATGTCCCGGGATCGTTGGTGGATCGAACCGAGTATATCAATCATCTCAAATCAATTTATCAGCGATTGTACATGGAGCTGCAACATCGGTTCGGCGGCGTGATGTTTCGCTTCAGAAGAGATCCGGTTTTTCTGAGCACGACCCAATCGAGCTACGGATCTCTGCTCACCGACATCAAACACCAGCTGGATCCGCTCAACATCATGAACCCGGGGTTGTTGATGTTTTAGCCAGCTCCCAAGGAGAAAACCGTGTCAAAGAAAATCGATTTGAGCAACGCCCTCTATACCGAAATTCACAAATGTACGCGCTGCGGCCAGTGCACCTACGGAAAAAACGAAGCCGCCTATATCCCGCTTTGTCCCGTAAACACCCTGGGACACTTTTTTTCGCACAGCGCAGGGGGGATGATGCAGATTGCCCGATCGCTGTATGAAGACAAGCTGGCGTATTCGCCTTCGTTAAAAGAGATCTTGTTTCGCTGTACCACCTGCGGCGTATGCGAAGCCAACTGCGGCATCATTCACGACCACCAAGAAATCATAGCAAAAATGAGAATCTCCTGCATTGGGAGTGGGTAGAAACCGATAGGAAGCGGTATTGGATGACGTAGGCCGGTCGCGGTAAACCGGAGGCGGGGATGTAACCGCGAC
>JANQET010000041.1 GCA_028278265.1 Myxococcota bacterium
CCCGGCCGCTCGCTCAGCAGTGACGAGGGAAAGCGGCTGGGGGTGAACCCCAGCCCTACATCGAAAGCCGCGAAGCACAGACTAAAACAACACCCTCAAAGGGGATTAGGGGGATTTCGTCTCTCGAGCGGCACCTTTGGGGGGACAAAATCCCCCCAGCCTCCTTTTCAAGGGGAGCTGCTCATCTGTCCTTATTGAATAGGCATCGGCTAGTAGGTGACGCTGAAGCCGGTCAGGCCCTTGGGGGCGGGCCGGTCGATTTTCACGGCGTCGACCGCGGCGAGGGGGGATCCCAGCTTGAGCCATTCGGTCAGCTCGCTCAGCTGCTCCTCGGTGCCCTCGGCCCACACCTCCACGGTACCGTCCGGCAGATTGCGCACCCAGCCGGCGAGCCCCAGCTCCTCGGCCCGCTGACGCGTGTAGTGTCGAAAAAACACGCCCTGGACCCTGCCGCGCACTATTGCATTCACTGCATAAACCATAGATAGTGACCAATATTGGTCGCGTTTATGAAATAGTCGTATGACAAAGATCATTATAATCACCTGGTTACAACTCGCGGCGGGCGCGAGTCGAATTATTGTCCGCTCCCACTCGTCATTCTGGGGATGGAGCTGCGTCTAGGAAGCCGAGCGAAATGAAAGCGCCTGAAAACAAAAGAGTCGTCGTCGTGGAATACGAGGTTTCCACCTGTCTGGGACACGGGCTGAAGCAGACTTGGCAACGGGCCCAACGGGATGAATCGGGAATTTCGTGGCTCACGCGATTTGATGCGGGGTCCTATCCGGCCAAGGCGGTCGGCGAGATTCCCGACTTCGATCCGCTGGCCTACGAATTTCTCACCGAACGGGAGGTGCATTTCTGGAACGCCCGGTTCATTCCGCTGACCATGGCCCTTTGTGCCGATGTGGCGCGAAAAGCCGCGCTGACGATCGACGAGCACAACGCCCACCGCATCGGCGCCTTCATCGGTTCGGCAATTAACGGCACCGATGCGTACGAAATCAACCTCGGCGGTTTGCAGGAGGGCGGACCGCTGAGAGTTTCGCCGTTCTGTCTGCCCAACGTCTGCGCCAATATGCCCGCGGGAAAAGCATCGATTTTGCTCGGATTTACCGGTCCGGTGATGGCACCGGCGACCGCCTGCGCCACCGGCAATCACTGCATCGCCGAGGCCGCCAAAATCATTCAGCGGGGAGACGCGGATGTGATGTTCGCCGGCGGGGTCGAACTGCCCCTGTTGCCCACCATCCTCTACGGATTCGGCAATATGAGGGCTCTCCTGATGTCCGAGGGGGACGACCGGTCGGTGGCGGATCCCCGACACGCTAGTCGACCGTACAGCGGGGATCGCCGGGGTTTTGTATTGGCCGAGGGGGGAGGCGTGCTGCTGCTCTCCTCGCTCCAATTCGCCGAGGAGAACGACCTGCCGATCAAGGCCGAGGTGCTGGGCCAACACATGAACTCCGATGCCTACCACTACACCAATCCGAGAACCGAGACGATCACGGCCTGTATTCGAGAGTCGGTCCAAGATGCGGATATCGCCGTCGACGAGGTGGAATACATCAACGCCCACGGCACGTCGACGCGGATTGGCGACAAAACTGAAGTCCAAGCCCTGCGCGAGGTGTTCGGCAACTATTTGCCAAATATTCCGATCAGCTCCAACAAATCCCAATTGGGTCATTCCCTCGGCGCTTCGGCGGCCCTCGAAGCGGTGATGACCATCGAGGGAATGGTCGAGCAAACCATCTTGCCCACGTTGAATCTTGACGTCGATCCGGCCTTTGCCGACCTCGATTTCGTGCCCCACCATTCGCGCCGGGTCAGTCATAGCATCGCCATGTCCAATTCTTTCGGCTTTGGCGGGCCCAACTGTTGCTTGGTATTCAAGAAGTGGAATGCTTGACGTGAAGGCGCGAGACTTTTAGAGAAGCTGACTATGAAACGCCGTTTTGAAATCGAAAAAGAGCTCGATGCCGGATTTGTGGTCGAGGCGCGCACCGGCCATCGGTGGTTTCGCGATCAATTTCGCGTGCTCTACGCAGACACGGACAAGGCAGGGGTGGTCTATCACGCCAACTACCTCAAGTACTTTGAAATCGGCCGGGCCGGTCTGATTCGCGCCAATGGACGATCATACAAGGAAATCGAGGAGTTGGGTCGATTTCATCCCATCGTCGATCTCCGCGTCCAGCTCGAATCGTATGCGGATTACGACGATGTGCTCGCCGTCTATGCCCGGCCTCTCTCCATTGCACCGGTAAAATTCAGCTACGAGTACGTTATTCGCGATGATGACGAGAGCAAACTGATCGCCCACGGCCACACGGTCCACTGCTGTATTGACGACCATCACAAAGTCCTGCCGGTGGATCCGGTGACTGAACAGATCTTCGCCGACTTCGGACTCTCCCGTCGATAGATCGCCTCCCCCATAGGAGATGTTCCCGGCAACAGCGGCCCATAGATGTCACGGAATACGATTTCACTGAGACGGTATTTTGATCTACTGTCAAAGTGTGCGCCTACTGTCATCTGCCCCCTCTGACAGTACCAACACATTGCGGCAGTTGCGACCAATCAGAGCGCAATCACATGGGAAAATCGAATCCTGCGCCGTAAAATCAACCGTTTTTACGCGCCACATCTGCAACACTGCGGCACTGGCACACCCCTTGCAAATTTCCCATCACAACTTGTGACCCCCAGCGTGGAGGAGGATCGAATGCGATTGTCAACTCATCAACTCAGCAACCTAACACACATCGAAAAAGAGTCCCTTTACACCGTCGCGCAGCTCGCGCCGTTGCTCAAAACATCTGCTCGCACGCTGAGATACTATTGCGCCAAGGGCATTTTCGAGCACGCCACCAAAATCGGGCAGAAAACCTGGATCATTCCCGGTGGCGACATCATTTCCCTGCTGCCCCACCTGAGATCCCGTCCGGTCGAGAACCCAACCCTCGACCGCCCAACCCTCGACCGTCCGTCGCTCGATAGTCCGAGCCCGGTCTTCGGCGAAGCTGCACGGCCCACCGGCAGCGAGGGCTGATCCACCCGGTTCCCGTTCCTCGATGGGGGTTTGAGGAGTGGTCGTCGGGTGTGTCAGGGGTGAAGCATAAAATTCAGTAGCTCGGATCGGCTTTATCGTGGTCCCGTCTCAACCTCGTTGAGCCCGGCCCAAAACGGGTTAGGCTTATAATAGAGGAGATTTTCCAGCTTGAAGCCGACATCGACAACGATAACGGCACGGTGTGCAATTGTGACGGCGATCTGTCTGTTCGGTTGCGACGACCCGGTACAGGAACAGGTGGAGCCGGACAGTGGAGCAATCGACGACAGCGGCGCGCCGGACGACGGGGGCCTCCCCTCCGATCCGGTTGTGCTGCTCGATTCAGGAGCGGTTCGCGGTTTGATTGACGGAAACGTGCGGGTGTTCCACGGCATCCCCTATGCCGCGCCCCCTGTGGGATCGAACCGCTGGAAACCGCCGATCCCGGTCACCCCTTGGCAAGAGACGTTCGACGCGACCGAGCCGGGCGAGCGTTGTCCCCAGGCCGACCCGATGTTCGGCATGGCCACGGGTCGTGAAGATTGCCTCACCCTGACCGTTTGGAGCCCCTATCCCCTGCCACCGGAGCCCCTGCCGGTGCTGGTCTGGATTCACGGGGGCGCGTATCTCCTGGGGACCGGGCACGATGACCAGTATGACGGCTACCAGCTGGCCGGGGCCAATCAGATGATACTCGTTTCGATGAACTACCGCTTGGGCGCGTTGGGCTTCCTGGCCCATCCGGCGCTGAGCAACGAACCGGCGGGCCAGCCCACGTCGGGCAACTACGGCATGCTCGACCAACAATTCGCCCTGCGCTGGGTGCAGGAGAACATCGCCGCGTTCGGTGGTGATCCGCACAACATCACCCTTTTTGGTCACTCCGCCGGTGCGATGAGCATCATGGGCCACCTGCTATCCGGGCAGAGTACCGGACTGTTTCACCGCGCCATCCTGCAAAGCGGCGTGCTCACCTCGAAAATGCTCGAACCCCTGAGCGCTGCCGAGCAACGGGGGCTGCAGTGGGCCGAGGCATTGGGATGTCCCGATTCTGTGCAGGTGCTCAGCTGCCTGCGCCAACTCCCGGCAGACCGGTTGATCACTTCCCTGGCCGCTACGACCGAACCGGGCGGCGTGTTTTACCAGGGGGAGGACGATGTGAACCGGTGGGGGCCGAACCTGGACGGGGCGTTTCTTCCCCTGTCAGCGGCTGATGCATTGGTCAGCGGCCAATTCGACAAGGTACCGCTGATCATCGGCACGGTGGCCGACGAGGGAACCATTTTCCACCACTACGTCATCGGCGCCATCGAAGTGGTCGATGAGATCGAGTATCGCGAAGCACTCGGCCGCTACTTTCAACATCACGTCGACGCCATCATCGACCGGTACGCCCCGGATGATTTTGCTTCGGCCAACGAGGCGCTGATCGAAGTGACCACCGACGCGTTCTTTGTCTGCCCCACGCGCAGAATGGCCCGCGCGTTCTCTTCTGCCGGTGTGGAGAAGTTCTTGTACACCTTTGAGCGCCCCCCTGAGACGCCGATGTTCGCCGAGCTCGAGGTGTACCACAGCGCCGAGCTGATGTTCGTCTTCGGTAACGATGGCTCCTTGGGCAGAATTGGCCAAGCCGGGCAAGAATTGGCCCGCTCGATGGGGGCGAGGTGGAGCCGGTTCGCCCTCACCGGCACGCCCGATGATCCCCTCAGCACCCTCTCATGGCCCGCCTATGACGCGACCACCGACCTCCACCTCACCTTCGATTTGCCCCTCTCCACCGGAAGCGGTCACAAAAAAGAGCGCTGTGATTTCTGGGACGGGATCCACGACGAGATGGAACCCCAGCGAATGGTCAAGTGGTTTCCCGCAACAGATCCGTTCGCCGGGAGAACGTCTGAATAATGGCGAGGCCGGCGCCGACGACGATTAGAATGTCGGCCACGTTGAAGATCGGCCAACTGAATTGATTCTCGATATGAAAGAAGATGAAATCGACCACGTATCCGTTGCGGATGCGGTCGATCAGGTTGCCCAGCGCCCCGGAGAGAATAATCAGGAAGGGCAGCACCACCGGCAACGGTTTTTTTCGAAACCAGAAGATGAAAACGAGTAATGAGATGGATCCCAGCACTTGCAGGCCGATCAGCAGCGGTTTGCGGGTTGACGGATCGAGTTGGTGAAACAGGCTGAATCCGGCTGCTCGGTTCTCGGTGTATTTCAGATCGAGATACCCATTGACCACGCTGACCGACGGATTGTCCTTGAGCGATTCAGTGGCTAGCTTTTTGGTGTAGAGATCCGAGTTGCAGCCGGCGAACAACACAAACACCAACAGACAGTACTTTCCCGCGGTTTTCATTTTGGGGCAGCTCCTTTTCATTCTCATATCTTACCATGTCTGTTCAAACGGGTAACGGTCTCTATCCTATTCCGGGGAGCCCGACAATGTCGGTCATGGCGGTAGCGGCCGGCATCGGTCATCTGTCGTCGCTGATGGTCATCTCAGCCACCAGACCTCGATTGAGCAGCAGGAAACCGAGAACGAGAAACCCGGCGAGGGCCTGCGCCCAGGTGGGTCCCAAACCGATTTGCGGCGAGCGCACGGCCAGGTAGTAGACGCCGGCCAAAAAGATGAAGAGGAAGTTCATGAAGTTGTTGACGGCAAAGGTCTGCCCCTTTTTGCCCTTTTCTGGTGCGTGCTGCAGGTAGGTCTGAATCGGGACGACGAACATGGCGCCCGAGAACCCGATCCAGGCCAAAATTCCATGGGCCAGCCACAGCCCCCCTTGGGCGCGGGTGATCACCGCGCCGATCGACAGCAGCGCCAACTGGCCGGTGGCCATGCCGACGGCCCCGAGGATAATGGTGCGTCCCGGCCTTACCAGCCATTTGGAGATGATGGGTGCGCAAATGCTGCCGAGAATGATCGCCACGGAGAGAGTCACGAGCAGGTAGGAGAGCAGGGTTTTTTCCCCCACGCCCACATCCAGATATCGGGATTCGCCCAGGCTGACGATGGCCTGCTGGACCACCCCGCCGTTGAACCAGAACAGGGAGTACAACAGGACGAAGCGAAACAGACCCTGTCGTTTGCGCAGGGTGCCGATAGTCTTGAACAGGCTGCCGAAGGGGCTCGGCGAGATCGATTGCGCCGGATTCTGTGGGGCGAGCCGCGACATTCTACGGGCGATCAGGGTGCCGACCGCGGCGATGACAATACAGGCGATTCCCGGTACCCAGAGCCGATCATCGAAGCTGTCGAGCAACGGCCCGGCAAGCGCCTGGCCCAACAGCACGCCCATGAAGGTGGTCATGGCGATCGATCCGTTGGCCCGCAGCAACCGGTTCGGTCCGATCAACTCGGGGATCACCCCGTACTTGGAGGGGCCGAAGAAGGCGGATTGAAGCCCCATCAAAAACAGCACCACGAGCATGAAGTGCCAGCTCAACAACATAAAGGCCACCACCCCGAGCAGCATCACGCCGATTTCGGCGAGTTTCATGTTGAAGATAATGGTGCGCTTGCTGAACCGCTCGCTCAGGTCCCCGGCCATGCCGCTGAACACGACAAAGGGCAGGGCGAAGACGGCAAAGGCGAGTCCCTGAACATCCCGGTCTTTGAAGATATACCCGGCCGCTAAAAACAGGATCAGCTGTTTGAACAGATTGTCGTTGAACGCACCCAAGAACTGGGCCCCGACCAGGGCGCGAAAACTGTTGCGATCGTCTTTCATCTAGCTGGGCAAGGTATCCACAGCACCGAAGCGATGTCAAACCGGTCGGTGCTAACGAATCTCTTCCCTGCCGTCGTTGTAGAGGGCAAAGCGGCCCCGCCCGGCCGGGTGGGTGGGATCCGGCTTGTGCCAGGGCCAAGGACCGAGTTCTGTCCGCCGGTACTCCTCCTGGGCCTGCTGCAGCTCCTCATCGGTATTCATCACGAACAGTCCACCGTCGGCAATCGGTTCGTCGATCGGTTTACCCTGCAGTAGGAGATAACGGTTCCCCTTCCCGGCAGCACCGGCTTTTAGGGTTAGCTCGCGGTCGGGGTGCAGCTGAAGTGCCGAGTGTTGGCGAATCGATTCGTCGTTGATGAGCAATTCGTCGCCGGCAAAGAAATAGAGACTTCGATTGATACCTGGGCTCGCCGCGGGCAGGGTCCATTCGGCCCCCGGCGCCTGGTCGATGGTCCAGATGGCCACCTCGTGCGCCGGATCGCTCGCCCAGGAATGGGGAGAGGGACGAAGCGCCGAGGTTCCTTTCACATCACCCGCGAAAACTCTGATACGAGACAATTGGCCCTCTGAGCTCCGGTGCTCGATCACGGGAATTTCCTCGCGCCAGAGCATGGTGAAGTGGGGCTCGACCTCCTTGCTGGCCCGGGGAAGGTTGAGCCAGATTTGAAACAGCTCGAATGGATTTTCGTCAACATCGTCGAGCAGGGGGAACATTTCGGAGTGCAGTACCCCGTTGCCAGCGGTCATCCACTGCGCGTCCCCGTTGCCATAGCGGCCACCTGAACCGAGGGAGTCCGCGTGATCGATCAATCCCTTGTCGACAATTGTCACAGTCTCCCCGCCCTTGTGGGGGTGGGCGGGAAAGCCTGGAACCGTTAGGCCCTGGTACATGCGAAATCCATCTTTGACCGCGACATCGTTGCCCAGGTTTCGCTGGGCCAGGGATGCACTGGGCCCCAATTTTCCATTGCCCCTGGGGTATGCATTTTGGTGAAAAACGGCGAAATGGAAGGGGTTCTGTGTGGGCCAGCGTTTTTCCAGTGGGGTTTGTTTCTCGATTGCTGACGTGCTCATTGTCATCACCTCCTCTGTACCAGTTCTGTTAAACCAGACCATTGGATCGCGCCACAAACCGGTGGGGAAAGCCCGCGATGATGCGGCATCCGATGCACCACGAGGGTGAAACGTCACGGTTACCTCTAGCCGGGTAACAATCCCCTGTTCCGCGGCAGAACCAGACCTTGTTTTGTGATGAGAAGGAGCATCGTGGTGCTGAGTTCCCCTTCGTTGCCCCCGATCGACTCTGCCAAGCGTTACCTGCGTCTCCTCCAGGTACCGACCCGTCGAGTTGATCAGTTTCCTCGTGTGGTTGGAAAATAATTAAAATTATTGATTTTTTCCGTCTAGTTGTCCTTTGAACCATCCGGGTATGCGATTTGCTCAATAGGGGTGCGCAAGAGTGCCGGGTCGGATTGTCGATTGGCAAAACGAGAGGAGAAGAGATGGAGACTATATTAAACAAGAGAAAGCTCATCATCAGATGGGTCCTGTTGCCTGCGATTGTTGCACTACACCAGATGACGGCCGCCGGTGAAGCGACCTCGGGTATTCCCACCTATACAACGATGATAATCGACTCAGAAGTCGTCCTGACCCAACATACGACCTACCCCCAGACCACCTCTTTGGTGTTCGAACCGGGGGGATACTTCAAATTGAACGGCTACAACTTGAACATCAAAGGGTCGTTGAATGCGGGAAACTTCCAGATTTTTGATTTTTCGAACGGGGGGACGGTCCAGTTCGGGGATTACGCCTCCTTCCCCGAATCGCCCCATTCGGTGATCCCCATCGGCTCTGTCAATGAAATCAATCCCTATTGGTTCGGGGTGAGGTCCAGTCCAACCTACGACAACGGACCGGCGCTGAGAGATCTGTTTGAAAACGCTACCCATGGCGCCAATATTGTGTTTCCGGCAGGTATCTATCGCACCAGGCAGTGCAATTTCTTTGCTGATACCCATCTAACGGGACTGAGCATCAAGGGGGCATCGCCCGCCAGCACGATGATTTGGTATGACAGGGCGGGGAACTGTGGCATAGGAGATGCGCTGTTTCGATTTACCCAGGGCACCGGCGCGATCCTCTTTGAGAAGATCCAACTGAAGGTCGACGATTACCAAGATGGCTTGGACTACACCATCCTGATGCAGGCAGAGAATCCCGAGATGTTCAGATCGATGAAGGATGTGACCTTGCGGGATGTCTATCTCTTCGGAGCCCATCGGGCGAATTACCGGGTCGGAAGGATGTCTGAATCGACCCAACAGTACACCTATTCCGATATTGATGGGTTCAATCATAATTTCATCAATGTGCGGACCTATCCCGGAATTCACGGTGCGAACGACTATATCTTTGACGCGATGAACATCGTCGACATCGTGATGACCAATGTCATGATGGGAAACGGCCTCCAAATGAAAGAAAAAGACGATGGCAGTCTGAAAATCGATGTGCAATATCCCGGTTCCCATATCCTTTTGCTCAATGGCGAGGGATTGACCATGACCGGTGGGTTTGCCTGTTCCATGGATCGAAGGGCCGGCGTCGGGCCCCATCACATCATCGAGGTCGGCGCCCCAGCGGGTGTGGCCGGCAACAGCCCCTATGTAAATGTTTTCGGTCTGGACGCCGAGGAGCACTGTCTGCTCGAGAATTGGTCGACCAAAGCAAACATCAACATTTCGGGATTCCAGACGTCGACCCAGTTGCCATACGAAAACGGCTATTGCCATGTTGTCGATTCCAGAGGAGGAAATGTGGCGCTGCGCAACGTCAGCTTCGACAAAGGGGGCGCCTGTGGAACCGGACTGGGACAATCGCGTCCTCACTCGATTCGCTCGGATGGGACACTCATCGCAGACAATGTGAGATTGGGCAACTGCGACCAAGGCGGCTATCTGTTGAAGAATCCCGGCGACGCCAAACTGGAAGGCCACAGAGCCGGTGGGTACCTCCCCTCCCTGTTGCCCTCTGTCCTCAAATGGAAACCAACGGAACATACGACCGCTGTTCCGACAATAACCTACGCGACCGTCGATACCAGCGAGCCCGATCGGCTTCGGGTATCGTCCTTTGGTGACTATCACTATCCCAAAGGAGCATTTGTGGACCTGTACCCCGTGGGCAATTTTTCGGGCACAGATGTGACGTTCGTCGTGTACGGATTTAACTATACCGGTACCAGCATCAGAGCACAGGTGTGCGGAGATGATACCACTTGTCCAATCGGTCCGCTGTCTGCGCTGAATACCGAGGTATCGAACTCAATGGGAGAGTTCTATTACTACAAGACCGTCCAAATCCCGACCAATGACCGAAAGGTGAAAGTGTACATCGGCCCCACAGGAGCGGACCAGGCAAACTTCGATCTGTTCTACGCCGGGTTGGTACCGGGATCCTGGGATCAAAAATACCAGGCGCTCGAGATACTCGTAAAACACGCCCAACCGAACTACTAGCAACCACTGAGGATATTGCAAAAATCCGATTACAGTGTCCCCGTCTCCTTTCTATGAAAATGAACTTGCCCAATTTGACTATTTCAGGCTTCCTTTATGTAACATGCAATAGTCAGGAGAAAACCCATGGGCATGATTCGAAGCTTTGCAATAGTCGGTCTGCTGCTGTACACGGTCGGGGTTGAGGCCGCTGAATCGACGGACAAGCGCTCCTGGATCACCCTCCATTCCCTGTCGTTTGATACAGAAAAACCGCTGCCGACGCTCCCTGTGCATCTTCGCGCGCAAGCACTTCGTTCTGATCAATACGGTACTTACCTCGTTAAATTTCCCGGGCCGATCACCCGGCGTAACCACGCCGCTCTGACTGCCGCCGTTGATCGGGTCTACACCTACTTGCCCCGCTATACCTACCTGGTCAGGCTTCGCGTCGGTCAACGGAAATCGTTGCGAGAGGCGACCGGTGCGTCGTGGATTGGCCGATACCATCCGGCTTATAAGCTGTCGAAGTGGGTCAGGGCGATCGAGCCGTCAAAGGACGCGACGCGGCATGTCGTTATGGTCCATGTTTTCCCCGATGCTCCCGTTGAAAAAGTGGTGGCCCAACTGACCCGATGGGGGGCGGGAACAGTGGTCGCCTCGGGCGCTGCCGGGCGGTTTTCGAGAATCAAATTGCTGATGACCCGTACGGCGATTGCCCGTTTTCGCGAGCGGTTGGCGCAGCTCGAGGCGGTGTTCTGGTTCGATGTCGAAGCCCGCCGCGGTCTGTTGAACGACACCACCATCTGGGTCGGTCAGTCCGGTCTTGACAGCGGCCAGACGACCCCCATTTTCGACCACGGTATCTATGGCGAGGGGCAGATCATTTGTTCGTTGGACACGGGTATCGATGCGGACAGCTGCTATTTTTACGATGAAGCCCAGGGGCTGCCGGCGACCAACGAATGTGACTTGGGCACTGAAGTCGATCTGTCACAACGGAAGTTGATCGCCGTGGATTTTCTCCACGACGCAGAGTGTTCCGGCGGTGTCACTTCATCCCAATGGGACACCCAGGGGCACGGGACCCACGTGGCCGGCACCATGGCCGGTGACGACCTGAAAACCCCTATCATTCACGATCCCGGCGACGGCATGGCCCCTGGGGCGAAGCTGATTATCCAGGACGGCGGGTTCGCCACGGATGACTGCGCCGACCTGCCCGGATTGGGCTGCCCGGTGATCGATCTGAAGCCCATTTTTTTGCAGCCCTATCATCAGGGGGCCCGCATTCACGCCAATTCATGGGGGGACAAGGAGAACGATCCGATTCACAACGACTACTCCACCGGCTGCGAAGACGTGGATCAGGTGATGTGGGACAACCCGGACTATCTACTCGTGTTTGCCGCGGGCAACGAAGGGGGGGGCGTGGGCACGGTGATCAGCCCCTCTACGGCCAAGAGCTGTCTGGGCGTGGGCGCGACCCAGCGGGGGAACGACGCCGAAAATCGGGCCAGCTTCTCCAGCGTCGGACCCACGGAAGACGGCCGGATCAAGCCGGATGTGACCATTCCCGGCGCGGGCATCATATCCGCCCGAAGCGATCGGGACGTCGACAGTTTCAACTGCACCACCCAATCGATGAGCGGGACCAGCATGGCCTGCCCGGCAGCAGCCGGATTGGCGACATTGGTGCGGCAGTATTTCATGGATGGGTTCTATCCCAGCGGCGAAGCCAACCCCGCGGACGGCTTTGTTCCCAGCGCGGCCCTGCTCAAGGGGACGCTGATCAATTCGGCGGTGGAGATGACCGGTGAACCGGCCATTCCGTCCAACGAGCAAGGGTGGGGGCGCATCCTGCTCGACAACGCCCTGCACTTTCCCCAAGACCAGCAGTTGCTGTGGATCGCCGATCAGAGTGGATTCGACACGGGCGCGACCGACGAGGAGGCGTTTGCCTTCACCGTCACCGGGAGTGAGACACCGTTCAAGGTGACCCTGGTCTGGACCGACTTTCCCTCGACTCCCGGGGCCAATCCCCATCTCAACAACGACTTGGATTTGACGGTCGCCGGACCCGCGGACGAGTACTTGGGCAACAACTTCAGCGATGGGGAATCGGTTCCCGATGGCCAGGCCGACCGGCTCAATACGGTCGAGCAGGTCCTTCTGTTCTCTGCAATTCCGGGGGAGTACACGGTCACTGTCGCGGCGCACAACATTCCCAACGGCCCCCAACCCTACGCCCTGGTGGTCACCGGGGAGATGACCTTCAACGGTGGTGATGGGGACACAGACAGCGACGGGGATACGGACAGTGATTCGGACACCGACGGCGACGGGGATACCGACAGTGACGGGGACACCGATAGCGACACCGATAGCGACAACGATGCCGATACCGACGGTGACGGGGATGGGGACACCGACAGCGATGGGGACGGAGACAGCGATACGGATAGCGACGGGGATAGCGATGCCGATAGTGACGGCGACAGTGACGGGGATGACGGGGACGGAGACAGCGGCGGCTGCGGCTGTAGAAATCCAGCGGTGGACCACTCTTCGGGCAGAGTGCTGATCAGGATGATTGAGGCGTTCCTACTCGGGTTTTGCCATTCCTGAACGCCTCGCCCCGTGCTATGTCCATAGCCAATGGCAGACGATCTCACCATCAACAGCGGCATCACCATTCCCGGCGCTGAGCTATCAGTCACCGCTTCGCGGGCCGGCGGCCCCGGGGGACAGCATGTCAATACGACGAGCTCGCGGGTGACGTTGCAGTGGAACGTCGAGGAGACGGTGGCGCTCAACGACACCCAGCGGGCGCGGGTGCTGGAGCGACTGGCCAATCGCATCTCCACCGAGGGGGTGTTGACGGTTCATGCCGACACCGAGCGTAGCCAGCACCGCAACCGACAGCTGGCCCGAGAGCGGTTGGTCGAATTGGTGCGGGAGGCGTTGGTGGAGCAGCCCCGGCGGATTCCTTCCAAGGTACCGGCAGGGGCGAAACGCCGTCGGTTGGAGAACAAGCGTCGCCGGGCGCAGGTCAAGCGGGATCGCCGTGACCCTGGCGACGATCAATAAACCGCAATTCGATCCCGCTCTCGGTCGCGCCTACGTTGTTTTCGAGCGCATGAACAGATAGGTCAAGTATCCGGTCCCCGCAGAAAAGAGCAGGGCGAGCGCCGTGCCCCAGGCCAGACCCAGCCAAAGATAGAGATATCGAACCGCTATCGCGTAGAGCACCACATTGATCAGTGCGCTGAGCAGCATCGACTTGGCCACCGCTCGGGAGAACTCGGCACCGGCAGTGAGATAGGAGATCGTCAATGTGGAGGTAAACACTGCCGGAAACGACGCGAATACGCCGCCGTAGACCGGCCCTCCCAGCTTGCCCATCACCACGGCGAACGAAATCACCGCACCGCTGAACAGAGCCCGACCGGCGATGCGCCAGGGGGTGTAGTGCACTTGGACTTTCGCGTGGGCCTTGATCGTCATCTGTTTTTCGACGATGTGGTAGGCGGCCAGAGCCAGCGCCACCCAGCAGACCACCGAGAGCCAAAAGCTTTGGAGATTGATTGCAATAAGCGAGGCGGCGATACAGGCCCAGGCCAAGAACGAACAGGCGAGTCCGGTGATCAGCCCCCGGTGGGCGGTCAGCAGGTAGACGACAATGAAGATGCCGTTGAGTCCCTGGGCCAATGGAATGACCGTGGTCGATTGCGCGGCCGCCGTCGGAGATTGGGTCAAACCGATGAACAACAAGGCCACCGCCACGGTGGAGGGCAAGCCCCCGATCAGTCCGCCGATTTTGCTGCCGAAACGCTCTGCGGCGATGGTTCCCAGGGTGATCCAAATGCTACCGACGGCAAAGCTCAGCAGCAGCTTGGTGACAAAGCCCGAATCCATGCCTGCGAGGTAGTACGCACCCCGTTTTGTGTCAAAACAATATCGCCGTTTTGGGCGCAATCGAGCCCTTCCCGCAGCGCCCTCGAACGAGTCGCATAATTAGTACAATATGTGCGTATTTATTTTTTTATGCTGTCTTTCTTTTGGTTCTTGACATTCCAGAAAAGGCATTTTAGGACGCGACCATCAGGAGGGGATAATCAAATGAAAATACTGACTTTGATCCTATTTGCGTCATCGGTCCTGATGTCCTGCGAGGCCGAGGAATGGGACGAGAACGGACAACAGGCCGCGCTCGTCATCGTCGAGCTCGACAACGATCAGGCGAGTGAACTGGCCGTGGACCGCGGCGCGGATTGCACGGCTCACAGTGAGTGCGTGGGGGGCTGGTGCGTCAACGACGAGTGCTTGGACAGCACAGACTGTCGTGAAACAGTTTGCAGTGGTAACGGTGAATGCGTGCGATCGACGATTTTTTGCTATTGCGATCCCGGGTGGACGGGTGCGGACTGTTCCGAAGAGTCCGCTGACATCGAGTGCGAGCACCACGGACAGTGCTCCGGCGATGGCGGATCCTGGTGCATTTACGGCTTATGCTTGAACAGCACGGACTGCGCTGAGGAGATTGGCTGCCCCGCCGATCACACCTGCTGCCGCCTAGAGAAAACCTTTGGTGATGATTTCGAGCCGGGCGCTGATCCAGTCCCCGGGGTCTGGTGTTGCCCAAACTGATTCTCCCAGCACTTCACATCTGTTTTCAAGCAAGGTAAAAAAAAGACGAAAGCCGCCGGTACCATTGGTTGCCGGCGGCTTTGAGCGGGAGAAGTCGGGGGGCCTGGCGGGGATCAAAATTCTTTGATCATCGTGTTTGCCCAATACCAAAAGCAACTGCCGGACCAACTTCGAGCCAGGTGAAAGTTGCTTTTTATTTCAAATAGTTGTGTCAGTTGGAGTCGATTGAACAGGAAGGGTGTAATTCCGCCGAGCTATACCGAAACGAAGCGTTGATCCTGCTAACCAACCATAACGTCGAGAGATTATCGGGGGTGTCCCATTTTGGACCATCCCAATTGGGCGCGTTGCACGGATCAGTGATGGGGATCGAACGTTTTGTACGCTTGTGTGAGCTCATCCGCCACTTTGGCGTACCGCTCGAACGGTCCGGCCACCTCGATGAGGTAGATCGTGTCATCGACCACGTACACGGTCTCGCCGAAGACCCAGTCCTCGGCCCCGTGGGGCAGCAGGAAGATCAGTGTGCACCCGTCCAACGCTCCCTCGGTTTTGAAGCAGGTTTCCGACTTGAACACATATCCCCGCTCGTCCAGGTGCAGCTTGAGCGCCGAGGTCCAGAACTCGAGCTCGCCCCGGGGATAGTTGTCCACCTCCCGCGCCTTGAGCATCACCCCGTCTGCGGTGATGTAGCGAAAATCCCGGGACTGCTCGAACCGTTTGAACGATGGAGGGGGCGTGATGGTGTAGGGGGGGGTGCAGGCGACGCCGATGAACAAACACACCCCCACCAGGGAGATCCATTGTGGTGCGAACCGCATGATCAATACTCCGTCAGAAATTGGTTGAGGTTGGCCGTGTTGACCCACTCAAAGGGGGAGTGGGCGTCGACGATGCGATCCCGCCGCTGAAAGTTGAACACAATCGTGATCCGGGCCCAACGCACCCGATCGAGCAGCAACTTCAGCTGTCCCTTGAGCGACTCCAGTTGTTGCACCTGGGAGACCATCTCCCGCTCGATGCGTAGGGTCGCCGCCACATCCGAATCGTCGAAAAAGGCCCGCAGCTTGTCCAACATTTTCTGCTTGGAGGCGATGCGGCGCTCGAGCTTGGTGATCTCCAAGTCCAAATCCTGGCGTTGAAACGATTTGTTCAAGGCCCACCCCTGGTCCGCAGCGACTTTCAGTAGAGGGGTCAATCCACTGGGCGGCACTTTAAGGATCAGCTGACTGTTCTCAATCAACAGGGGAAATCCGCCCAGGCGTTTCACTTCGTCGAGCAGAACATCCCGCACCTTGTCGACCCGAATCACCTTGAGCACCAGCCGCGCTTCGAGAGCGGCTCGACGGTGGGTGTTCGGTTGGACCGTTTCAGCCGACTCTTTCGGGGCCTCCTGCTGGGCTGGTTTTTCACCAGCGGGGCAGGGCATCCCCCAACCCAAGAGGATCAATGCCATCGCGCTTCCAGCCAGTCCGTGTTTGCTCCAGATCATCTCAATTCACCTCGAAAGTGAGCAACGCCTGAATCACGGCGCCGTGGTGAGCGTCGAACGCTGCCTTGTGGGGATAGAACACCTCCACCACGTACAGCTCATCCTCGACCGGGCTCACCCCCACCAGGTAGTAGTACGGTTTGGCATCCTGACTTTCATAGGTCCGGTAGTGGATCCTTCCCTGCTCTCCCTGGTCCACGTGGTTCATGCCCCGACCGACCATTTCGAAATCTACCGCCTCGATCCAGAAACGGGCATCCCCCAGCGGTTCGTTGTCCACTTGGCCGATGCGGATCGCAGTCGTATCCGCGGCCCGAGCCAAGAACCGCTCCTCCTCTTCGTCGAAATGAACAAACTTGTCCGGCACCATCAGGGTGATATCGTCACCGTCGCCGGTCGCGCTGGGACGGTGGGCAGCGAGTGAGGTGATCCAGGCGAACGGAGAGCGGTGCTGCACCGCTCCCGTGTTCGCCAGGATCGGTTGGAGCTCGATGGTGATGGTGTAGTAGTCGAGTAGGTTGCGCAGGGTGGTCAAGGTGGAGTTGATCGAATCGATTTGTTCGGACAAGCGGTTGATCTGTTCCAATATTCGCAGTCGCTCGTTGAGATCGATCACCTTCTCCAACAGGGCGAGCAACCGCTGCCGGGCCTCCTCGGCCACGTGGAGCCGGGAGGTCAAGTCGGTGAATTGGGCCGTGACGTCGAGGGCGCTGACCCGTTTTTCGAGCAGCTTGCCCACGGCGGCGAAATCGGTCATTACCTGCTCGAAATCGTCGGCCGGGATGCGCACCACCACCACCCGCTCGGTGAGGGATTCGACGTATCCCTTCTTCTCCTCGGTAATGCGCGTCAGCTCGTCCACCGCTTCGAGCAGCCGTTTGACCTGCAGCTTCAGGAATCCGGTGTAGACCACCTTGGGCTTGCGCTCGATTTCGGTCGCCGCCGGGGTCGGCTGACCGGGCGTCTCTTTGCGGAGTTTCGGAAATGTGACGGATTTGGCTCCGCTCGATTTTGATACGGACAAACTCCTGTTACCAGGGGCGCGAGCCGGTGCCGGCGCAGGAGCAGCCTCGCGGGCGGATTGGACCGGGAGGTACGACGGTTGGATTGGATGACGACTGACTGCTGATCGAATATCTTCGGCGCTTACTATTTCGAGCTGATCAGCAGGGGCCGCGCCCCCTGCGTGGAGTTCGTCAGCTGCCGACACTTCTTCCGGCATCGCCGGGGGCTCCGGCGGGGGAGCGCTGTTGGCGCTGCGGTACCACGGTTTGGACGATGAACAGCCCGCAAGACAGCCACAGACAACGATCAACCCGACTACACCAATACGCTTCATCTCTTCTCTCCACAGGCAGCGAGGGGGTTTCCGATTGAGTGTATGCAAATCGGCTTCGTTCGGCAAATAAGGGCTCGGTGCGGCTAAATCTCGTCGATGCGGGCCAGCTGCTCCCTGAGGTCCTGGATCTCCTTTTGCCAGTACATCAAGGTGCCGAAATGCTCGAAGGTGCGCTTGAAGATGGGGTCTTCCCAGCGCCGGGCGATCCAGGTGGCGTAGTGGATGAACCTGAGGGCCCGCAGGGGCTCGACCAGTCGGAGCCAGGTGGGGGAGAAGGGGCGAAATTGGCTGTAGGCGTCCAACAGGATCTCCCGTTGACGGCGACCGTCCTGGTCGAAGCTGGGGGTGAGCAGCCAGACATCCTGCACCGCCGGTCCAATCGCCATGTCGTCGAAATCGAGAAAGGTCGGTCCGGCATCGGTGAACAGCAGGTTGCCCAGATGACAGTCCCCGTGAATTCGATGGTTGGGCACGTCGTTGAACAGGGGGCGGATCCGCTGGAGCAGGACTTCGACGGTTTGGGCGTAGATGTCCCGCGCTTCCGCCGGAATGGTGTCGTTTTCCAACAGGAAGCGAAGGTTGTTTTCGCCGAATGTCTCACAGCTGAGGGTGTGGCGATGGGGGGTGGTCTTGAGCGCGCCGATGTTGTGGATCCGCGCGAGCAGCCGGCCGAGGACGCTCAGTTGGGCATCGTCGAGCTCGGCCGGGGCCCGTCCCCCGAGCCGTTCGTAAAGAGAAAAGCGGATGCCCTCCACCTCGTCGACCGTTGATCCGTTGGCCAGTCGAAGCGGACAGGCCACCGGAATCTCCTCTGCGGCGAGCTCGAACAGAAATTGGTGCTCGGCCAAGATGGTCTCCAGGGACCAACGACCCGGGCGGTAGTACTTGCCCACGACCCAGGTGCCGTCTTCCATTTCGAGTTGGTAGACCCGGTTTTCGTAGCTGTTGAGGATGATGAAGCGTCCGGTGCATCGCCGGTCGTCGGTCTCTGCGGACGCGAGCACCTCTTCGGGGGTCAGCCGGTGGAACCGCCGAACCAACGAGGGATCGGTTGTCGAGTTGGTGTCATTCATACCGCGACCTCTACGGCAAAAACGGCGCCGGTGCAAATCTCGGGGTGATTATTGTGCTATAAAGGGGCGTCCAATATAGAAACGGCCGAGCCCAGTGAACCAAACAGAGCAGACAACCCGGCGATCGAGCGTTCCCCCGGTCCGGGGCGGCACCGTGGGGCCGTTTCGCTCGCTGATGGGGCGCCTGCTGGTCGCCTTCTTGGTGCTGTGCGCCTTGCCCTTGGGGGCGGTGGGGTTCTACGTGAGCCACCGCTTGAGCGATGTGCGCCGGGCGGCCCATCGGTCGGCGACCACCTATGAACGCCGGGCCCAGTCGATCGCCCGTCGGGTGGCCGAGTTTTTGGGGGAATGCGAAAAAGACCTCGTCGAGTTGGCCGCCCTGCCCCGATCCGCTGAGGCGTACCTGACCTTTGCCGATCAACACCGGCGCGAGATCTGGATTCGCGGGGGCACCAACGATCAGATGGTAGAGATCCGCCGGTCAATCCCCCTCTATAAGGAGATCAGTTTCATCAATCCCTCCGGCTCGGAACAGATCCTGGTCAGAGGAGAGAATTTGGTGCCGCGCTCCGAACTGCGCGATGTCAGTGATCCGGCGCGGACGACCTATCGGCGGGAGCGGTATTTCGAGCGCGCCATGGCCAACAAGCCGCAACAGATTTACGTGTCCCATCTCCACGGCTTTCACCTGACCAAGTTCGAACAGCTCGGGGTGGATCGGCTGATCGAACGGCTGGTGGACACCGATGAGCGAGCCAAGAAGATCTACCGTTTCATGCTCTATTCGTGGCTCCAACAGGTGAACGCCGTTGAAATCGTTAATCGATACCGGGAAGCGGACAACGGCTATATCGTCTATCGGGTACCGGGCAAGGACAGGACGGTGACGATTGAGGATCCCGGTCCCCTTGGAGAGGCGGAGCGGCGGGCCCGGGAGATGGAGCTGCGCCATCTGGTCGACGAGTTGGCGCCCGAAGACGTGGTCGAAGGGGAGCGGTTTGACGGGGTGATTCGCTTTGCCATGCCGGTCGTCGACGATCAGGGGAACAAGCTCGGCGTGGTGAGCCTGGCCCTGGATCACACCCACCTGCAGCAGTTCACCCAACACGTGCGGTCGATGGAGGAGAACGCCGTGGTCTTTGCCGGCTACCGGGGGGCGAACTACACCTATCTGTTCGATGATGAGGGGTGGATCATCACCCATCCCAAGATGTGGAACATCCGGGGGGTGGATCGGCGGGGCAAACCGGTGGCCCCTTACACCGCGAAGAGCGATTCGATCGAGCGGCTCACCGGCCGCATCCCGGTCAACCTGATGAAGTTGGACTGGAAGTTGGGCCGCGGATATCACCGGCTCGTCTACAAGCTCCAACAGGGCCGAACCGATATCGCCTCGGCCTTCAACCTGGGCGGGGTTCCCCGCACCCGCGTGTACAGCCCCATTTTCTATTCCACCGGCGAGTATGCCAAACACGGGATCTTCGGCGGGGTGATGCTGGGCACCGACTCCCAGTCGTTCATCCAGTTGATGCGTCAGATGAACGTGGATATCTCGAACCAGATATCCGCGTTGCGCCGGTCCATTTTCTGGCCGCTGCTGGTGGTTTTCTTGTGTGTCGCCGTGTTGTCGATCGTGGTCGCCCGCAATTTGGTTCGGCCGGTGCGGTTGCTCAGTCAAGCCGCCCGGCGCATCGGTGAGGGGGATTTGGACTCCCCGGTGCCCCCCCATCGGGGGGATGAGATCGGCGTGCTGGCCGATGCCTTCGGCGAAATGGTGCGAAGCCTCAAGCAGAGCTTCGCCAAGCTCAACCGGCGCAACCAGGAGCTCAAGGAGACCCAGCAAAAGCTGCTGCGCGCGGAAAAAGAAAAACAGCGCAAGCTCGAGCAGGAGGTGGCCCAGCTGCAACAGGAAATCGCCCGCTCCTCCTTTGCCTCGATGATCGCCCGCAGCCCGCAGATGAAGCGCATTCAAGAAGAGATCGTACGGGTGGCCTCCTCTTCGGCGACAGTGCTCATTCGCGGGGACAACGGCACCGGCAAGGAGCTGATCGCCGAATCAATCCATCTCAACAGCGGCCGCCGGGAGCAGAAGTTCGTCCGGGTCAACTGCGCGTCGTTCAACGAGAACCTGTTGGAGAGCGAGCTGTTCGGTCACGTCAAGGGGGCCTACACCGGCGCCGCGGCAGACCGCAAGGGGTTGTTCGTGCTGGCGGACGGGGGAACCCTGTTGCTGGACGAGATCGGCGATATGAGCCTCAACATGCAAAAGAAGTTGCTGCGCACCCTGGAGCAGGGGGAAATCACCCCTCTGGGCTCCCACCGGGTCATCAGGGTCGATGTCCGCATCCTGGCGGCGACCAATCGGGATTTCGAGCAGTTGATGGGCGCCGGGCAGTTCAGGGAGGATCTCTACCACCGATTGAACGTGATCAACATCTACGTCCCACCGTTGCGGGAGCGCAAAGCCGATATTCTGCCGTTGGCCAAGCGGTTCGTCCGGCAATTCGCCGAAGCCGAGGACCGCCCGGTGATCGGGCTCTCCGCCGAAGCAGAGCAGTTCCTGCAGAACTACCCCTGGCCGGGAAATGTGCGGGAGCTCAAAAACGCGACCGAACGGGCAGTGGTGCGTACGAGAAACAATATCCTCGAGGTGGATGATTTTCAGTTGGCCATCGAGCAGCGCAATGCCTCAACGCCGGCCCCGGTCGGCGACCCCTCCTCGGAGATAACCCTCGCCGAAGCGGAAAAAGAGCACATCCTGCGCGTGCTGGCCCGGTGCGACGGCAACAAAAAATCCGCCGCCCGAATTCTCGACATCGGGTACAACACCCTCTGGCGCAAGCTCAAGAAGTACGAAGAATCCAACTGAATTCCCCCCGACAGTCTGACCTTTAAACCCAATTGTGATGCGAAATTGGAACATCTCCTCTATTCCATTTTGGAATCACAACCTCAACTGTAGTTTTGGTGAGACAGTTCCGTGACGACCAATGGGGCTGAATCATACGGTTTTGTCGAATTAACGGACCATGGCCCGCCTCTTGCTTACCTTCAGGGGGACAGATTGGAGGCAGCGATGGTCCGCATACAATGGAAAACGGGTTTGTTGGGGGTGGCGATCGGGTTGTTGTGCCCCCTCTTCGGCTGGGCCGAACAGGTGGATGCTCCGTCGGGGAACCGGCGTATCGAGATAATTGAGCAGGGGGATGAGTGGGTTGAAGAGCAACCGACCGAGAGCGCAGCGATGCCTCGCCCGGAAGGTGTCAAAGAGGTCGATGTGGACTATTTTCACGATCGACTCGCTCCGTACGGTGAATGGATCTGGACCCACAAGTATGGTTGGGTCTGGCAACCCCATCAACTGCCGGTGAACTGGCGGCCCTACAGCCGGGGACATTGGGTGCACAGCGATCACGGTTGGATGTGGGTTTCCTCGTTTCCCTGGGGCTGGGCGGCGTTTCACTACGGCAGTTGGGCCCACATGGGGAATATCGGTTGGATCTGGGTGCCCGGCAGCGTCTGGTCGCCGGCGCGGGTGGTGTGGCGCTATTCCGACACCTACGTCGGCTGGACCGCGATCATGGCCGGCTATGATCACTGGTTCGGCTGGGACTACTATCCGGTTCATTACCATCACTGGTCCTTTGTCAGGTGGCACTATTTCTGTCACGCCCACCTGCACCACCACTTCATCCCGTTCGGCCGGATACACCTGGCCTACCACCACACCCACTATCCCCATCGGTGTCGCCGCCTGGCCGGAGCGGCTTGTCACCGGGGGCCGGCTCACCACCGGGTGTCCAAAATTATCGGTAAGCCGGTGCCCCGGGTGAAGAAGATCATCGCCCGGCCCCCCAACGCCGAGCCGCAAACCATCAGCCGCGCCAAGAAATGGGGCTACACCAGTGAGGCCAGAGCTAAATTGGGGCGGGCCCGTCCGGCCGCCAGCATTGGTTCGAAACGCGCGGCCAGCCTGGGTCGACCCAAGTCAGTGGGCTTGAAACCCGCATCATCGAGCACCACCAGGCCCGCCGGTGTGAGACGCGCCACCTCGAGCACGACGAGGCCTGTTGGTTTAAGACCGGCGGCGTCGACGGGGAGGGCTCGACCTGTGGGCGTGCGGCGGGCCAGAACTATCGCGCCCAGCCGCCGGGCCCGGCCGTTCGGCACGGTCAAACAGCGAGCGGTGGAGCTGCGGCGTGCCAAACCGGCGTCCACTGTGCGGCGATCCTCCCATCGGGCCAGGCCATCCGTTTCCAGACCGGCAACCAAGGTGCGACGCGCCCGCCCCTCCTCCAGACCGCGAGCCGTCATCCGGTCCTCGCCGAGCCGATCGAGGCCTCGAGCGATCAAGCCGGCCCGCAGCGCCCCGAGGTCCAGACCGGCCTACAAGAGCAGCTCGCGAAAAGTAAAGTCCGCCAGCTCATCGACCAAGCGGTCAAAGTCCAAACGCAGGCGGTAGGCCCCTCAATCCGCGTCGACCTGTTTTATCAGGGTCAGGATCTCGTCGATCATCACGTAATCCGATGAAGTGTCCCTGGCGATGACCAGGCCGTTTTCCATATCAATTACCGCGCTGAAGGGTAGGGCACCGATCGTCCCCGGAGGTTCTTTGCCGGTCCAAAAGCCCCCCTTAAAATGAGGGCTTAAATAACCGGCGATCTGGGCCACCGGCGCCGGTAAGTGGTTTTTAGTGTAGACCGCAAAGACAGCGCTGTTGTGTTGGTAGAGCTGGGGCTCGATGGCACCGACCTGACTGAACCAGTCGGGACAGGTGCTTCATGTGGAGTCCCCGACGGTCAAAACGATCGATTGCAGGCCCAGACAGTGGATGTCGTCAAGAGTGAACTCGACCTCTTCCTGTTCGATTGTGCCGTCCAGGTCGGCGTCCATGAACCCCGACTGATGCCAGTTGGCCACGGGTTTGCCCAAGCCGAGGCCCGTTCCCCAACTGAAAGGAGCACAGTTGTCACTATCCGGCTCAGGGATCGATCCGCTATCGGGGGTCTCGGGATGTGATGAATCGCTGTCACATGCGAGGGGCATCGCTGCCCAACTCGCGATGACGCCCATGTAGACTACTGTTGTTGAAAAGCGCACGGTGTACCTCTCTCTTGTCTCCACTACAATAATATCCCAAGACGCATGAATGCTTCCCCAAAAAGGGGAACCGAGGAGCTGAAATCCTCAAGCGGCTAGCTTCAACAAAAATGGAATTTTGATAAATTAGTTCGCAAACAAAACTTGGCGGGATCACTGGAAGAGTTGTGTTTCGGATCATATGGGTAAGGGGGAGCTGTGGGAAATGAATGTACCTGATCACATTGCGGTCACTGGAGCCTCGAGCGGCGTGGGACGGGCGTGCTGCCGGATGCTCGCCCAAGAAGGATTTCATGTGCTGGCTTGTGTCCGCAGCGAAACAGATGCGCAGGACGTTAGATCCCTCGATCCCGATCGAATATCTCCTGTCATGCTGGAGCTGCAGGACCAGGAGACCGTCGAGCGCACTGCACACCTCGCCTCGGAGATCACCGGCGAGGGGGGGCTGACCGGGTTGGTGAATTGTGCGGGGGTTCTTTTTTGCGGTCCGTTGGAGTACTTCCCACGGGATCAGTGGTTCGCTCAATACGACGTGAACGTGTTCGGGACGTTGGCGGTGACCCGCGCCCTGTTGCCGCTCATTCGCAAGGCGCACGGGAGGATAGTCAATATCGGCGCGGTGGGCGGAGGCGTGGCATTGCCCTTTTACGGTGCCATCGCCTCGTCGAAGATGGCGCTCGAGGCCCTGAACGATTGCCTGCGCCGGGAGCTGCACCCCTTTGGGATTCACGTGGCGATCATCGAGCCCGGGGGTATTGACACCCCGGCCAACGACAAGATGCGCAGCAGCGTCCGAGCGTACCTCGACTCTCTCGATCCGGTGGGAAAAGAGCGCTACGGCCAAGCCATGGAGGCTTTTTCCAGGTGGGCCGATGAGATGCACAAGCGAAACTTAAAGCCCGAGCAGGTGGCCCGGGCTGTGCTCAAGGCGTTGCGGGCCAGGCGTCCCAAGACCCGGTACCGAGTGGGCCTGGATTCCCGCGCGGCCGCGCTCGCCAACCGGCTCCTGCCCGACCGGCTGTTCGACTGGATTGTCCTTCGGGTATCGAGGCTGCCGGTGCGGTTCGGCGCGTGGAAAGACGGTTAGGCCGGGCAGTCGATATCCCGCCAGCCCGGGTGGTATCGACGGCGCCGCCGGGGGTGGCGCTTAAGCCGGACTTTTGCGCCTTCCATTTGAGCTCTGTTCAAGAGCATTCATACTTATGGGGATGTTCCCCCACAGAAAAAAGGGTTCAAAAATTTGCGTCGCGCTGGCGATGGTGATCGCATTTTGCGGGTCTCAGGCCGGCGCCCAGTCTACAAATGACCTGCGCTTCGAACACATATCGACCAATAAGGGTCTCTCTCAGGTCTCTGTACTGTCCATGTTGCAGGACCGGTTGGGGTTCATCTGGTTCGCCACCCAGGACGGTCTGAATAAGTACGACGGCTACAATTTCACGACCTTTCGCAACGATGAGAACGACGAAAGCAGCATCGGAGACAATGACGTATGGACGCTGGTTCAAGGTGAAAATGACGAAATCTGGATCGGCTTACACTATGCCGGGCTCAACCGGTATGACCCGCGCACCGGGACGTTCGAGCGGTTTCGACACCATCCGGACGATCCCAACAGTCTGAGCAGCGATAATATTCGATTTCTCTGGTATGACACGGACGGCACCCTCTGGATCGGCACGAACGACGCCGGTCTCAATCACTTCAATCCCAAAACCAAAGTGGTCACCCGAGTTGGATTTCATGCCTCACAAGAGGATGGTCTCGATCGCAAGCGGGTGCTCGCCATTTTGAGGGATTCTCGCCAAAATCTTTGGATCGGCACCTGTGGGGGTGGCCTCAGTCGCTACGTTCCCGACTCCCGAACCTTTGTTCATTCGGTGCATCGCGAAGACGATGAAAACAGCCTAAGTGGGAACTGTGTCAGCGCGTTGCTCGAGGACTCAAGGGGTAATTTGTGGGTCGGCACCAGCGGAAGCGGTCTGAATTTATTTAATCCCAAAACGGGTAAATTCAAGCGCTTTCGCCACCGGCCCAATCAGCCCCACAGCCTGGGCCACGACTATATCACGATCATGTTGCGGGATAGAGAGGATAACCTGTGGATCGGTACCCGCGGCGGAATCAGCAAGCACAACCCGGCGACGCAAACCTTTGTTAACTACGAGCACCAAACCTCAAACCCCACAAGTCTGAGTCACAACGCGGTCTACTCCATCCTCGAAGACAACACCGGCACCCTCTGGTTCGGCACACTAGGGGGCGGCGCGAACAAATTTGATGTGTTTACAAAGGGGATCAAAACCTATCGCCACCAAGCGGACAATCCCAACTCGCCGAGCCACAATGTCGTCCGATCGCTCCTAGTGGATGCCGATGATCATGTGTGGATCAGCACTTATAAAGGGGTAGACAAATACGATCCCCAAAATGGTGCGTTTGCGCACGTTGATCTAAAACCCGATGCCAAAGAAAAAGGAAAAAGGGAATATATCTTCTCGATGTCCCAAAAACCACCGTCCAAGAAGGCGTCAATCGAAGGGCCAGCCGACGATCTGTGGTTGGGCGTCTTCAAAGGGGGGATCAGGCGATACAACCCGGCTTCGGGAACAATCGCCTCTTTCAAGGCCGAGCCCGGCAACAGCCAGAGCCTCATCAGCAACGACATCGAAACCATTCTGACGGACAGTAAGGGCAACGTCTGGATCGGAACCTTGGCCTCCGGGTTGAGCAAGCTCGATCCCCAAACGGGTGCCTATCATCACTTTCGGCACAATCCCGACGATCCGAGCAGCATTAGCAGCGATGCGATAAAGGCGATACTCGAAGATCATCAGGGTGAGATATGGATTGGCACCAAATTCGGGTTGAACAAATTGGTAGCGGATTCTGGGATTTTTGAAAGATACCGCTATAACCCGTCGAGCCCCGTCCGGCTCAGTCACGATTCCATCAACACGATATACCAAGACAGTCGCGAAAACTTGTGGATGGGAACAGATGGTGGACTGGCAAAGATTGATTCGCGCACCGGAAAACAATCGATTTACGCCAAAAAACACGGGTTTCCAAATTTGCTCACCACGTGCATTGTGGAAGACGATTTGCGAAATCTGTGGGTCGGAACCAACGACGGCTTGGTGCGATTCGACCCGGAATCTGAGAAAACCACCGTTTTTGACTCACGTGACGGACTTCAAGGGAACTCGTTCATGAGCCATTCCTGCGGTCGAACCGGGGACGGCATGCTCTACTTCGGGGGTGAAAACGGTCTAAGCGTCATTGACCCCAAGATGATCAGAAAAAATGAATACCCACCGCCGATTGTGTTTACCGATTTCAGACTCTTCAATAAATCCGTGGCTGTTGCAAAACCGGGTGAGTCTTCAGCGGATTTTCGATTGGCGCGACATATCAGCTATGCCAAAGCGCTCACGCTCGACTACACGGATTATATATTCTCGATAGAGTTCTCAGCACTCAACTACCGGCAGCCTGAAAAAAACAGGTACATGTACCAGTTGGAGGGATTGGACAAACAGTGGATCGAAACGACCGCCGCGAACCGCAGAGCAACCTACACGGACTTGCCGCACGGCAGCTACTTGCTGCGGGTTAGGGCCTCGAATGACGACGGTGTTTGGAATGAACGGGCCAGCACGCTAAAACTGACCATCTTGCCGCCACCGTGGCGATCCTGGTGGGCTTATGCGCTCTATCTCGTTTCAGCGATAGCGCTTATTTTTTGGTTTATTCAATACCAGCGCAACAAGGTCAGACAAAAGCAGCGAGAATTGGACAAGGAGATCCAGATCTCGCAGCGCCTGCGCCAGGTAGACAAGCTCAAAGACGAGTTTCTGGCCAATACCTCCCACGAACTCCGCACTCCCTTAAACGGTATAATTGGCATCGTAGAGTCGCTCATCGACCGCCACAAACAGCAATCGGCCGATGCGACCGAGTCCAATTTAAAGCTCATCTTCTCCAGCGGCAAACGGTTGGCCAGCCTGGTAGATGACATTTTGGATTTCTCCAAAATGAAGAATCAATCGCTGGCGCTGGATCTCGCCGCAGTTGAGCTCCGCCCTCTGGTAGACGTCGTCTTGGCCACCTCCCGTACGCTCATCGGAAACAAACCGTTGGAACTGGTAAACGAAATCGACGCCACCCTCCCCCTCGTCTTGGCCGATGAGAACAGACTGCAGCAGATTTTGTTCAATCTGGTAGGCAACGCGATAAAATTCACCGAATCGGGGACAGTTTCGGTTTCCGCCAAAGATAGCGGTGGCGAAGTGGAAATCGGTGTGTCTGATACCGGCATTGGGATACCGGATGACAAACTCGAGCGAATTTTTGAGTCTTTTGAGCAGGTAGACGGGGGCAGCACCCGGGCCTATGGTGGCACCGGACTCGGGTTGACGGTTACGCGACAACTCGTCGAGCTTCACGGTGGGAAGGTATCGGTTGAGTCAACTGTCGATAAAGGATCAGTTTTTAGCTTCACGTTGAAGACCGCGGGAGATGCAAAACCGATCGAGATGGGAGTTACCCCGTCTGCCCACCCCATTAGCACTATTCTAAGGACCAGCTCAAACGTTCCCAGCGCATCAGATGTGGCCATCTCTCCCAAAGAAGAGCCGGCGCCAGAGGGCGACTTCAACATTCTGATCGTCGATGATGATCCGATAAATCTAAAGGTTCTCGAAAATCACTTGTCTCTGCAGAACTACACGATTACCCAGGCGACAAACGGCAACGAGGCGCTTGCTATCTTAACATCTGGCGTGCATATCGACTTAATTCTGTTGGATATTATGATGCCCCGAATGTCGGGGTATGAAGTGGTGGAGAAGCTTCGAGGGAGTTTCGCCGCTCACGAGTTACCGGTCATTTTTCTAACCGCCAAGAATCAAGTCGCCGACTTGGTGGCCGGTTTTGCGGCGGGTGGAAATGACTATTTACCCAAACCAATCGCCAAAGCCGAGCTGTTGTCGCGTGTGAAAACGCACCTGGAGCTGTTGGATATCAATCGCAATTTAGAGACCAAAGTGAGAGATCGGACAGCAGAGGTCGTCGAACAGAAGAAACAGCTAGAGCTCGCCTATCGCGAAGTGAATCAGACCAAGGATGCCTTGTGGGGCGAAATGCAGTTGGCCAAGAAGATTCAGGTCGTATTGGTACCAGATTGCCCCCAAATTCCGGGGTATTTCATCGCGACCCATATGGAAACCGCAGATTCAGTGGGGGGTGACTACTACGACGTGGTGCAGGCCAACGGGAAAAATTGGCTGATTATCGGCGATGTGTCGGGGCACGGGGTGACCGCCGGTCTCGTGATGATGATGGCGCAGACAGCGCTGCACCACGCACTCCACGCTCTGCCCACCGCAACACCGGATGAAATCTTGACCTCCGTGAACAGGGTTGTATTTGAGAATATTCAGAAACTGGGTGAGTCGAAATACATGACCCTCACCCTGCTCTCGATCGACCCGGACGGCACCATTTTTTACACCGGGCTTCATCAAGACATCTATATTTATCGCCAATCCCTGGGACAAATTGAAACCGCGGAGACCAAGGGGATATGGCTGGGGGTTGTCGACGATATAGACAAGTTAAACAGCGTGGATCAGCTGAAGCTCCAGTCCGAAGACGCCTTGATTCTCTATACAGATGGCATTGTCGAAGCGCGTGATCCGCACGGACGGTACACCAACAACCGACTCAAATCTCTAGTTGAGAAAATCGGCCACGAGCCAGTTGATTCGATTCGCGATCAAATCCTGCGCTCCCTTGAGCATTTCACACGGGACGATGATGTAACCCTTGTGGTGGTGAAGAAAGCTTAGCCTCTCACCGGCCTACCGTCCACCGGTGTTGACTGGAGAATAAGCTGGGGATTGCATAACAACCACTGGCGCGATTCGGTAGTTCGTTGGCGGATTTTGCTAGTGTCAGGGTCCCCTTTCCTTGCCATCTTTTGGGTGTGAGCAATGCAACACCAACCCATAGGAGGGCAAAATGACGCAAACAATATTGATCACAGGGGCGAGCAGCGGCATCGGAAAAGCAACGGCCAAACTGTTTCACGAAAAGGGCTGGAACGTGGTGGCCACCATGCGCACGCCCGAGAAAGAGGAAGAGCTCAAAACACTCGACAACGTGCTGGTCACGCGACTGGACGTTACCGACGGTGAGTCGATCGGGACTGCCGTAAAAGAAACTATCGACAGGTTTGGCAAAATAGACGTGCTCCTCAACAACGCCGGGTACGGCGCCTACGGTCCGCTCGAAGCCTTTCCCATGGAAAGGATCGTTCGGCAGTTCAACACCAACGTCATCGGTCTGCTGGAAACCACCAAGGCAGTGCTACCCCACTTCCGCGGAAACAAGTCCGGCACAATTGTCAACATCTCCTCGATTGGCGGAAAGATAACCTTCCCGCTGGGTACCCTCTACCACGGTACCAAGTTTGCTGTGGAAGGGCTATCCGAAGCGCTCCACTACGAGCTCGAACCCCTTGGCATCCGGGTCAAAATAGTCGAGCCCGGCGCTATTGCCACAGATTTCAGCGGGCGCTCGTTCGATTTCACCAACGACGAATCCATCACCGAGTACCAGGGCGTCGTGCAAACCATGCTCGCGAGCATGCCCGAAATGATGAAAACGGCCTCGCCGGCAAGCCTCTGCGCGGAAGTGATCTGGACCGCCGTCACCGACGGAACGACCACGCTGCGCTACACCGCCGGAGACGACGCCAAAGAAGTCATGGCCAGCCGCAAAGCCCTGGACGACGACACCTTCATCAGGGGTATCAAACAACGGCTCGGTCTCTGATTCCTCTCCGTTTTCAACTCATTACCCGTCTTCCTTCAGATCTTCGATCACGTGAAGGGGCAGGTCGAAGTCCGTGCCTGCATCATTGTCGGGATCCGTGTCCGTACGGAATCGGCTGCTGTTTGGCGTTTTAAGGGAGGGGGGACGGGGAATCGCACATCGGGAATACCACGGCCTCAGGATCGATGATCTTCGGTTCTCCTACCTCCACTTTGAGCGACAGCGGATACCAGTCAATCGTCGGCTCCGCTGACGTCATGGTTGCCGTTGTTGCTTCCATCTTGGACTCGACAGCCCAACAATACTCTGTCAGATACGGCAGCCCCTGTGGGGAAATCGCCATCGCCCACAGCAGTTGGTCACCGGGGGTCGCGCCGTCGAACGTCACGCCGGTGACGAAGTAGTTCCCGTCAGGGGCGGGCTGGACATCGTAAAGCCACTCGTTTTCAACACCGCCCCAGTACTTGTGCCACTCTATCTCGCCATCGGTCGGATCCAACCGCATCGCAAATCCATCCATACTGCCGTGAGCAGCGACCACACTTCCTCCGACCATGATCAACTCCGTGCTTCCCGGTGCGACCTCGTGCAACGTTGCCGATAGAGCTTCATCAGGTGATTGAACGGCCGAGTTCCCATTGTACAGTTTGACCCACTGCGGTGGGTTCTCATTGACCATGTCGAACCGCATCGCCAGAGCGGACGCTCCGGTCTCTTTCTGGGTTATCATGGTTTTGCCGATTAGAATGTACTGTTCTGCGCCGACTGTAGCATCGGCGACGACAATATCATTTGCGAAATCCGCACCTCCCGAATCGAATTCACGCTGCCGGCCGATCACGCCCTTGTTGTCGATTTCCATCACCCATAGGTTGGCGTAGCGCGTCTCAGGGTGATACCGCGTACCAGCCATCACATATCCCCGCGTGCCCAATTTGGCCAGTGCGATATTGTACCCACTCCCTGCTAAATCGTACCGGTTGTGCCAGACCAGGTTACCCTCCGGATCGACGCGCATCGCACACAGATCGCGCTTTGAATAATCGTCCTTCGAAGTGAGTGTCCCGGCAATAGTGATGCCTTGGTGATCGACGACCATATCAGTGGCGGCAAACTCGAACTTTTTGTTGCTGTACATCTTGTCCCAAACCAAATTTCCAAAGGCGTCGATGTGGGTTAACGTTACCGACAGGGTTTGCTCGCAGATGTTGTTTTGACAATGAGTGGCCCGTCCTTTTGAAAGCAGGTAGTAGCCAAGGGTTACCCCGAAAAATCGAATCTCGTGCACAGAAACGGCGGGGCGGTCGGACAGCAAACGGTCCCCCTGCAGCGCGCCATCCGCGTCGTACTTGGCCAAGTAGTGATCCCAGCTAAAGTCATTGGCGGGATAGTCGTAGAACGCAGTTCCGCTGATCAAGAAACCACCGTCCGCTGTAGCGATCGTCCGGCTGCCCCTCATATTGCCATCTTTCATGGTATGAAACGTGGCCCAGCTAAGGGCGGCAGCGCTCGTGGTTGCGAGCATGAGCGTTGTGGCAAGCGCGAATGTCCATTTTCCTCTGCGCATCATTATGTTTCTCCATTCAAGCTGTCCCTGTTCAAGGGAGTTTACTGTTGATGATTGGGTTTCGCGTAGAGCTGGAAATCTCTGACCAAAAAATTTTCCAAAATCAAAAGGCGGCGGATCGGCAGAACAGTGTTTGGCATCATTCATTTTTTTGTTCATAGCAATGAGATTTGCGGTGTTGTTATTTATGTCATGCCTTCACACTGACCGAGGGCAGAACCATTGTGCGTTGTTATGCTTTTCAAATTGCACAACGCATGAAGAAACTCGCGCGCATTTTGCGCTATATCGATGAGAGTATTCGCAGAAGAAAACGACAAACAAAGGAGTAAACAAATGAAGATTACGAAATTTATCTTGTTGCTGTCTCTCTTTTTCCTCGTCAGCAATGGTGCTTCAGCGGGGGTCGAGAACAAATACTTTAAACACGTTCAGTACTATGCCGGTGGAGATTCTTGGTTTACGACGACCAGTTTCTCATATCTCAGCACCTGCAACTATGAAAATATGCTGCCGGAGGTCGCGTCCAACTCAGAATGTTATGTTTACCGAACCAACGTAGGAGTGCCTCCGGTCGATTATCTGCCGCTAAAAGGGGTCAAAAAGATGTATGCCGGGATTTATAAATCCGGCAGTCCAACCATTCCATATGCGAACTGGTATTTCTGGGATGTCGTTGCCAAATATTGGGATCACACAGTGGACATAGAACGTTCCACGTATGATTCTCCTCATATGGTTTATTACGGTTACGAGGATAACGAGCTCAACGATTACCATGGGGTAAATTATCGCACGCGTGACACACCAATGCTGGGAGTGGTCTATAAGGTGCAGGATTCCGGCCGTAAATATGGGCGGGTTTTTGTGAGCAATCCGTTGCGCTGAAAATCCGTGTCGAATTGACACACGTCTCTTTTGCGAATATCTGATTCGATTCTCGAAAATCCTAAACAAAATTGGTCAAGTTCTACTGAAACGTATAAAGCAAACGAAGGTGATATATGTTTGAAGCTAAGAAAAAAAATATTACCACAAAGAAATCTCGCGGGTTGGTTTTGGCCTGCTGCATATCGGTACTGGTATTCCTCGGAGCCATTATCTTCAGAGAGGCTGAATCAAAAAATGTAAGAGTAACGCATCATAACACGTTACGCATCGGCAATAGCACCGCCAATCGGCCACACCGGAACACATATCTGAAAATGGACGCGCAAAAGATTGCGGCGCTCAGCAATTTTGTCAGGCAAGCCAGGCGGGATCGGACGTCGGGTGATCAAGATGCGACGTCAGCAGGACCTACCGAAGAAGAGCGAATCGCCGGTGAAATTCTCACCAATCAGATCGAATCCCTCACCGATGATCAGCTAGAACAAATTAACAAAGAGAAGGAGATCATCATGAGAACTTACTGGCAGGATGCACCAGGTATACTGACCGAAATGCTCAATGGCCAGGAGAAGGACGATGATTGGACAAAGCAGGTCCGTGAAACTGGTGAAGAATTTCTGTTCAGCAGCGAGTATCGCGGCACTACACTGGTGAGTGCGGACTGCCGTGAAACTCTGTGTGAGGTTTTGCTTCACCATCAACATGCAGAAGACGCCGAGAGATTTCGATATAAGGGAGGCGCTGAACAAGGTCCATGGTTTGGTGAACAATTCGGTAAAGCGTTTGACCGGGACGACACGTTCATTACGCGCCTTGTGTTTTCCAAGGACAGGAATATCGAGCCGTTCAGGAAGATCGGCGATATTATACTGGAGCGATCGCGAACGCGAGTTTCCACAAACGAGGTATCACCATAGTACGTTGGTGTAGCCTCGCACGATTTCACGCCAACCCCATATTCTACGTTCTACGTTCCGTCTTTTTTTGTCTTGAAGAGTAGTAGGCGAGGGTTATTTGTCTGCTATCCTACCATCGGCCGACATACATCGGATAGGTGTTGTTGCTTGTGTATTGCGTATATTCCACCGGCACAAACTGCGTAAAAATTGTTGCACCGGAAAGAGCAAGCGCTCCATCCCAAGGTTGCGCTCCAGCCTGCGTGTGTTGTGTATACCACGCCAAGATAATTGCTGAATGTCCGTTGTGTCCTTTTTGTATGTAGTCGCCGCTCTTGGGCGTATATTTTTGACTACAATCATACTCTCCCTGGGATATCCATTCCCCAGTGCGGATCCATTTGTAGAAACCAGGTCCATCAGGACAAAAGGAATTGTCAACACCACCGAGGGTATAGCCGTCCCAACGATAGAGTCGATTATGTGCCTCGAAGATCAGTCCAAGCCCTTCCGGTCCCCCGTGGCCGGGGGGTGGGAATTCTTGGTCATGATCCCACCAATCATTTTCAGAACTCCACCAATAGTGATTGAAGTACCATGTAGCGGTCTCGTCGCAGCCGCCCTGGGTTGGGGGAATGCCGCCATACTTATTAAAATCTGTCCCGGACTTGCCGATATCAAAGCGGATGCCTCTTGTCGGATAATTGTTGATGTCTCTGTCGTGAAACTCGAACCAATCGATAAGATTCTCGAAATGAGTCATCATTTCGAACAGGTGCTGTGTTCGATAGTCCCGCATCCAAACGCTGCCCGAGGGTGCATCCAATCGCCGATCCGTTATCGATTTGATCGCAGGATTCCAGAAGAAATCGGGAAAATTGTTGTATTGCTGGCGATTTGTGAAGTATGTGCAAACATCATCGTCATTGGATGGATCGTCATCCGTCGTGCTGGTGTAACTGCTCATGGCCACATCGCTATAGTAAACTCGGGTCACCAGAGAGTCGATATCGAGAACAGTAGAACCCCCGTGATTTTTCAAATACATGCTATCCCAGTATGCCCTGTTTCCGAAAATCGGCAGCTTGTGTAGCTCCGTCAAATTTACGTCCGCCCATGACGCCCGACCACAATAATGGCGACGATTGCCGTTGATCGGTCTGAACGAGACTGGCACTTCGATGCAATCGCTTGACGTTTTACAGAAGGCGACTTCTCTGGTCCAACGAGTATGAGCTGGATTGGTATCCAGCACAATTTCTACGACGAGGTCCAAAGCCTTGGCACCTTCAAAAAGGTCTCCTTTTTGTTCCCCGACCCGCTCCGCATCCCATCTCGACAATTGGTCCGCCATCATCTCCATTGCCTGATTGATATCTTCATCAGGTGCAACCTCGGTCTGGCTCTGGACATCGGCTAATTCTGGGTAGAGTGGTAAAGGGTTCGCATTTTCCGCGGTGGCGGGATGGGTCATTTCCTCCGTATCCATATATTGATCTTCGTTTTCGATATTGGGCCCTTCATCGATTTCACAAGCTAAGTTGAAGAACATCAATCCGACGATCAAAAACTTGAATTTGAACTTCACATTGGATAATTTTTTCATCATCATTCCTTCAGTGTTGGCACCTATTGTGCAGGTGGCTTTCGAGATTAGTTGAGGCCTCAGTTCTCTTAACTGATAAACACCGAAAATGCGGTTGGTACGAACTGATATCTTCGCTGATCTGATTTGATCAATCGGCTGTGAATCGAGTCGTCAATCGGCAAGAGGAGTAAGTCCATTGAATCCAGCTCACGGATACGCGAATGAATTCTCATTCTGTCGCCGAAGTTGTGTGCCCCTCCGAGTGGACCATCTTCTCATCGACAATAATCGAAGACGACACATGGCCCGAGCTCGTGGTGGAACGATAAGCTGTCTGTCATGGGGCCGCCGCCACCCATAGTCGCCAAAAAGACAATGGTGTCGATCACTACCAATAGTCGGCAACTGCTTCGTTTTTTCTAATTTAGAAAAGATTCTTTTTTTCGCCCAAAACCCAGCCGAGTCCCGTTCTTTTACTGAGCCGAAAAGAACAGGCGTCTGTAGAGCGACAGATCCTGTCGATTGTTCTTTTCATATCTTGACCCTTAACCAGGAGGAAATTGAAATGTATCGATTCTACGTGGGTATGATTCTCTGTTTGGTTTTGGCCATGGGTGGTTGCGATGAATATGAGGACGAAGTCGTCGACGCTGAATTCGCCCAACTTCAGGACGAGGTGCAAGATCCCAAGCCGATTGTCATGTGCATCAGCGAATGCAAACGCGAATACCGAGATTGTCTGCAAAGCGGGGTACCCGAAGCCCAATGTGCCCGGGAAAGAACCCAGTGCATCGGTTTCTGCAGCGAGGAAGAAGTCCTCATTCCAGGCGACGGGGCGGAAGAACATTTCTATTCCAACTCGGGTTGGTGTCCTCCTCACAAAGCATGTGGCCGTCAGTGCTGCAACTCCCGAGCTTCGCAGCATTGTTGTGAGCCTGGAATTTGTTCGAGGAGAATTGGTAGCCAGGAGGTTTGTCTGTAGAGACTTCCCTGAATTACGACCGATTTCACTTCGATAATTTATCCGCATCCAGCAAATCATTACGATGAAAAATATCTGTCGGACTGAGGGGAGGGTGCGCCCTTTCAAGGCTGCGACTATTCTAAACCCAGCGCGTTGCGTTGAGCTGGTACTGAGTCGCCCCTTCAGCCTACCCTTTGGGCCAGAGCCTGTTTGCTAGTTCCGGCCCTGGTTGGCACGCTTGGCGGCGGCGAGGATTTCTTCGTTGGTGAGGCTGTGAATTTGATCGTCGGCGACGAGGACTTTTCCATTCGACATATCGATCACCGCGCGGCCGAGGAGGCCGCTGGAAAGGGGCAGTCGGGATGAATCGGCCCAGAAGCCGCCATCGAAGTATCGGCTCAAATGCTCGGCCGCGTACGCCATCGGTTCGGAAGCATGGGGATGGGTGTACACGGCGAACACGGCGCTGTTGTGTGTGCTCAGTTGCGCTTCGATCCGACCAACCTGGCCGAACCGCGTGGCGCAGAGGGCTCCTCACGTTTCATCTCCTTGGACGAAAACGATCGACGACAAGCCGGAGCAGTGAATGTCTTGCAAGCTGAAGCGAACCTCGTTCCACTCCACCTGACCATCTCGATCGGAGTCAATGAAACCGATTTGCGTCCAATTGGCCACTGGCTGGCCGATCTCGTATTTGGTTCCCCAGGCGATTTGGGAACACTCGGAATCGGTGTCATTTTCCCAGTTTTCAGGGTCGTCAGAATCGTTGTCCACCTCCGGTGGGTAGCCCCGGACCTCATCATCGCAGGCGACTTGGAGCCCGACCCAACCGACCGTCCCATACAGGATCAGCAGGGGGAGTGTTACCGGCCGACTCATCGATCGCTCCCCTGGCCGGCCCGTTCGCTGCGCTTCACCGCGGCCAAGACCTCGCTGATCATCACATAATCCGTCGACGTGTCCCGGACGACCACTTCACCGGTGCTCAGGTCAATCACCGCGGTGAAGGGCAGCGCAAAAATGGTTCCCAACCGGGGTCTCTCACCGGTCCAGAACCCTCCCTTGAAATAGGGACTGATATAGCCGGCGATCTCGCGGACCGGCGCCTCCAGACCGTTCTTGGTGTAGATCACAAAGACAGCGGCATTGTGTTGGTGGAGCTGCGGTTCGATCTCGCCGACCTGACTGAACCAGTCGGGACAGCCGCTTCACGTCGATCCCCCAATCAGCAACACGATGGACCGCAATCCCAGACAGTGAATGTCGTCGAGGGAGAAAGAGACCTCTTCCCGCTCGATTTCACCGTTCAGGTCGGCGTCCATGTACCCGGTTTGTCGCCAGTTGGCCACGGGCTTGCCGGGGGTGAGCCCCCTGCCCCAATCAAAGGGAGCGCAATGATCGGTATCGGTGTCGACCTCCGGGCCGGGGTCTACGGGAATGGGGCGGGCCTCGTCGTCGCAGCCGAGCTGGACGATGCCCCCACCGGTTGTGATGCAAATAGTGAGCAAGGTGGTTAAGCGATGCACTGTACGGTCCTCTTGCCGTTCTTGTCGGCGGTCGTGATCCCCTATTTTATTAGTTACGCGAGACCCCTCTTTGCTTCCCAAAAAAAGGATGACAAGGGTAGGGGGTCTTGACAAAAAAATGGAATTTCGATAAATTGGTTCGTATACGAAGGACTGTTATCCCATGAAGCTGCCCCCGAACTTTCCGGATTGTACAATTTTCTTACTGGCCAAGGCGTATCAACGATCCCACGCTCGGTTCAAGAATCGGCTCAAACCGTACGCCCTGACCAACCTCCAGCACCTAGTGTTGGAAGGGCTGTGGTTTAGAGAAGGCCAAACTGCTGCCGAGTTGGGCAAGCTGTTGATTCTCGACAAGGCGACCCTCTCCGGGGTGCTCGATCGCCTGGACGACGCGGGTTGGATTGTCAAGGTGCACGATGAGACGGACAAGCGAACGGTTCGCATCTATCCCTCTGGCAAGGCCGACGAGCAGAAGGACGCGCTGATCAAGGAGCGGGAGGACGCCAACACCGAGCTGCTCGCCGGATTTTCGTCAGAAGAACAACTGTTGTTGAAGCGGTTCCTCAAGGATCTTTTCTAGGCATCATGTGCTGCTGTGCGGAGAGTCTCGGGGTAAGCTGTTTGAATATTGTTTGTATACTAACTTTATCACTTCGAGTGTCCTAGGGAGGCATCAATGCTATTGAATCCGAAAACCAACTCCTATGATCACCTGGATGCCCGCTCGCAGGAGATCATGAAGAAAACGATCGATTTCTTCGAGGCCAAGGGCAAAGCCAAGTTGAAGCGGGATCACTACGACCGGGTGTGGTACGACGACTTTCTCGATTTTGTTAAAGAGAACCGGATCTTTGCCACCCTGCTCACCCCGACCGCTTGCGCCGAGGGGGATCGGGACAAACGCTGGGACACGTCTCGAATTTGCGAGTTCAACGAAATCCTCGGGTTCTACGGGCTGGCGTATTGGTACACCTGGCAGGTGACCATTTTGGGCTTGGGGCCTATTTGGATGAGCCCGAACGAGGCGGTGAAGAAGCGCACCGCACAACTGCTCGACGAGGGGGGCATTTTTGCTTTCGGCCTCTCGGAGAAAACGCACGGCGCCGACCTCTACTCGACGGAGATGGCGCTCACCCCGCTGGGGAACGGCCGGTATGCCGCCGACGGGGGCAAGTACTACATCGGCAATGCCAACAAAGCCGCGCTGGTCTCCACCTTTGGCAAGAATTCGGACAATGACGAATTCGTGTTCTTTGCCGTTGATCCGAGTCACGAGGACTACGACCTGGTGCAAAACGTGGTGGATTGGCAGAGCTATGTCGCCGAATTCGCTCTGCGCGCCTATCCGGTGGCCGAGGCGGATATCCTCTCCACCGGTCGTGACGCCTGGGACACCGCCCTCAACACGGTCAACGTGGGCAAGTTCAATCTGGGCTGGGCCTCAATCGGTATCTGCACCCACGCGTTTTACGAGGCGATTGAGCACGCTGCCGGGCGCAATCTCTACGGCAAGTTCGTCACCGACTTCCCCCATATCCAACAGCTGTTCACCGATGCCTACGCGCGCTTGACGGCGATGAAACTGTTCGCCTCGCGAGCAATAGACTACATGCGCACCGCCTCCCCGGCGGATCGGCGCTATCTCTTGTACAACTCGCTGGTTAAAATGAAGGTGACCACCCAAGGGGAAGAGGTGATCAATCTGCTGTGGGATGTGATCGCCGCCCGGGGGTTCGAGAAGGACGTCTACTTTGAAAACGCCACACAGGATATTCGGGCGCTGCCCAAGCTGGAGGGCACCGTGCACGTGAACATGGCGTTGGTCGTCAAGTTCATGGCCAATTACTTCTTCAAGCCCGAACCGTATCCCGAAATAGCCAAACAGGAGGCACCGGTGGACGACGAATTTCTCTTTAACCAGGGACCGACCAAGGGCCTGGGGGATATTCGGTTCCACGACTATCGGCCGGCCTATGACGCGGTGGATCTGCCCAATGTCAATATTTTCAAAGAGCAGGTCGCCCTGTTTAAAAAACTGTTGATGAAGGCCCCCCCGCAACAACAGCAAACCCGGGATATCGATTTTCTGCTCACCGTGGGCGAGCTGTTTACCCTGGTGGTGTATGGTCAGCTGATCCTCGAAAAAACCGAGATGGAGCAGGTCGATCCGCTCCTGGTGGATCAGATGTTCGACTTCATGGTGAGGGATTTTTCCGGTCACGCGCTCGCGCTTCACAGCAAACCCAGCAGCACGCCCGAGCAGATGGAGCTCGGTCTGCAGCTGATCAGAAAACCCCACACCGATACCAAGCGGTTCTTTGCCGTGTGGAAGGAGCGAGTACTGCCATTGAAGGACGCGTATACGATGAACGAGTAGGGTCTGTCCGGTATTTGTCATCCCCGCGCAGGCGGGGATCCAGATCGGGTCGCGAATCCCGATTTTTTACTCAGCGAGGGAACATGTACACATACGAAAAACCCGATAATCTGGTCGAATGGTTTCACCTGTCAGTTGAGAAACACGCGGAGAATCCACTGTTCGGCACCAAGAATGCGGCGGGATCCTACGAGTGGATCAATTATCAGCAGGTTGGAACACGGGTCGATAATCTCAGGGGTGGGTTGGCCGCGCTGACCATCGGGAAGGGGGATGCGGTCGGCATCATCGCCAACAACCGCACCGAGTGGGCCATTGCGGAGTTCGCCACCTTGGGGCTGGGGGCGCGGTTCGTGCCGATGTACGAAAAAGAGCTCCCCCGCATCTGGAAACACATCATCAACGATTCGGGGCTCAAGGCGCTGCTCGTCGCCAATCGGGCGATCTACGATCGGATCATCGACCTGAAGGATGAAATGCCCGGCCTCGAGCACCTGTTTGTGATCGACGATCACGGGGAGAACTCGATGGCCGCTCTCGAACGGTTGGGGGAAACCCATCCGGTCAATCCGTACATTCCCAGCCCGGACGACGTGGCGGTGTTGATCTACACCTCGGGCACGACCGGCAAACCCAAGGGGGTGCTGCTGACCCACGGCAACTTCACCAGCAACGCCCGCAGTGGCTATCGTTTTTTTGCCGATCAGTTGAAACCGAGCAGTCGTAGTATTTCCATCTTGCCTTGGGCCCATGCGTATGCCCAAACCGCCGAGCTGTACAACTTCATTCAGTTCGGCGGATCGATCGCTTTTGTCGAGTCGGTGGCCACGTTGGCCGATGATATGCAAAAGGCCCAACCTACCTTCCTCATTGCCGTGCCGATGGTGTTCAATCGCATCTACGCCAAAGTGCATTCGACCATCGACGAGAAGGCGGGTCTAGGGCGCAAGCTGTTTACGATGGGCATCGATTCCGCTGAAAAGAAACGCAGCAGCATCCCTCCGGGACCGGGAATGTGGACTGAGCTCAAGTACAAAACCGCCGACACCCTCGTCTTCAAGAAGATCCGCACCCTGTTCGGCGGGCGACTCGAGGCGGCGATCACCGCCAGTGCGACGATGAATCCCAAAATCGCCAACTTCTTCTGGGACATCGGGATTCCGATCTTCGACTGCTACGGACTGACCGAGACCTCACCGGCGATCACGATGAGCTGTTTCGATGGGTACAAGACTCGGAGTGTGGGGCGTTGCCTGGAGAACGTCATCGTGAAAATCGATTCGTCAGTGGTCGAGCCCGAAGCCAAGGACGGGGAGGTGGTGGTCTACGGCCCCAACGTGATGAAGGGGTACCACAACCGTCCCCAGGCCACCGAAGAGGTGATGACCGAAGACGGCGGCTTTCGCACCGGGGATCGGGGGTACATGGATGAGGATGGATACCTCTACATCACCGGCCGGATCAAGGAACAGTACAAGCTGGAGAACGGCAAGTATGTGTTTCCCGCCGGCATCGAAGATGAAATCCGCTTGCTGCCCTGGGTCGAAAACACCATGCTCTACGGTGAAGGAAGGGCGTACAACGTCTGCCTCATCATCCCCGATTTCGAGGTCCTGGGCCGCTGGGCCGAGGAGCGCAATCTCTCCACCGAGCCAGATGATTTGGTGAAAGAACAGGTTGTGGAGGACATGATCCTCGCCGCGATCATCGAAACACTGACCGGCAAATTCGGCCGCTACGAGATCCCCAAGAAGATCGCCCTGATCGAGGAGATCTTCTCCCTGGAGAACGGCCTGTTGACCCAAACGATGAAGCTCAAACGGCGCAAGGTGGTCGAGCGCTATCGGGCCGAAATCGACAAGCTGTATCAGTAATCAGCGGATTTCCGGCGAATACTTCAATCGATCGCCGGACGGGGGAAGAGGTTGGCCTTCTCCACGATTTTGGGCACCTTTTTCTCCCACTCGATGGCCATGATGTGCACGCCGCTGAGCCCCTTCATCTCTTTTAGGGCGTCGATCAATTCGCAGCAGATCTTGACCCCCTCGATCCCGCCCTTGCCCTTGGGGGCGTCGACCATCCGTTTGACAATCGCTTCGGGCATGATCACCCCGGGGACGTGCTCGGCCATGTACTTGGCCATCCGGCCGGACTTGAGCGGGATCACCCCGGCGAGAATGTGGCACCGTTCGGTGAGGCCCAGGTCCCGCGCCTTGCTCAGCCATTGTTCGAAAATCTCGAGATCGAAGACGCATTGGGTCTGGATAAAGTCGGCGCCGGCCTCCACTTTTTTCTTCAGCCGGTAGGGCCGAAACTCGAACGGCTCAGCAAACGGATTGGCGGCCGCGCCGATGAACATCTTCACCGGGCCGTCCAGTTTTTCGTCGGAGTCCAACAATTTGTTCTCGTCGCGCAACCGCCGCATCGCGCCCACCAATTGGATCGAGTCGATGTCGAAGACATTTTTGCTGTGGGCCTGGTTGCCGAACTGCTGGTGATCGCCGCTCAGGCACAACACGTTGGGGATGCCCAGGGCGGCCGCGCCGATGATGTCGCTCTGCATCGCGATGCGGTTGCGATCCCGGCAGACCATCTGCATCACCGGCTCGAGGCCCTGTTGCTGGGCGACCACCGCGGTGGCGATGCTGGACATGCGCACCACGGCGGTCTGGTTGTCGGTGATGTTTACCGCGTCCACATACCCCCGCAGCAGGGCGGCCTTTTTTTTGACCGCTGCGACGTTGTTGCCCTTGGGCGGTCCCAGCTCACCGGTGACCACGAAGTGGCCCGCTTCGAGCAGTTTTTCCAAACGACTTGGGGTTTTCATCGGCGGTCAATCCTTTTTGGTGTAGCGATCCCGGTACGCCTCGTGTACTAGCTGCCCCTGTTTCTGATTTTGCCAAGCTGTGGGTTGACGGATCCGCTCAATGTTCTCCACCCGCTGCTGAGTTTTCAGGCGGTTGAAAATGTCGACCCAGGCGCAGGGGGTCTCGGCGTCCAGTTCGCAGCGACCCTCCCGCTGGGTGCCGCCGCACGGTCCGTTGAAGATCGATTTGGCGCAGCGGGTCACCGGGCAGATGCAGCCGGTGTAGGCCAGCTGGCAGTCGCCGCAGGAGCGGCATTTCTCTTCGTACCAGCCCACCTCCCGGTTGACCCCCAGAAACTGGGTGTTCACCCCGGGGTAGACCGGTTTTTCCGGAAACTGTTCGGCGATCAGTTGGGCCCCGGCGCCACAGCCCACGCAGAGAAATGCCTCGAACTCTGCGGCGAGGATGTCCAGCTCCTGAATAAAATCGGGATCGCAACCGCGCTCGACCACGTATCCCTCGAAGGTCTTGTTGAGTCCCTTTTCTTTGAACAGCTGCTCGAGCTCCAGGCACAGCTGGTCCACCTCGGGCTGACCGCCGGCCAGGCAGATCGAGGTGCACCCGCCGCAGCCGACGATCAGCGTCTTGCCGTGGGGTTCGAGCCCTTCGGCGATTTCGGGCAGTGGTTTGATTTGGGCGACAATCACAGTCCCACCTCACTTATCGTCAAATCGTTGATAGACCCCTTGGGAGCGACAGATGGCCCGGGCCAGGGCGATCATGCTGGAGACATCGATCCCGAACGGGCAGTAACAGCGGCGACACAGGGCGCACTTGTCGAACACCAGTGATTTCATCTGTTCGAGCTCGTGCCGGTTCACCTTTCCGCGTTTTTTGAAGAGACGGCCCAGGGAGTGCACCGCCTTGTAGGCCGGGGTGGCCTTGGGGTCTCGATGGTTGCGGTAGTAGAAGCAGCTCTCGGCGCACAGCCCGCACTTGGCGCAGATCGACAGAAACAGTTTGAGCTGTTTCTTTTGCGCCAACAGCTGTTTGATCCGGTGTTGGTCGATCGCCGGGGCCGGTCGGTCGCTCACCATGTTCGGCTCCCGGCGGCCAGGCTGTGTTCGCTGTTGATGCCCAGTCGGGTGAAAAAGAAAAAGATCATGTGGCCGAGCTTGGTCACCCCCAGGGCGATGAGCATCAATTGCCCGCTGAGCATATGGGCGATGATGATCTGGGGATAGGGGCCGATTTGCCGAAAGGCCAGCCATCCGGTGACAAACGGAGCGACGGTGATCCCCAACAGGAGAAAATCGGTGACACCGCTGAGCGCCCGCACCGGGGCGCTGAACAAGCGGCGGCCCAAGAAAACCGCTGCGCAGGAGATGACCGCGACGGTCAGAGCGTCGGTGAGCGGCTCGACAAAACTGGGCAGGCTGAAGCGCCATGCGTCGTAGAGCAACACCTGGTGGCCCCGGGCGAACAGGGGAGTGATGAAGAGCAGGGTGTGAAAGAGAACCGTCAGCCCGATCAACAGGGGATGTCGTCCCAGCACCGAGCGGCGCAGGGCGGTACGCCATCCGGTCATCCGCTGGCCCAACGACGGGGTCGCAGGGGCCCGCTTCTTCGGGGGCGCGGCGCGCAACAGCCGGCGTTGTTTCCGTGCAGACAGCCGAAAGAGCCGGTGCAGCTGAATCGCCGAGCCGGCCAGGAAAATGGCCAGTGCGAGCCAGGTCATCGGACCGCGGACAAATTCATACAGTTCGGACGGGTTGACCATGATACGTACTTTTAGTCGGTTTGATCGATCTTGTCGATAATTCCCAACGCGGCAATTGTCTCGAGGATCTGATCGTGCAGCGGTCCGTTAGTGGCGATGATACCCCGGTTTTGCGCCAGGGTGCGACCGTGAGTGAATGCCAGCGGTCGCCCCGTGATATCGGTGACCCGCCCGCCCGCCTCGAGCACGATCAGCGCGCCGGCGGCGTGATCCCAGATTTTTTCCCGATAGGCCCGGTCCCGGGGGAGGCGCAGGTAAGCTTCTGCGTCACCCCGGGCGACCACGCCATACTTGGTCTGGCTGTCCAGTCGCACCGGATCGGCCCCGATGGCGAGCCGCTTGGCCAGTCGCGCCGTGTCATCGTGAGAGGAGTGGGCCTTTTCCACGGATTCACAAAAGCGGATGCGGGTTGCCTGACGCTCCTCACTGACCCGGATGCAGGTCGCCTGGTCGGTCTCTTCGGCGCTGAGCTCGTAGCAGCCCACACCGCGGATGGCCGCGAACACGGTACCATCGCCGATTCGATCGGGGGCACGGTGGGCCGCGTTCAGGTTGGGGCAGCCCAGGACCCCTACCTGGAGCTCCCCTTCGACGACCAGGGCCAGGGCGATGGCGTACTGTCCGCCGCGCAGAAAACCCTTGGTGCCGTCGATCGGATCAAGGGTCCAGAACCGATCCGTGTACTGTTTCTGGCCGCCCTGATCGATCAGGTGACAAATCGCCGATGCGTCCAAGCTGGGATCGATGGGTTGTATCCGGTCCACCAGGTGGCCGAGCAGTTCGGCATTCTGGGGCTGCCTTAGGGCAGCGGCGTCCTCTTCGGCGATGATCGGATCGGCTGGAAAGTGCTCTTTTAGGATCTGGCAGACCAATGCCTGGCTGCCGAAATCGGCCAGGGTCACCGGGCTGCGGTCTTTCTTCTCCAAGGTATCTTTGGCGATCGCCGCTTGAACGGCACGGCAGAGTCGGGCGGCGCGGCGAACGGCAAAGATGGCGGCGCGGCATTCATCGCGATAGGGAGTGGTCTCGGCCCAGTCCAGTGTCAAATTGATCATCATTAACCTCCAGTCCCGCTAGTGAATATCAAGGTGAATCATCGCGGCATTTCCGATTCCATACCCCATTTCCCGCTGAAACTGTTCTTTTTTTCTCCGAGAAGAGGGAATGGGGAATCCGGTGGAGGGGATTCTGACGTTTTTCGCTTTAAATTTAGATGGTTACGCTACAGTAGGTCAGAAGCCACGTTCATCTGGTACTGGATTTTTTTACTGGAAAATATTAGAAAAATATGTTGTCATGGGAAAGTTTGGACACCAAACAAAGTTGCTTGTCCTTTGGGAAAGTGTAGTGAGCGTCATTGGCCAGGGAGTACTGTCGTAATGAAACATCTCTTTTTTAACGCTTTTCTGTTCATTTTAGTCGTCTCAGTTGCACCCCACCGTGTCGCTGCCCAAGAGAATTCCGCTGAGGCCCAGCGCCTGCTCGTCGAGGCGATGGAAGCCTATGCCGATTTGAAGTTGGACGAGGCCAAGCAGGCGTTCAACAAGGCGTTGGCCTTGGCTGCCGAGGGGCTCGATCGGGATACATTGGCCGATCTGTATCTCAAGTACGGGGCATTTTGGATTGGCGGGTTTGTGGAAAACCAAAAGGGACTGCAGTGCTTTCTCATCGCTCTGTGTATCGATGATTCGGTGAAGCTGGAGGCGAAATTCTATACCCCGGGCATTGAGCTGCTCTTTCGTAAAGCCCAATCGATGGTCAATGCCACGCAGTGTCAGGAGGTGCTCGAGGGGGTGGTGCTGCCGGAAGGGTTGATCGCTCCGGGGCAAGGCGAAAGCGCTGAGTCGGATGAAGGACTGGTTCGAGAGATTCATCACGAGGGAGAGAGCACCGGAGTGCCACCGATTCCGGCCTGCGGATGGCACCGGGCGCCCAAATCCCAGCGACAACAACACGAGTTGCCGATTCACATCATCGTCAACCGACATTACCACGAACAGATCGGGCAGGTGGTCGCCCACTACGCCTTTGACAATGCCCAGGGGTTCAAGCAGCTGATCCTGGACCACTCCAGCACGGGATACGGAAAAAAAATCGATTGTGACAAAGAACGCATCGGCAGTGCCAACCCGAGTATCATCGCCTACTACATAGAGCTCTATGATCACGCGGGAAACCGCATGTGTACCCACGGCTCCCGAGAGATTCCCTTCCGCGTGATGATGATTCCCGAGGCCGATCCCCTGGGCGAGATGGGTGGTATGGTGCCGAAAAAGTGTGAGGAATCCTCTTTCGACGGGAAGCGAACGGCCAAACCCCTGCTCGGTGAACCGTGCCTGCCCGCGATCGGTTGCGCTGCCGGATTGGTCTGCGGCAAATTGGAAATGTGTGTCGAGCCCGACGACGAGCAAGCCATCGCCAAGATCGATGATTCCGAGCTGCCTGCAACCGAGCCCTCCCCCAGCCGCGTGTACATCAACGTGAGCGCCGGGGTCGGTGTGGGATATCTCAAGCAGGAGCAGTCCTTCAGTCAGTGGACCCAATATGCGGACAAGCCGTACAACGTGCTCGAACCGGTGCGCGTCGATTCTCGAGGTGCCGCCTGGAGCGGGATGCCGATCCGCGCAGCGCTGGGGGTTCGCCTCACCGAGCGGCTCTCCCTTGAGGTGGGCGGACGGTTCGACGCCAAACCCGAAACCACCGATTCCTACATCAGCTGTTGGGACGCCTACCGGTCTCGCAGTGACGTGACCCTGGGTCAGGTGCCCTGCGACGGGCCGCTCAACCACCCGGATGTCGATTTGGATGAGTTCGATGCTGCCAATCCCCAATCGACCGAGGCGTCGAGACAGATCGTGCTCGCGGCCCAACGCAGCGTGGCCCACCGGGACAGCACGCTGCAGCAACCCCTGACGGAGTCGGTCACGCGGTACGCCTGGATGGTCAACCTCCGCGCGCGATATGCGCTGGCCCAAACCGAGACCCGGTTGGGTAGGTTCGATTTTTCCGCGATAGCCGGAGTGGGGTACGGACACGCTGCCTACCGGGTCAAGGTGTCGGGCTTGGACAACAAGAGCGAGGATCGCGTTCCCAAGGTCGGTTGGGCCGTGATCGAGCTCGGTCCGGCAATGGCCTACCGGATCAACAATCACTTCAACCTGTTCCTGGATCTGCCGTTTGATCTGATTCTCGGCGACGGGTTCGCCGTCAACGCAGATATCAACCTGGGGTTGGGGGTCGGTTTCTGAGCCTGATTTCGATCCTGCTCCTACTCCGGAGTGATCGGCTCGCAGCCGTAGGCGATGAGAATCTTGTCCACTTTTCCCGACTCGACTGTTTCACAGGCCTCGCCGCAGAACTCGACGATGGTGTGCTCCGGATCGCGCCAGGTCCAGCCCACGCCCACCGCACAGTCTGCGTCGTAGAGAACGAGCTCCTCTTCACCGTCGATTTCGAAATAGAAATTCACATTGTCCACATCGACCATCGGATCGTCGGGGTGTTCGACGGTATAGGTGCAGCTGACCAGGGTTTCGACGATTGCCGTCAACGCCTCTTCCAGACTTGCTTGGTCGTCGGCGATCAGATACTCGGTAAAATCGGTTCCGCCGTTCTGAGCGATGGCGTTGAGCTCGTCCGGAGCGACGCCGTCACCGAAACCGATGACAAACGATTTGATGTCGTGATCCTGAAGCAACTCGGTGGTGAGCTGACCGAGGGTCTCGGGATTGACCTGGCCCATCGGGTTGTCGGCGATGCCGCATTTGTCCGCACCATCGGAAACGACCAGCAGGTAACTGTTGGCATCGTCAGCTAAGAAACCGGGCGCATAGGCGGGATTTTTGAACATTGCCATCCCATTGTAAAGGGGGGTCGAGCCCTCCGGCTCTTCGGCGTTGAGATGATCGATAATCGTCTGCGCGTTGGTCGCGGCCGCATCCGAGATGACCGGACCGTTGACCCCACAGGTGGAGATGAATCCCGAGCCGTCCGGGAAGTAGTCCAAGCCAAAGGCCACCTTTGTTTCAAAATCAGCGACCAGCTTGATCAACGCCGCCTTGGCTTGATTCCATTTTTCCACCGGCTGGCCGTCCTCCATCACCATCGAGCTGGAGGTGTCCTGTAGAATCATCAGCTTGGGCAGCTTCACGCTAATGTTGATCTCTTGGGTATCGCACACATCGGTGTCGATAAAGTCGCTGTCATCGTCGTCGTCATCATCGTCTCAGCCACCGCCGTCGACGCCGTTGTCATTGTCGTCGTCATCATCATCGTCATCGGGAACCCCTCCATCGGAATCATCGTCAGCAGCAACCCCGTCGTCGGAGCAGCAGCAGAAAAGCACCGATAGAAATAACCAGGTGAGAATTGTGATCAAGCGGACCATTCTCTTCGACCTCCTCAGTTATGTCGTGTGTAGTGCAACTCGTCTTGTTTAAAGTAGTGCGTTGCAATGGATGTTTGGGATCCCTCTCATTTTCGCACCGCCCGTTGATTCCCGTTTCCCTGACCGCTGGGGTCGAAGTGGTGAAACTGTTGACTGCTGGAACAAACGTGAAACCTCACCGGTAACCGCGAAACATTGGGTTTCATCCGTCGGTGGCGGCATTGGCGCGTGAATGCCGATTTATCGATGGGTTCTGAGGAGTTCCCCGAGATGGCACTGCCTTTGCTTTGTACGGCTTCAGGAGGTTTGAAATGCTCGTCGCTGTTCCCCTGTTTGGCCAAGAGATCGCCCCCCGATTCGGTTTTGCCGATCTGTTTTTGATCGCCGAAATCACCGGCAGAGGGGTTGGTTCGACGGTACGTGAGGTAACCCTGACGCCAGGGTGGTCGACCAAGTTGGAGGCCTTGCGGACCATGGGTGTAGAGGTGTTGTTGTGCGGTGGGTTCAATCGCCAGTTCGTGCCCCAAGCGACCGCATTGGGCCTCACCGTCTTCGCCGGATTGACCGGCGGTGCCAGGGAGGCTGTTGAGGCGTTTGCCCGTCGGGAAACGATGCCGACCTTCTACTGCAACCATCCGGGATCCCCAAAGGGGACCGGGCGGAACGGGAAATGTGGCTCGATCAGCGGGCCGCAAAACAGGAGAGGTATGAAAGGAGCCAGAAAATGAATATTTGTATTCCAGTAGATGAGGACAAAGGAGAGCTGAGTCCGGTCTGTGCCCATTTCGGATCAGCGCCGATCTTCATGATGGTCGATGTGGACACGATGGACACCACTGCCGTACCCAATGCCAACGCCCACCACGCTCACGGCATGTGCCAGCCGCTGGCCTCCCTGTACGGTCATCAAGTGGACGCAATTGTCGTCAGCCAGATCGGGATGGGCGCCCTGACCCGGTTGGAGGCGGCCCGGATTGCGGTGTATCTCTGTGAGTTTCCCACGGTCAAAGAAACGGTCGACGCGTTCAAGGCGGGAACCCTCGGCCGGGCCAATCGTGCCAATGCGTGTGGTCATCATGGAGGCGGGAAGGGTCGAGGAGCAGGGTGTGGCCATCAGCGGCGCGGTGGTGCGTGAGACTCTACTCAGCCCAACAAGAGTAGTCGGGCAGCAGGACGTAGTCGATGACCCCGTCCTGACCCGTATCATTGGTCGTCATCAGCAGATTGCCGTGCTCGTCGTATTCATGAACCACCGTTAACGTATCACTTCCGTCGATCGCTCTGGTGTAGCGGATGACGTTGCCCATTGCGTCGTACTCATAAGTGATGCTTCGCTCCAGGATCCCGTCCAGATCTCTGTCCCTCTTAACGGTCAGCAGGCGACCCGCAGCGTCGTAGGTGTACCATTCCCGGGTTTCGACGATACCGTCCGAATTGTAGTCGAACCTGTCCTCCAAGAGGTTGCCGTTTTGATCAAAGGTTTGCGTCAAGGTCAGGTCGATGGTGTCGTTCCCATCTTGATCGACTTCGTGAATTTTCACCAAACCGTCGGCGCTGTAGGTATATGTTTCACGCTGGTCCACTTCAAAGCCGTCGTCCACTTCGTGGAGGACTTCGCGGCCCTGTTCATCGTATTCCCAGAGGTATCGGGTGCTGTATTGGGCTGTCGCGAACGGGGGATTGTCGAATTTGTATATCGCGACGAGATTCCCTTCGATATCGTATTCCAGATTCTCCCCTCGATCGAACTCTCCGTCAGCGTTCGTATCGATCCGCTGTTGGAGTCGGTTGCCTTGGACGTCATAGGCGGAAACGACAATTATGTCGATCACTCCGTCGGCATTGTTGTCCGCCGTGATTTTGACGATATTTCCGGCCTCGTCATACCCGAAGTATGTTGCATAGTCCAAAACGCCGTCTGCGGAGAGATCCACTTCCGAAGCGGTCTTTTGACCGTACTCGTCGTAGGTGAACACTTCTCGATAGTCGGGCAACCCGTCTCCGTCGCTGTCCGACTCGTTGGCACACGGTCCCGGGGCTTTGTCCGATAGCTCGGGGAACCCCGGTCGAACCTGGAATCCGATCTCCAGCGTACCGCCGAAGACAATCGTGCCGCCGGGGATGTCGAACACGTACTTCAAATGGGTGGTGGAGGTGTTGGTGACGCTGAAATCCTGATGCGCCTCCCCCTGCAAAATAGCATTCTGCAGTGTTGTCGTACCGTCCGGGTTGCGTTTGGCTATTTGCCAACCGGCGGCCAGTTGTGCGGTGTAATCGCCGGCGGCCAGATCCGCTGATAAAGTGGTCTGTTCCAAGTCATCGTCGATGCCGACCAGCGTGGTGACCAGTCGGGGGTCCTGGACAATGTCGATCACGATGTTCTGCAACAGATAGACATCGCCGTTGTTGGTTGTCGTGACGAGTGGCAGCTGGACATTGCCCAGGTGTTCAGCGGCCGGTGGCTCCACACATGATGGGACAAAGAGGAGCGCACAAATCGTCGATGCCAAGGTAGTTAATGTTAAATGTCGGATAGATGTGCTCATTGCTTTCCTTTCTTCTTCTCTACACTAATAGAAATCTGAGTGAGGATCGGTGGTCATCAGCGAATCAATCGTGACAACCCATTAATGATAATGTCGGTGCAAAAGCGTCCGTTTCCGCGCAAAAGCGTCTGTTTCCGCAATACGGCCGGGTGCGACTTCAATGAAAAACAGTGCAATGACGTGCCCATAAATAATTAAACGATAATCTTGTTCTCCGCGATAGTGCCCTGCTGCCGGGAACGCCTCCTTTCCGAGCCAAAAATCGCAGCCGTCACACCCGCTCCGCAAGAGAAACTGAGGGTTGGACCCGGCAATGGCGCGAAGATTCAAGTTTTGCCGAGATTACCGCAGGATGGCGATTTTGGGATGATTTCTTGACCGGCATCAGGGGAGTCGGGATAGTGGGAAGATCCCAAGATGGATTGTGAGGGGAGTGCGTCGATGAAAGAGATCAGCAAGATATTCGAGTCGCTCTACGGCGATTTTCTGCTGCGGGATCTGTTTGCCAAAATCGTCCCCGGATTCGTCGTGCTGGCCACTGTCTTTTGTCTTCACGACGCCGATCGATTTGAGAAGGTGATCGTGCTGTTCAACTGGGCCGCTATTCTGCTCGCCGCCGGGGTGTGCTGGATCTTGGGGTTCGGCATCCAGCAATTGGGGGAACTGACAAAATTACTAAAACACCACCCAAAGAGCTTCGACGATTCAAAAAAGCGGTACGGACTACGGACTGAGTTTGATCGGTTCGCATCTGACAAAGAAAAAAAACAGACCGAACGCTATGCGGTGATCAAAGAATCGACCGGTAATCTCGCCACGGCACTGCTGGTGGTGATCGTCATGCTGGTGGCAAATCGGCTGTACGAGGTGATCTCAGATCCCATCTATGCGCCAGATATAAAAATAGATGAGATAGCTGTGCTCATGTTGTTCGGTGCAACCGATTACTTGCTGTGGCGGGCCAGTCGCTCCCATGCAAAAAAGCACTATGTATTCATGGAAACAGCCCATGAATTGAGAAAGGACGCAGGTCGCCAACTAACGACAAGCGCAGCTATTTTCAATTTTGATGGGATCATCCTCGATACCATGCCCAAGCAGGAATCCCTGTGGAGGAGTGCAGCGAGCAAGATTGACGACACCCAGACAAAAAGACTGTTGGAAAACTTTCGCAGAGGTAAAGTGGGCGCACAAATATTCGAGAATTTGTCGATTAGCACCATTGTACAACATGAGCTCCTCGAGCAGTATAATCGAGATTGGCTTGAAAACAGAGCAAAGGTTCAGTTGGTATGGGGCGCGGTAGAGGCGCTGCGGGAGCTCGAACCCCGTATGGTGCTCGCCATCGCATCATCTGCGCCAAGGGACTACATCCTCGACCACCTCAATAAAAACGGATTGGGTGATCTGTTTTCCACTGTGGTGACCGACAAAGAGGTCAATCGCGCGAAACCCGATCCGGAAATGTTGTACCGCATTGCGGGAAAAACAGGGGTGCCGGCCAGTCGAACCATCATGATTGGCGATTCATGGGATGATGCCAAAATGGCTGAACAGGCCGGGATGGAATTCATCCTGTTTCAACACGCCAATAGAACCGATATTGTCCCAAATCTCAAACCGGTCACCGCCTGGAAAGATCTCAAGAATAGAATCCTTAGGTGGCTGCCCAGCGAATAGGGGCTTTCGCACCAAGGATCAGTAGGTGTCCAAGACAGGCCGAAAGTCGCGTGATAAACCAGCGGTGGGAGGCCATCCAAGTAATTGGGTGGATTGTCCCGAGGGATAGCTTCACTTTTCTCCGAGAGGCTGACTCAGCGATTCGCTGATTCGATGCGGTGTTTTTTCATCTTGCGCCAGAGGGTGGTGCGGCTGATTTGCAGCGCCTGGGCGGTTTTTCCCAGATGACCCCGATTCGCCTTGAGGGCGTTGCGAATCACTTCCACCTCGGCCAATTGCAACTGTGACGGTGGCTGCTCCTCTCTGGTACCCTCCGGACATTCGTCGAGCGGGATCACGTCCTCGGGGAGATGGTGGAGATCGATTGTGCCGTTGTGACACAGCACGAAGCCGTATTCGATGATGTTCTCCAGCTCTCGGACGTTGCCGGGAAAATCGTGGCGCATCAATGCCTCCATCACCGCGGGCGTGACCCCGGCGATCCGTTTGCCCCGTTTGGCATTGAAGCGTTGGACAAAGTGATCGACGAGCAGGGGGATGTCCCCCCGGCGTTTACAGAGCGGCGGAATGTTGAGGCGAATCACGGCCAGGCGGAAGTAGAGATCATCGCGAAATTGATCCTCGCTGACCATCGCAGCCAACTTGCGATTGGTCGCCGCAACGACCCGCACATTGGCCTTGAGCGTCTTGGTCCCCCCGAGCGGTTCGTACTCCCGCTCCTGCAGGACGCGCAGCAGCTTGACCTGGGTCGGCGGCGGCAGCTCGGCCACCTCGTCGAAAAAGATCGTGCCCCGTTCGGCCAGGGCAATGCGGCCTGGCTTGGAGCGCTTGGCATCGGTAAAGGCCCCTTGCACGTAGCCGAACAACTCGGACTCGAACAGATTGGCCGGCAGGGTGCCGCAGTTGACCACCACGTAGGGTTCGTTGCTGCGGGTGCTCAGATTGTGCACCGCCCGAGCCAGCAGCTCCTTGCCCGAGCCGCTCGGTCCTTCAATCAGCACGGTGGATTCACTTTCGGCGATGTCGGGCAGGATGGCGAAGATCTTCTGGAACGCCTCGCTCTTGCCGACAATATCCTCGAAGGTGTACCGATTGGTGATCTCCCGGCGTAGCTGTTCAATCGCCGACAGATCGCGAAACGTCTCCACCGCGCCCAATAGATTTCCCTCGTCGTCGTGCATCGCCGCAGTGCTGACGCTGATCGGAATAGAGCGGCCCTGGCGGTCGAGAATTCTGGCGGGCAGGTCGATCTGCTCACAACCGGTCTTGAGCGTCTGGCGCAGGGCGCACCCCCGCTCGCAGATATTGGCGTGAAACACGTCGGAGCAGCGCCGGCCGATGGCCTCGGCGGCAGACATTCCGGTGATACGCTCTGCCGCGCGATTGAATGAGGTGATGCGCCACTGTCGATCCACGGTGAACACCCCGTCGGCGATGGAGTTCAAGATGGTTTCGGTAAATCTCTTTTCTTTGTCCGGACTGAGCAATATCGGTTGCTGGGGTTCTGCTGGGGTCACTGATCCTCCTGGTGAAACGTTCATCTCCTATTGTGCAAAAAAGCAACATTCGTACCGCACGACGGCGTCGGGATGATTGTCCCGGGAACGCTGGTGTTCATCGTCATCAAACAACGACTCACCAATGCGCTTGTGTTTCAATGGTGAGCCGCTTCGGTGAAACATGAAACAATTTGAAACAGCGGGTGAATCAGTCGGGATCAACCGAGGATTTTGGCAATCGTCTTCAACAGCTCTTGTTGGTCAATTGGCTTGGGGATGAATCCGTCAGGCGGTGGGGCCGACTTGCGGGAGTTCAGAAATCGTTTGAACGGCTCGGGATCTTTGCCGTAGTAAGTCACCGCAGTCACCACGACCACCGGGATATCCGATAGGCCGGGTTGGGCTTTCAAATCCCGGTAGAAGCGAATGCCCGATTGCTCCGGCATCGTGATATCGAGACAGACCAAGTCGGGTTTGCTTCGCTCCACCGCCTCCATCGCCTCCCGTCCATTGGATGCGGTCTCGGTTTCGTAACCGTTGTCCTCCAGCAGGGTCTTGATGTAGGTCACCACGTGGGGTTCGTCGTCGACCACCAATATCGTCTTTTTCGTTTGGGGTGTTGTGTCGGTCATCCGGTCTCTCCTTCGACAGGGATCATTGTTCCCCCGGGTTAGGGACAGTCGTGTCAATCGACCACTGTCCCGCAACCGGGATCAGTCCTTCACCCTGTTTTTCAGTGCGGCAAGCGCTTGTTGCAGCGCCTCGGGACTGGCGCTTCGAATCTCCTTTTGCAAGGACTCCTTGAGCGTGAGCTTCTGTTCTTCCGCCGGGGATTCCTCAATCCCCAACGCCCGCTGGACACTGCGCACATAGGACATCGGCTGGACCGGCTTTTCCAAGTAAGTGCCCGGACCGGACATCACCCGGTTTTGCAGCAGATCGTCGAGATCCCGTTTTCCCAGCTCGTCCTTGGCATGGGCGGTGACAATGAGCACGGGAATGCGCGACAACACCTTGTCCTTCTTGAGCTCGTACAGCAGTTGGTGGCCGGTCTTCTTGGGCATCAGCAGATCCAATGAGATGAAATCCGGCGGGTCGGATCGGATCATCTCCAGCGCCTGTTGGCCATCGGGCGCCGTAACGACGTTGAACCCGGCATCTTCGAGAATGGCCCGCAGGTAGTGCCGCACATCCGGCTCGTCATCGACCACGAGAATTGTTTTGTCCTGTGCCCGTTCCACGTCTATTCCTCCTCGTCCTCACCGCCTGTCTTCGAAACAGGGGGAAGGGTTTGCGAGCGGTGCGAGTCGTTCAGTCGGTTTAATTTGTCTCTGGCGAACTCCAAACGAAACACCGATCCCCGGCCGCTGCTAGAGTCAAACGACACCTTGCCCCCGTGAGCCAGGACTATTTTTCGCGTTGTCAACAACCCCAATCCGGTGCCCCGATCCGAGCCCTTGGTGGAGAAGAAGTTGGTAAACACCTTCTTGGCGATTTCCGAGTCGATGCCGATGCCGTCGTCTTTGACTGCAAAGATCACTGTTCCCTCGCGCTCATAGACCGACACCTCGACCCGACCGTTCTCCTTGACGCTCATCTCGCAGGCATCCAGGGCGTTGGAGACCAGGTTGGCCAGGCAGGTGTGTATCCCCTCCTCGTCCAACGGCGCGGCAGCGATGGTTTCGTCGAGAGTGGTGACGAGCTCGATACCGGCGAGGGCCGCCCCGTCGGCGAACAGCTCGACCACCTTGGCGGCGATGCGGTTGGGATCAGTGGGGCAGACTTCGATCGGTCGACCCTTGGCGAAATCGAGAAACTCTTTGACGAAGGAGGAGATGCGCGCGATGTTCTCCTCGAGCATGTCCCACCCCTCGAGCATGCGATCCATGTCCCCTTTTTGAATGCCCGTGCGGGCCATGTACATCCCGCCGTCCAGGCCGGTGATCACGTTCTTGATCCCGTGGGCCAACCCGGCCACCGTTTGTCCGACCACGGCCAAGCGCTCGGCTTGTCGCTTCTCCTGCTCCAAGGTCTTGGTCTCGGTGATATCGGTGGACATCTCGATAATGAAGGGGATTTCCCCATCCGGATGAACCAACGGCACCATGTGCACCAGGTAGTGGATTGCGCTGCCGTCCTGGGAGACCCCTTGCTCCTCCCGGATACGGAGCTGGCCATCGGCAAAGGTGTTCGCTGCGGCGCACTCCTGACAGCGGGCGGTGCGGTCCTTGTAAACCGCGTAGCACGGTCGGTTGCGCCACTGGCCATAGGTCTGGGCAAAGGTCTGATTCGCTTCGATGATGCGGTACTCCCGGTTGATCACGCTGATACTGACCGGAACCTGATCCCACAACTCGGTGCGGACCCAGTGCTTGACATCCGGGGTAATCACTTGGTGTCACCCGGTTTTGCCGGAGCGGCGTAGGGGCCGATATGTCGCCAGGACGCCACTGCTTGCTTCTGATGACACAAGGCGCAGTCGCCGGTGCTGGGTTCAGTGGCGTCGGCCGCGGATTCCCGTTGATGGCAGCTGATGCATAGTCCATGCATCGCATCCAAGTAGCCGACGGCCAGGCCGGTCGACCCACCGGTAGGCGGAGTGATGGACGACCCCGTCACGATCATCCCCTGGTGGCAATCGGCACACGGCGTGGCGGTCTCACGGGTTTTCACCTGGTCCGCATTTCGATGACAGCGACTGCAGCCCTGTCGGCCCTCGAGGTGGTTGATGTGACTGGAGTGATCAAAAATATCGGTGGCCAAGTACATGTCACGATGGCAGTCGCTGCAAGCGCTTTGGGAGTCAAAGGGCAACCGTTGGTGGTGGCACATCTCGCACGCCTCTTTGTCGCCGAGATCTTCGACGTGCTGATCGTGGGCGAACAGAACCCCTCTCCCGTCCCGGTTGCCGTCCACCACCATCAGGCGGGCCGCGGAATGGTCGATCAGCTTGCCCTCGATCGTCCGGGGGGCCGAAACCGGCGTGGCCGCCAATTGGGCGCCGAACAGGTCACCGTCGGCGAGCAGAAAAATTGCCCCCACGGCACCGAGCATCGCGGCCAGGGAATACCGGCGCGGTGCGGACATGCTGTGGGGCAGCAGCAGACGAAGGCTCCCGGCCAGCCGCGGAGCGACGGCGCCGGTCGGTTCGGGGGAGTGTGGCTCCTCATCTTCTGGATAGACCCGTAGCCGCTCCACCAACCAGATGAAGACCATCAGCGCGCAGGCGACCACCCCCAGGCTGACCGCGATTTCGATCCAACTGGGAAAGTAGGAGACCCCATCGGGTCGACCAAAGGCCACGATTGCCACGTCGAAGCGATACCCGATGACGCCGAAGACGGTCATCAGCGCGGTGACCAGCAGACCGGCCGAGCTGCTGCGCACCCGGGAGAACATCAGCAACAGTCCGGGCACCAGGGCACCGAGGGACAGCTCGAACCAAAAGAGCGCAGCCATCCCCGAACCATCGAACGCCTGGGCCAGCCCACCGCGCGTCGCCAAGTCGCCGAGACGCAGTGCCGCGTAGCCGAGGAGGACGGATCCGGCAGCCCGGCCCAGACCGGACAGCTGTTTGAGCTTGAGCGGGTGACCGAAGTACCAGGCCGAGAAGAACGATTCCAGGGTAACCATCATCAATCCCAGGCCGATCGCCGAGATATAGAACAGGATCCAGATGATCGGGCTGTACCACAGGGGGTGCACCCGATGTGGGGCGATCAAAAACAGGGAGCCCAATGACGATTGGTGCAGGGTCGACAGCACGATGCCGGCGATGACCAGCACAATGGTCAGCTTTTTGATCAATCGATGGACCGTGCGGAACAGGGGGCGATTGAACAGCCGGTGTTCGAGAATCGCCGGACTGAACTCGAACAGCAGCACCGTGAGGTAGATCATCACGCACATCGCCACTTCGAAGAGCACCGAGCGCGGTTGGGGGAAGACGATGGGATGCCAGATGTGCCAGGGCAGACCCAGGTCGTACAACAGACCGACCGCCACTGCGGCGTAGCCCAACAGGGCGGTGAGGATTGCCGGTCGGGCAAATCCTTTGTACTGCTCAAGGCGAAAGATGTAGACCGCCGCGGCGAGGACGAATCCTCCGGCCGCCAGCGCCACCCCGGCCATCACATCAAAGGCGATCCAAAATCCCCAGGGAGTGGCGTCGTTTAACCCGGTGGTGGCCCCCAAGCCGCCGACAAAACGGGCGATGGTCACCACGCCGAAGATACCGATCAGAGCCCACAGAACCGTTTTGAGAGTGCGCTGGCGAGTGGTCATGATTTTTTCTCTTTTTTGTCAGTAGCGGTCTCAACTGTCCCGGCCAGTTTCTGGCGACGGCCGGTAATCCACCACACTCCGGCCATTAGGCCACCCATTCCAAGAATGATCGGGGGCACTTTGGACAACGCGGCCCAGGTGAGGTCGGGGAGCGGGGTGTCGCCGAGCTCGGGGTTCAGACTCAAAAAATCCAACGGGATGTCCGAGACGTAGAGCACCGAGGTGCCCCCCACTTGGGTTTCGCCGTACACTTTGTCGATGTATTTTTTGGGATTGCGTTTTAGACGGTGATGGGCCTCTTCGCGCAATTGATCCCGCGGACCGAAAACGGTTGCCCCTTGGTCGCAAGCGTCGACACAGGCCGGTTGCCCGCCCGCCTCAATGCGCGAATAACACATCGTGCATTTGCGCACGTAGGGAATCGGCTTTTCCCAGTCGTAACGAGGAATGCCGTAGGGGCAGGCGACCATGCAGTAGCGGCAGCCCATGCATTTGTCCCCATCGTAGATCACCGGTCCCTGAGGAGTTTTCGTGAGGGCGCCGACGATGCAGGCCGAGACACAGGCCGGCTCGAGGCAGTGCCGGCACTGTTGACGGACGAAGCGGCCCCCCGATTTGGCCAGCACGGTGGTAAAGCGGGTCGACGAGAGATCGTCGATGCGGCGTTTCCAACGGCGGGGTAGATCCTTGCTCAGTTGATTCTCTTTTTTGCAGGCATCGACACAGGCATTGCAGCCGATGCAGTGGGTTGTGTCGGTGAGGATAGCCTGACGGATGGTCATACGGGTTCCCCTTCTTTGTTCAACGCGATTGCCACCTTGCTGCCCGCGTCCGACGGCCAATGCCAACCGATTTCGGAGACATATTGGGCACCGGGCAGGAGCACGGCGTGACTCAATTTGGAGAGCGGCATCAGTACCAGTAAGAGGTTGGCGCTCATCACATGAACCAACAGGGTGGCATCATATGAAAACGGATTGACCCCTGGGTGCATCACGCCGAAGCCGGTGACGAACGGCACGGCGATCAGCAGGGGCAGGGCGTAGTCTTGAAAGCGGGACAGGTTGCGTGTCGCCCGTGCGGACAGCCGTTGAATCACCAGCGCCACCGCGGTGACGATCGCCACCAGGGTCAGTACATCTGCCAGGTGGTTGGGAATCGCCGGCCAGGAGAGCCCCGTGCCACGGGCCCAGAGCACGATATGGCCCGCTAGAAAAATCGGCACCACCAGGATGGCGATGTGGAACAGAATCGAGGTCGCGCTGAACAACCACTGACTCTTGAGCTTGCGCAGGGGAAAGAGCCAGTTGAGGGTGGCGACGAAGATTTGAAGCGTGGGGATGGTCCGGTCGCCGGCGCGCCGCAGGTGACGCCTGATTTCGAAAAACGTGACCAGCAGGTGGCGCAGGTAGCCGAGCACCATGAAACTGAAGGCGCCGATGAAAATCGGTCCTCTCGCCCATTCCAGCCAGGTTGCCATTTAGTCTCCTCCCGATTGTTCCGAGTGCTCTTCGGCAGTCGAAGACTCGTCGGTTGAACCGGTGTCGATTTTCAACTCGTCGCCGAAATCGATCACTTTCAACAACAGGTCGTGCAGCCCGACCACTTCCACGTCGTCGAGGTGATGGTCCTCGAGCACCTCTTTGAGCTGTTTCTTGCAATTGGCGCACGGTGCGACAACGAGAGAGGCCCCGGTGGCGCGGATCTGATCCGCCTTGCGTTTGCCCATCAGCTCGGTGCGAAAGGACCGAATTTCATCGATCGAGACCGTTCCTCCCCCACCACCGCAGCAGAAGTTCTCGGTCCGGTTGGGGGTCATCTCGACAAAGTCGGTGCAAATCGCGCGCAGGATCTCACGGGGCTCTTCGAGGATGCGAGCAGAGCGGGCGATGTTGCAGGGGTCGTGGTAGGTGACCCGTTCGGTGATGCGATCCGGCTTGAGCGGAATGTTGCCCCGGCGCAATTGTTCGGCGGTGTATTGCAGAAAATTGACCACCGGCGGCGCCTCGGGTCCACAAAAGGTAGGGATGAACCAGGCGCTGCGGGTGGCGTGACCGCATTCACCGATCAGCACCTTTTGACCCTCGAGCCGACGGACCTCGGCGACCTCGTTTTGCACGATACGCTCCATCAATCGATCGCTGTAAAACAGGCCGTAGTTGATGCCGTCATAGTTGCCGGTACCGATGGTCCATGATCCCCCGGTCACCGCCATCACCGCGGCGTTGCCCATCAGGGTGTCCGGCTCCAGCAGGTAATCCGAGACCGCGGGAAAAAAGACGTACTCCGCACCTTTGACGTCGATCGGGAATTTGATGTTGACGCCGTAGTCGTCCTGAAATTCCTCTTCGAGAAACTCGCAGGTGTTTTTGAGCGCGTTCGGCGGAATCGCCGAGGTGTTGCCCACCCCTTCGAGCTGTTCGCGGGTCGCCACGACCAACGCTTTGGGCACCACGCCCACTTCGGCCAACAGCCAGCGGGCCAGGTGGGTCACCAGGCCGTGATCCACGCCCATCGGGCAGGTCAGTTTGCAGCGCCGACAAGCCGTGCACCGATAAAAGGCTTCGGCCATTTCGTCGAGGTAGTCGTCAGTTAGGGTGAAGCCGTTGGTCAACCTCGCTTTGAGCAAACCGGTGCGGGTGAAGTAGCGGCGGTAGACGCGAAACAGCAGCTCTGACCGCTGGCAGGGAATATCCCGGTTCTCTTCGGTGCTTTGATACAACTGACAGGCCGCCGCACACCGGCTGCACTTGGTGCTCAGGCGGGTGTAGAGCTCCAGGGCCAAGCCATAGCTGGAGTGATCCAGCACCGCCGCAAAGGCAGCGAGAAATTTTTGCGGGCGGTCAGTCACCTCTAAGGCGCTACGCTCGACATAGAAACTGTACTTGGTTCTGGTATCGTCCATCCTATCCGTTCCCCTGTGGTTTGTTTCCATCATCATCGTGCATGGGCTTGACCGGGCGCCGCGATCCCGATGTCAACCGATTGTCGATGAACCGTCGCACCAGCGCCTCGGCATTGCCCGACACCCAAGAGATGGCCCGAATGCCGTTGGCCAAAATCAGATCCTCGAACCGATCCTGGATCCCCCCGCAGATCAACACGTCGACCCCCTGATCCTTGAGCAGCCGCAGCCGATCAAAGGGCCGCTGACTCTGCAGGACAAAGTCGGTCTGGTCGGTGATCACCCCGGCCTCGATGGTAAAAATCGCGATCGTGGCCGAATACTCGAAACACGGGGCAACTTCTTCTCCAAAACGCGGGATGGCGACTTTCACTTTGCCTCACCTCTCCTGCCATTTACCCAGCGCAATTTCCGGGCCAGTCTGCGGCTAGACAAATTGTCTTTTACTTATCGATTACCGTTGAATTGACAGGACCAGGGCGTGTCACAGATGCGAAACAAGGGGGTGTTTCAATGGTTCATTTGTGAAACATCGGAGGGAATCAGCGCTCACTCCAGGCCGGTGAACCGAAGAGATCGTCGGAAATGGCGGCGTTCAGGGCGACCTTTTCGATTTGATACTCTTCCCTGTCGATCAGCCTGCGCTCCCAGGGGTTGACGCGGTAGGTTCTGAAGCGCACGCGGTGTGGAATCCGAATGCCTTGGACGGTTTGGTAATCCCCGTATTGTTCGATGTAAATAAGGGTCGGCCGGTTGTCGTTCCAGCTGAGACGCAACTCTTGTTGAAGCAAGAGATCGGTCTGCTGATCGAAGTACTCCACAACGACCACCCCGCTCGGTCGTCTTTTTTCGACCACGTGGACCGGGGTGCCATCGACCTCGGTCATTCGCACATCGCTGATGGTCTCATAGTGCTGTCGCCAACCGGTGAATGGGTTGAACAGGGCGTACTGACGCAGGGCGTCGTTTTTCAACTCGCCGAGATCCCCCGTGGGGAAGCGGGTATTCCATTGGTGGGAGGTGTTGCCGTCGAACACAATGCGACTGCGGGTCACTTCCCGCTTGAATGCGGTGTAGATCCGCTCCTGGCACAGTCGGTTCTCCTGATCCCGGTACTCCGCCATCCTGCCGCTCATCCCGTCCAGCGGACGTTGGAGGCGATAGTGCAGCACCATTGAGCGGAGGTCGGCGATGGCGTCGGCATTGTGCGCTTTTGCAGCACGGGCCTCCAAGTCGGCGGGGGTGATCGTCGGCGCCTGTTCCTCCAGCTTGTTCAGCTCTATCGTTCGATCCATGAATCGATAACGGGCACCGATGATCCTTCCGGCAGCATCTCGCCTCATCTCAATCGCAATATCTTCTCGGGTCGCCACAAACCCATAGGTGTCAGCCGGTGTCCCTTCGCGATGGATCAACGCCAGGGGAACTTTGCCGGGTTCGATCAGACTGAGCGTTCCTTCATTGGGTGTGATGCGGTAGTCCACTGATTGGTCTGCCGGCTGGTAACTGCCGACCAATTCCATTAATTCGGCCGGCAGCGGACGGTTGGTCGCAGCGGCGATCAGCCGGGGGGTCAATTGGCGATAGACCACCGTACCGTACGGTCGCTCGAACACCAGCTCGCTCATCTTCGGATTCTGCTTGCTGGGGCGGAACGTCACGTAAAATCCTTCGGGTGGATCGCTCCACCGGTATTTCCGATCGGCCTCCGGGAGCAACGTCTGGACGGGTAAGCCCTTACTGTGCATGGTCAGATAGCCATCGCGCCAACGGATCTCATACTTGATCCCGCCGAGCACACCGTACAGCCCGGCCTCTTCGGCGGCGCCTGCGGGATAGGCCGGTTTGTCCGGCTGGTCCGTGCTGTCGAGCAGTGCGAACACCTGAGTGGTAACGAAGTCGACGATTTGCGGGGCGTCGTCCCGGTTGACCAACAAGGCAAAGCCCAGCCGTTTGCCCGGCAACAGACCGATCATCGACAGAAATCCCTCCCCGCGACCCGGGTGCCCCAGTTGCAGGTCTCCCTGCCGATCTCTGAGCATCCAGCCCAACCGGTAGTCCTCGACAGCATGGGGCGGAATCCACTGCGCCATTTTTTGAGGAGAGATCAGCTGTACGTTCTCGAGACGACCTCCGTTGAGCAACAGGCGCAGCCAGCGGGCCAGATCGTCGGCCGAGGCGATGATCCCGGTGGAAGAGGCATAGCTGTCCGAGGAAAAGCTGCCGACCGGTTGAACGCCGACGGTTTGGCTCAGCTTGCGATATCCCACCGCGGCGAGCGGTTCATTCACCATCGAGGACTGGGTCGCGCGCGCCTTTTTCATGCCCAAGGGATCGAAGATCCGGGCTTGCACCAGCTGTTCGTACGGTTGGCCCAGGGCGCCGGCAGCGCACTCTCCGGCGACCACCATCATGGTCTGTTGATATTGGAACGCTTTTCCCAGCTCAGCGGTCGGCTCTGCCTGACCGAGGAGCCGGATCGATTCTTCACGGGACAGACGACCCGCCCAGTAGGACATGTCGACATCGGCCAATCCGGTGGTGTGGTTGAGCAGGTGGCGGATGGTGACGGCGTCGTTGGCCGCGGGATCTTTCAGCGAGAAATAGGGCAGCCAGTCTCTCGGGGAGTCGTCGAGGCTGAGGTTTCCCTCCTCTTCGGCCATCAACAGCAGGGCCGAGGTAAAGCCCCAGGTCATCTGATTGATCGGAAAAACGGTATCGGTGGTCACCGGGAGCTGTTGCGCTGCGTTGCGAACCCCATGCCCCTTGGCGTAGATGACTTGATCGTCTTTTACGACGACCAGCGCCAAACCGGGAATATCCAGCGCCTCCCGCTTGGCGGCCACCGCCTCGTCCAAACGCGCCAGTCGTGTTTCCATTTCTGTATCCGAAACGAACGGCTGGGCCGATTTATTGCTCCGATTGGAGAGGGTCATGCAGCCCACGGCAATGATCACGCCGCAGGCCAGCCAGGACCAGCGGTACGCGTCACGCTTGAAAAATGTGATCATTTTGATCCTCCTTTTGAGTTGGGATTTGTCCTCCAACACCCCCACCAGATTGGGCAATCCGCGAGGCCTGCCCAAACGGGTCAGCATGTTGACGATGGTGTGTCCGTAGGATGCCGGTGTGTGGAGCTCCATGGCGCTCAGGGCCAGACTGTCCGTGGCCAGCTCTTGGTCGAGCCGCAGGCGCGCAAAACCGAACCAGACGAACGGGTTGAACCAGTGCGCCACCTGGAGCAGCGCCAATACCCAACCGAGTGGGATGTCGTGACGTTTGAGATGGGCCAGTTCGTGAAAGAACACGTGGCGCAGCTCCTCGCGGGAGAGGGAGTCGATCAGCCCTGTCGGCAGCAGCAAGCGGGGGCGAACAAATCCGAACAGGGCCGGGGTGCGAACCGTGTCGGTCTCCACGATCGCCAGCACGGTTTGAACCTTCATCTGCTCCTTGCAGTTCTCCAGTAGCGTCAGTACCGCTTGGTCCACCACCGGTCGTCGCCGTTTCACCTCCAGCCACATCCGCAATCCGCTGCGAAAGACCAGCGCGGCCAGGATCACCGCCCCCAGCAGCCACAGCACCACCACCAGATGCAGAACCGACCAGGCAAAACGGGGCGGATCGGTGAGCGGTTTTGGCGAGGATGTGAGGGGGAGGCTGGATGGCGCTTCCCCAAGAGCGGTCGGGAGGTCGGGTGGCTGATCCGGCAGAACCGGTGACCCGGTCGTGGTTGACATCGGAAGGTCGAGTGGATCGAATTTTGCCGATCTAGGGGTGGATGATGGTGCGCCCGGTGGTCGGTCCGACACGGGGGAGGTCTTCCCGAGCAATTGTTGCAGTGCGAGCTGGGGGGGTGGCGGTACCAACTCGTTGATACCGATGCCTAGCGGGACACCCCAGGGGATGATCATGCGAAGGGGTAGTATCAGCCAGAGCAACCCGTACCAGCGTGCCTCGATCCTCCGACCGGCGATGACTTTGACCAGCATGATCAGACATACCAACAGCACGGCTTGCCAGCTGGACCACCACAGCCAATCGAGAAATGACTGTAGGTTACTGTTCATCATCGGATGTCCTTTTCTCGTTGAGCATCGCCTTGAGCGCGGCGATGTCTTCCTCGGACAGGGCATCGGCCTCCAAAAAGGTCGCCAGCAGCGGTCGAATCGCCGCAGAGCGAATTTTGGCCAAAAAAGAGTGGGCTTCGGCGCGAACGCACTCGGCTTCCGACAAGGTGGGGTAGTAGTGATACTCCCGGCCGATCACATCAAACGCCAGCGCCCCCTTGCCGACCAGACGGCTGATCAACGTGCGAATGGTTTTGTCCCCCCAAGAGGTGGACGCTTTCAACAGGTCGACCACTTGGTTGGCCGTGAGCGGAGACTGGCTCCAGAACACGTTCATTACGGTCCACTCCGCTTGTGAAATTTTTGGTTTTTGTTCCATTTTATCGCTCCAGGATTACAGCTGTAATAGTGTAAATATTACAACTGTAATCCTGTTGTCAAGCGGAAAGGTGGAAAAAGTTCACAACAAAGAAGAAGTGGGTCACCCGGCTTAAGCCACGGAGTTGCGCGCCGGTTCAGATGGTAAAGAATTTAACGTAGGGGGAAAGATGGGAGATCATCGGAAAATACTCGGATCGTGTGGCATCGTCGGGTGGGTGCTGATCGCCCTGCTCAGCTGTGACGACGACGAGAAAGACAACCTGGCCTGCGAGAGCGATTGTGTCTCTGATTATAAGGCCGAGCTCGGCGGGTGCGAAGAAGCATCCATCGAATGCATTCAGGGATGCGCGGATTTAGAGGACTACGATTGTCTATGGGATTGCGAAGATCACTTGGACGATTGTCAATTCGACTTCACCATGTGCGCCTCCGGGTGTCCCTGTCTGAGTGATGTCCAGGGGTGTATTTTCGATTGCGAAAACGATGTGAACTGTATGATCGAATGTTCCGAGATTTACGCAGACTGTGCGGGTCAGGATGCCCCCTACACCTGCGTGATGATCTGCGACTCAGAACACGCGGGCTGTGAATCAACCTGTGACGACGCCGCCGCCGATCTGGCGGAGTACATCACCTGCCGCGCCCCTTGTCACCAGAATCAGCTGGAGTGTCTGGACGACTGCGTCCAATCGCCCTAACTCGCAAGTCCCAAAAGCGGTTTTGTTCAATGGGAAGTTGACAAAAAAGTTCTCCTTCCTGGTTCATCGTTTTCCGCCTGCCGGTGTTGGTATCAGCGATGGCATGATCAACTGCGTCGCTCGGCCGTGCGGGCTTCGCGCACATTCTACTTGAAGAAGGAGTAAAAGATGAAACGCACCAATTTACTAAACAGCCTGATCGCTTTGGTGATTTTACTGGGACTGCCCCACTGCCAGATGGCAGATCGATTGCCGGGTGATCCCGAGGATGAGGGAAACCCATTCTATCATGAAGACAATTTTGATGCCGATCCGGCGCTCGATGACGCCACCCCGGCATTGCCGTTGCCTGTTGACGAAGAAGTGGATCAATCAGCCGGTGGGCGCCTCACCGTGCCGATTACCCCGCGGAACTTTGTCGTCGACGAATCGGGCAGTGATTGCAAGGCCACTCGCTTTACGTACACCAAGACCCCACCTTATCAGGGAAGGCAACCGTTGGAGTACGTGCTCGAGCGCAAGCGGGATGCCACCGGCAGGTGGATGAAGGTAGCGGGTCAGGGTGGCGGTGACGGTGCGGTGATATATGACGGTCGGTTCATCCCCATGCCGCATGAACGGTACCAGTATCGTCTGAAGGCGCGCTATCCCCAGGGCTATTCCCGGTCGTCTGCGGTGATCACCCGTCGACCGGTGGGCTGTGAGGTCGAGCACGATCTGGACGTCACTGTCTTCCTCTTTTCGCCCAATGACATCTCGTTGCCGTACGGCAATCCCTACGCCGATGACGTTGTGTTCGACGAGACCCCGGGCAGCCTCAGTGTGCACAACTACCTCGTCGAAGTTTCGGCCGGTCTTTATGCGACGCCCCAAGCGATTGAACAACACGCGGTCCAAATCGAAGGGACGACAAGAGGGTGGTACTGGCTCCCGCACGGTAGAGACTATTTTTGCAAACCTGGTAGCAACCCCTGCGCCGGCGTGATGAACGGCGTGGCGTCCTGGTTGTGGAGTTGGGACACCTATCACAGCCTGCGGGCGATGTATCCGGCAGATTATTATGTCGTGATCATTAATGATGACACAACCACCAACGGGGGCGGTGTCTTCATGGGCGGCGATACCGCGTTTGTGGGTAGCTCAGCGCTCAATGGCAAAGATCCCCATACCATCATTCATGAGCTCGGGCATGCCATGGGCCTCAATCACAACCCGGGGATTTACTGTCCCGACGGTGTGTTCCCCTCCAACATCTACTATCAGGGCAACTGCAGAATGGGGGTCTATGCCAACATGGCCGATCCGATGAGTGGGGTCGATTCGCTGGCGCACTTCCCGGCGTACTCCAAGTGGATTCTGGGATTCCTGCCGGGCAGCCGAACCATTGAGACCTCCCTCACTTCGGGTCAGAGTCGGCAGTACAGGCTCCATGAAGCCTCGATGGCCTACTATGGTAACTACACCCAGCTGGTGATGATCAAGCTCGATGACTACGATACACACCTGACGGTCGAATTCCGCCGTCCGGTCGGGTTCAACGAGCACGCCGGATACGGCGATACGCCGCTACCGGAAGGGGTATATGTGAGCTTGCGGCCTGGACGTACCCGCAACAGCAACATGGGGGGCAACGACCTGTACACCCCGTACCACTACTTCTCCTGGAACCAGCCGGACGTGGCTACCAAGTCCCAAGATTTCTACGATCCGAACCTCGGCATTCGGGTAGAGGTCAGAAACATGTACAGCTATCGCGCAGACATCACCATTTCTCGCGACTAACGGATCATCTATTCGCTATCAAATAGGGTCAACAAATCTCGATAGCCGCTGAGATCCCTGTCGATGAAAACCGTATCATGGGATCGTTACACCAACCCATACTCTTTCATCCGGCGCCAGAGGGTGGTTCGGCCGATGCCCAGGGATTCGGCGGTGCGGCTGCGGTTCCAGTTGTTGGATTCGAGCACCGCGAGTAGGCGGGTCTTTTCGGGGGGTATCGCTTGGCCAGTATCCGCGCCAATCGATGCGGCGAAGATGCGTTGTTCGGAGGGGCGCAGGGATCGGCTATCCGGGGTCGCGTCTAGAGCTACCTCCGGACGAATTTCCGGGGGGAGGTGGTGCAGATCGATCAGGTCGCCGGAGCTGAGCACGAACGCCCGTTCGATGATGTTGCGCAGCTCGCGCACATTGCCCGGATAGCCGTAGTCATACAAGGCGCGCATGGCCTTGATGGTCAGTTGCGGGCGCCGGCGACCCGTACGGGTGGCTAGTCGGGCGACGAAATGGTCGACCAGAAGTGGGATGTCCTTGCGCCGATCGGCCAGTAGGGGCAACTCCACCGGCACGACTCTGATGCGGTAGTACAGATCGTCGCGAAATTGTTCTTGTTGCACCATTTCGGCCAGGTTGCGATGGGTCGCCGAGATCAGCCGCACGTCGACCTTCTTGGTTTTCATGCCCCCCAGGGGTTGAATTTCCCCTTCCTCGAGAGCGCGGAGCAGTTTGACCTGAAACGCCGGCGAGACATCGCCGATTTCGTCGAGAAACAGGGTGCCCCCGTCCGCCTGCTCGAACCGGCCGGGTTTGTCGCGAATTGCTCCGGTAAAGGCGCCCCGGACGTGCCCGAACAATTCCGACTCGAGCAATGAATCGGGAATCGCACCGCAATTGACCCGCACGAACGGCTGGTCGGCGCGGGGCGACATTTCGTGAATCGCCTGGGCCACCAACTCCTTGCCGGTGCCGCTAGCCCCGTTGATCAACACCGCTGCGTCCGATTGGGCCAGCTGGGGGATCAGGGCGAACACCTCCTGCATCGAACGGCTCTGGCCGATGATGTTTTTAAAGCGATTGCGCTCTTCGAGCTCATTGCGCAGCAGCTCCAAATCCGAGACATCGCGAAAGATCTCCACCCCGCCGACCAGCCGGTCGTCACTATCTCTGAGTACGGCTGTCGACACGGCGATCGGCACGACCTCCATCTCGGCGTTGAGCACGTCGATGCGAATGTCCCGCTGGGGTTGACCGCTGGCCAAGGTTTCTCGCAGGGCGCATCCCCGCTGGCAAATGCTGGCCCGAAACACTTCGTGGCAACGGCGCCCAATCGCCTGGTCCCGACGGATGCCGATGATTCGCTCCGCCGCAGCGTTGAATGAGGTGATGTGAAACGTCTCATCCACGGTGAACACACCGTCGTTGACGCTGTCGAAGATAATCGGAAACAAGTGTTGTAGGTCGTGTTCCATTTGGATCAACAGTTCGCAAAGGCAATGCCAATTATGCAACATCGCCTAATCACAGTGTTAATAGCACGTGTGACGTTTCAATTCAACTTAATTGAAACATTTTGTTTCGTTGATAACGGTATTATGAGACATTGTTGAAACTATTTTGAAACAAAGAACAGACTGTTTCAGGTATCATTTACCACTTCGATTTCACATCATGTGGTGAGAATTGAAGAGACCGTTTCATTGTACAGCAGTTCGATTTGTTGCACCAAGGGACCGAGGCTCTGCGGGTTGAAACTCAGAAACTCGACTGCCTCGGGGATCAGCGGCGGAACCAGTTGTTCACCGCTGCTGCCCAGTCGCAGGGCGTTGGCGATCAGATCCCCCAGGTGGACAATGGCGACCTCGGCGGTCGCGGCCCACGGGCCGTGGTGAAACTGAATCGCATTGCAGATCGTTTCGGGCAGGTTCCAGGCCTTGGCCAGCAGGACGCCGAGCTGGGTGTGGTTGAAGCCGAGCACGTCGTTCTCAATGCGATAGAACGGGAGCGTTTCCCGCTGGTGACGGGTGATGATCTCCAGTGCCAGGTCGGGCAGCTGGGTGTAGACCACCAGCTTACCGATGTCGTGCAACATCCCGGAGACAAATGCTTGCTCGGTATTTTTGAAGCGACGCGACTTGGCGATGGCGCGGGCCCCGATTCCCGTGGCGATGCTGTGCTTCCAGAATTGGCGCATGTTGATCACCTCTTCGGGAATGTCCTCGAACTGGGAAACGACCGAGGTGGCCAGGGCCAGATCCCGTAGCTCGTCAAAGCCGATCACCAGGGTGGCGCGGGTCACCGTCTCGATTGGATTGGATAGACAGTAGAACGGGCTGTTGACCAGTCGCAGCAGGCGGGCGGTGAGATCCGGGTCCTCACTGACCACTTCGCCGATCTCCTGCACCGATACATCCGGGCGTTTCATCACCGCGTTGAGCCGCGTATACACATCCGGCAGACTCGCAATCCGGCCCAGGGATTTGATCAACTTGTTCGGATCGAGGCGGTGGGTCATCAATCCCTCTCGGCACCGGCGGTGAACAAGAGCCGCTGGAGACAGACCTCGTAGAGTTGGGCAACCAGGGGATCTTCTCGATCGGTGTTGACGAAACGGGTGTCCAACCCCTCTCGGGCCCGTTCAATTTCAGCGGGGTCGAACTCCTCCGGTGTCTGGGGATCATCCTCGGTTTGAATATCCACGTGGGTGATTTGCTGGGCGATGATGATGCGGATATGGCGGTCGGATATCGGCCGGCCCGCCGGCAGCATCAGCTGTCCGTTGCTGTTGAACAGGTCGGTTTTGAGAACCATTCCGGTGGTCAATTCTTCGACTTCGACCAGTGCCATCTAGGCTGCTCCGGTTCGTTGAGCTTGAACAGGCGCTGAGCAAAAGCATAGTGTCAATCTTTCACACCCTCTCAATTAAATCTGGATCGAATTTCGAGGGGAGACAACATTGCAGGATTGCAGGGGTGCCGTACCACGTTGTTATACAGAGGATTGGAAATCCCAATTTGTGGCGGCTCAGGAAGTAATCTCACCAAGAACGAAACGAGCGCGTTCCCGTCGCAACATCTCGAAGGGCGTCAGAAATTTTATTTTTAGTCCGATACAAGCATTTGGAATTTTTATTCTTTTCCGGGAATCTGAAAGGATTTCATGTGTTACAACGGTATGGCCATGAGCGAGGGCGTAGGCGATAAGAAAATAGTCGGCAATCTGGAGAAACAAACTCACTGCTGCCGGATCATAATCCTGACCTTGAGCCCACCTGGCTACGTCCCCTAGAACGGTGAGCATTTTTTGGTCCGGTTGAAGAAAGAAGTTTGTGTCTCTCTCCGCTGCCCACCGGGCGAGATCATCATTACCAGCGTGTAGCTCATCTGCGATCTTCTCAATGCTGTATACACGTTCTGCTTTGTTTTCCAAAATAAGCCAGTCCCAGAAAGCGGGACAAAAGTCCATTCCATAGTGCAAATTTTTAGCCTGAATAAACACGTTGGCGTCTAGAAGATATGCCATTACATCACACCCAGGCGTTGTCCGAGTGCGTTGAATGTGGTCATTTTTGAAATGCTAAGCATCCGCAATGCATCTCGGTGGAGTGTCTGACCCTCAAGCGTGCTGATAACAAGCGCACGGGCAAAACGTTTGCTTACTCTGGCGGTTTGTGTGAGGTAGAAATTACCGCCGCTGCCCTTTGGTAGTGCCATCAAATGTGCAAGCTGATTTTCGTACGCCTTTCCTAGCTCATCTCGCGTCACCCCCCCAACGTCATAGATGCGACGCAGAATGACCAAAGTACTCGCTTTAAAATACCGGGCCAGACGATTGATCTCGTCATTGAGATTATTGGAACGATCATAAATTCTGTTCAGATGATTCAAGGGTACCAGCAGCTCCGCCGCCACCTGATTGCACCAGCTCTCGATTTGGTGAGTTGATGGTTCAAGTGCCTGAGTATCGGACAACGCCGCCTGTCCCAGCCAGATATGCGCCAACTCATGCGCCAGCGTAAACATTTGTGCTGATTTGGTATCCCCTCCGTTAACGAATATGAGAGGTGCGAGTTCATCAGCTAGGGTGAAACCGCGAAACTCGTGTGGATTGAGTTTTCGTTTTGTGTTGTTGCCAACAACACCACTCACCATCACTAGTATGCCCTGTTCATCTGCAAGTTCGATGAAGCGACGCAATGCATCGGTCCAGGTTCTCATGTGCTGACGCTCTTCGAGATTGAATCCCAATGTATTCCGGATGTCCGCAGCAGCAATATTTGTATCATCAGCGAGTTTGGATGTGCCAACGAACGGTAGAGGCCCCGCTCCCATCGAACGTTCGAAATCGCGGTACCATTCCTGTCGCTGCTGGCAGAGGTGAATAGTGTCGAGCAGATCAGGACTGGGTCGGACGAGATCGGCTCTGTTCAAGGTGCGAAAGTCAGGAATTGGCACTGACTCTTTGGGAGGGGTATCAAGAAAAAAGAAGCCAATTGGTGTGTAGGTCGCCTTGGCAAAGGATTCAAGTTGTTTGAGTGTTGGAGATAGTTGACCGCTTAGCCAATTGTCGAGTTTTGGAAGTTTTTTCCTGAGATCTGTAGGGCTTTTGTTGCAACGCAGAAGGGCCCAACGGAGCATCTCCTTTTTCACATTTACTCGATTCATGTACTCTTCGCTACCAAATCAATCACCCCTTGAATATAGATCAAGCTCAAATTGGATACCAGTTCTTGTTGAAACCGGTTTTCGGACTCTTTAACTATACGAGTCTGCGGACAGTGATGTGGACGGTGATTCGGACAATGATGCGGATAGCGATGGAGATGCGGAGTCGTAGAGATCGCATGCGGCGTCGGTGTCGGAATCGATACCAGTGCGCTTGTCCAGGGACGCCGGAGTGTGAGACGTTGAAGGCGTGTCTGGCCGATCCCAACGGGGCCGGGTGTACGGGGATTCTGCAGCGCAAGCGGTGTCCGACGATCTGCGGCGGTTGAGCATGGAGCGGGAGGCGTTCACCCCTCAAGAACCGCACACCCTGCGGCTCGATTTTCTCAAGGACTCGGCCGAGCTCGAGCCGGTGTTTATTCGTGGCGATTCCGAGCTGGGCTATTTTCGCGCTCTGTACATGATGAACAACGTGCGGTGGGCCCCGGCTACTCCAATATCTGGGAGTGAGAAGAGGACTACGACGATCCCACCACCGGGAACCGGTGATCGGCTGGATGTGGAACATCGGACACACCATTCGCCCCAACGGAGAAGTGCTCCAGGGAAATCCCGCCTTGACCAAGGAGCAGCTACCCATGACCCCGCAAAACGAAAAGCACCTACTACGACGACCTGGTCCTGTGGGCATTGGAGTATCTGGGATAATGAGAGTCGGTACGATCCGCCAATCAGGACAATCGGGATTGTAAAAAGATGTAAAAACTGTCACCTCTCTTTTTACATCTTTTCATTGGTTCCCTGCCTCAGGCTCACCTATATTCAAAGAAGCCAAAAGGAGCGGAAATGTCCAACAATCATCAGAACGATAAATCCTCAGTTGTGAATCGCCGTGGGTTTCTGAAACTGTCGGGTACGGCCGCAGTGGTGGCAGGTGGTATCGTCGGGGGATGCGGGGGGGCTGTTTTGTCGAGCGGCGCCGGGAAACCGACCTCGATCGCACCGGACGTTGAAGCGGTGACTCCTGTGGAGGAGGATTCACCGGCTCAGTCCACTCCCGGTATCAAGCAGTATCGCGTATTGGGCAGGACCGGGTTCGAGGTTTCCGATATTTCGATGGGGGGATCCCTTTCCGATTCCAATGTGCTGCGCTATGCCTACGATCGAGGTGTCAACCTGGTCGACACAGCCGAGGTTTACGGCAACGGGGACTCCGAGAGAAAAATCGGAATGGCGTTACCCGAGATGGATCGCAAGAAGATTTTCGTGGTGACCAAGTTGATCTTGCGACCTGACGACACGGAACAGACCTTGTTCGACCGATTCACAAAATGCCAGGAACGTCTCGACACAGAATATGTCGACGCCCTCTACATTCACAATGCGACCCTCGTCAAAGAGGTTTCCCACGAGGCGTTTCATCAAACGGCTACCCGGCTCAAGCGAGATGGCAGGTTGCGCTTTATTGGGATTTCGTCTCACGGACCCAGCGACCCGCAGCACGACAGCATGGAGAAAGTCCTCCTGAGCGCCGTGGAGGATGGGCGTTTCGATCTGATGCTGATGACGTACAACTTTCTCAACGCTCAAGAGGGTGGACGGGTGCTCAACGCCTGTAAAGAGAAGAACATCGGCACTGTCTGTATGAAAGCCGCAGCCGGCAGAATCGAAATCGACTCGTTCGATCCGGAGAATCCAACGGAAGATCAGCGGCGCCTGTTGGACAAATATACGAAACGAGGGATGACTCGCGACAAAGCTATTGAAATCATCCAAAAGCGAGTCGATCACGCCACTGCCCAGTGGGAAAAGGACAACCCCGCGGTGCGCACTTTCATGAGCAAGTACGGTGTCGACGACCAGAGATCCCTCGATCGGGCGAGTCGTCAATGGGTGCTGCAAAATTCGGACATGCATACCCTCTGCGTCACCATGCCGGATTTCGACTCCATCGACGCGACACTCCCTCTCTCCGGTATCGGGATCTCGCCTCGCCAGGCGGCGATGCTCGACGACTATCGCAGAGTATTCGGCGGCCGGTACTGTCGACACGGCTGCACCATGTGCGCCCATCTCTGTCCCAAGGGCGTTCGTGTCAGCACAGTGATGCGTTACTTCTATTATTTTCACAATCAAGGTCGAGAGCGAATGGCGATGGAAAAGTACGCGCGGTTGGACCAGCGCAACGCCGAATCCTGCTGGGACTGTGACGCTCCTTGTCTGGCGGGTTGCCCGTACAACTTTCAAATTCAAGCCTCGCTGACCAAAGCCCACAATACGCTGTCATTTGCTTAAAAATCACTCGTTAGATGGATGCGGTGTTTTTTAGAGAAACGGCGGCGGGTACAGTTTGGTTTATACCTGCCGTTGGCTACTCAAGTTAAAGTCAAATCCCCGCGGGATTGCTGTGTGCGATGTGAAGGGCGATGAATATAAAGAAGGCAATTAGCATCGCCCATATTGCGATAGTATGGCCAGCCCTGAACGTTAAGATTTTGTCAATGTCCTTCAAATGAGCGCACTTGCTCTGTAAGAGACGATTGAGTTTGTTGGCGCTGACACCGTATGCGGTTGGGTTGACCACAAAAATCTTCTCACCCGAAGCATTGTAGAAATTGTAGTAGATGTAGCGACCAGCACCAAAGCCTCCCCTTTCCCGATCCACTCTATCGATATCGCAGAATCGAACTGATTTTTTTCCACGGCGCATCCGATCATGAAAAAAAACCAATGCTCCTCCTCTGTATCGAAAGATGAACATCAGCGATAAAAAGATGAGAAATACCGCCGGAACTACCCGATCGGTATCGAGGCGATCGCTGAACAGAGATCCGCCCAGAATTGCGAGTGCGAGCAACAACGGAGCGACCGGCAACAGCGGTGATGGCCACACCTTGATGTGTGGGTCTTTTTCTGAGAGAGACGGGTTCATTTCGCAATGGTTTCCTGTTTGGCGTGTCGTACGATTCGTCTTCGGCCCTCCGAACACCGTTCCAAGGTGTGGTAGCACTCGCCGACGCCTGCTATCTTTTTGATGCGAATTAATACCTTGCGTTTATCGGGCTCGCTCAATCTTCTTGTTCCCCAAAGGGATCTATTTTTATCCCAAAATTTTATTTAATGCACCATCCCTCGATTTGAGAATTACGGTTCAAAGGACAACCTGTGGGATTATCGAAGACAAAAAAGCTAGTAGTTTCTGAGAAAGCTCGCCACAGCGGATGCCCGCGCCTTGCGTTCGGCGATGCACAATTCCATGCGCTCCATTGCCTGAGCAAAGATTCGCTGTCCACCGGGCACGGCCTCCACGTGGGGTTTGAACAGGGTTTCTATTTCTCTTCTCAATGACGCGTCACATTGAACGGCCGGCACATCGGCCAGCTCCAGTCTAGTCTCCTCGGGGGCTCGGTTCGCGATGGTGGTGAGGTTTTCCCTGACGAATTGGTAGGCCAGTTTGCGGGTGGTGCGATGATCGAGGCTGCCCCATACCAATACCATGGACTCGCGAATGTCGAAATCGTCGGTCAGCGCGAGCGCCAAAGATCGTCGCGCCAGGCTCGGCTCGCGGAAGCGCGATAGAGCGCGTAACAGCTTCAGGCGATCCTGCCTTTTTGACGTGCGCTTTGCTTCTTCGTAAAACAAGGTCCACAGTTGCTGGTCACCGTTTTGGGCTGCCGTATTGAGCACCAGATTGACCAGATCCCGATCGACAGTTTTCCGATCGGTGAGCCACTTTTCGGCGAGCACACGGGCTTGTTTTGTCAGTGCTTTGGCCCCTCCCTGGTTGGCCACCAATTCGAGCAGGTGCTTGCGCAGGATGATGGTGTCATCGGATTCACCCGGCGCCGAGCGCCAACCCAGCTTTGCCGCCCGTCGGCCGAAGACCTTTCGCACGTACCGCGCGTAGTTGGCGGTCATGTCATCTGGTACGATCTCGTCCACTTCACGAGCAATGGTGACGGCCCCTTCCACGATGTGTCGGTTTTTGTCCTTTGCCAATCGAACGGCCAGGCGAAGCGCTACCCCGGAGTCGATCGCACCCGATTTGACGAGCGCGGTCACATCGTCGACCAGACCTACTCGTTCGACCAGGGTCAATTGCTGCTTCCCTTTTGCTAGGAGTCCTTCTATCAACTCTGTGCTCAACGCGGAGCGATAGTAGCCGGTGTAACCCTCATTGGGCAGTAGCCAGGCCGGACAGCCCTTGGCTTGGGAGAGCTCGAGCGTGTCAGTCGGCGTCGAGAGCAAGGTGCACTGACGCACGCGGATTTTGCGCACCGGATAGCTCACGCAGACCGGCACCTGCCACACGTGCCGGCGTTCGGCTTTCGAGCCCAACGGCAGATAGCGTTCCTGTTGCATGGTCAAGACAGGATTGCTCCCTTTCATGCAGGAGAGGGCAAAGGTGATTTGCGGCGAACCGACCTGCTCGAGAAATGTGGCTGCGGCCTGATGGACTCCAGGCCCTCCGACTCGGCTAATCGCCTCGAGAAAATCTTTTGTCGACGCGTTTTGCCAGGCATGCGTGTTCAAATAGTTTCGCACCCCACGCTGGAATCGTTCGGCACCCAACCAGGTTTCGAACATGTGCATCACCGCCGCTCCCTTGGAGTAGGTGATGTGGTCAAATGCATTTTCGATATCGTCCGCGTTGTTAATGGGCTGCCGGATCTGACGGGCGCTGGCCAGACCGTCCAACCGCAACGCCCTGGCGCGCCGATGCACCATGGCCACATCTCTGCCCCACTGGGGCCTGAACCGATGGACCATCTTTTCCGTCATCCAGGTGGTCAGCCCTTCGTTGAGCCACAGGTCGTGCCAATATCCCATGGTGACCATGTTGCCGAACCACATGTGGATCAGCTCGTGAATCGTCACCCGAGCGTAGCGGCGTTTGAAAATCAGCGTCTCATTGGCTTCATTGGCGAGAATCATTTTTTGCACGTAGGTCACCAGGCCTACGTTCTCCATGGCGCCGAACGATACCGTCAGTGGAATGGCCACCAAATCGAGCTTGGCATAAGGGTAGGGCATGCCGAAGTACTCCTCGACCAAGCTCAGGATCGGCAGGGTCACCTCCTGCGCATACCGCGCATCCCCGGTTCGCCCCCGCGGTGTCACGATGCGAACCGGAATGCCGCTCGGCGAATCGCCCAAGTTGACAAATTCGAACGGACCCACGGCAAAGGCAACCAAATAGCTGGGCATCGGCTTGCTCTTGGCGAATGTCACCGTGTGCATCCCTGCCGGGTCTTGTTCAATAGCCTGCTGTGGCGTATTGGACAACGCCACCAGATCCTCGGGGATGACTAACGTCAGCTGCCACGGCACCTTGCTGTCGGGCTCGTCAAAGCAGGGAAAAGCTCGGCGGGCGTCGGTCGGCTCGAAGTCCGAGAAGAGGTACCAGTCATCCCCCTCTTGCTGGCGAAACACCCCTCGAGTTTCCCTGCTGCTCGTAAGGCCGGTGTAATCGATGGCAATCGTCACTGAACCGACGGGCAGGGGCAGGGGCGTGCGAAATCCCACGAAGTCGTTTTTCTGAGGGAAGACCTCGAGATCCCATTTGCCGGCGGGACTCGTCACCGTTGCTCGAACAACGGTCAGCTCCTGTGCGTTCAACCAAAAGAAATCGGTCGACTCAATCACCCGGGCGGCAATCTCGATACGGCCGGTAAAGAGTTCCTGCCGGGGATCGAGCACCAACTTGACTCGGTTCGATTCGGGCATCACCAGACGGGGCAGACGCAATGCCGGAGCTGCCGGAACTGGCGCAGTCGGCTGGATTTCGGGCGTTGAAGTGGGTTGGGATGTCGGTGCAACCGGCGATGGAACCACGGTGCCGGAGCCACAACTCACGCTGCAGGCGGCTATTAGCAGCAGCAGGAAGACTCTCAACATGCGCTCTCCTTGTAGTGAAACGTAATCATAATGAGTATGAATTGATCAGTCGCCCACGCAAGTCGCGCAGCGCAGGGTGAACTACGCTTTTGAGCTCGTACTGTCGGTGGGAGCGCCCAGGCCTCGAGATCGCTACCAGGCGCCTATCGCCTCTGTGCTGACCAAAAACATCACAACGTCCTTTCGAACAAACCAAGCTTTAAGGGGCGATGAGAATGCGCTGACCAGCTATTTTCGCGTGAAGCGGCTTTGAGAGATCGAATGCGCTCAGCAAGGTGAGTGGCAGGTGGAATACTACGGGGTGGTTGAATTGGATTGTCGCACAAACCGTGTTGCCGGTGCTCGTCGGGTTGCACAGGGCCAGGGCCGGTCCGGCGCCGTCCAGCTCGACCTGCACGTCGGGTCCGTTGATGCCCGCTTGCTCCAGAAAAGCGCGCGCTATTCGGGCTCTCCCGTCTTTGCCGATATCGACGAGGCACTCGGTCTTCGCGCTGAGAGCCGATCGTTGATCCTGAATCGAGACCGGTGGTGTGGCCATTTGGCGTCGCTGGGAGCCGGTGTAGTCCTCTGGATCATCATCATCCAGGTGGTACAAGAAGGTCTGCACCTTTTTGTGCCCATCGGCGATGACATCGATCAGGGTGCGCGTGTAGTCCTCGCCGAGATCACCGTTGGAATAGATGTCCCTCACAATCGGTGCCACCTCCCGATGCCGCACCCCCGGCAGGACCTTCTTGACCTCGTTCGAGACGTCCAACGCTGTGAACAGGAATCCGTCGTACGTCATCGTGTCGATGACCCTCCGCGTTACCGACTCAATATCGTTGCCGTCATTTGCCGCCATCGGTCATCCTTTCTATGCCGCCACTATCTGTGGACGATCTCCAACATGTGGGTCATTCTCGAGGCGCGTTCGTCGAAGGTTACCACCTCATCATGGGAGAGCTGCGGATTGCCGAACGCCTTGGCGTAGATATAGTCCTTGCCCTTTGCGGGGCGTCTTTTGTCCCAACAAGCGGTGAGGTGTATCTCGGGAACTCCCAAAGCGAGCTCCTCCAAAAACAGAAAGCCGGCGGTTCCGGCGCTCGCCGGATTCCAATAGGCTCCGGCAATCGAAGTGTAGTTCATACTCTTGAGCGCACCGTTGTAACGGCAGAAGGTTTTGCCCTTCTCTTTTTTGGGCTCTCCCGCGTCCGGCCAGCAGGGCGCGTGATAGATGCCACGGCCGAATGCCTTGCCGGTAATCTGTACCCCCTTGGGCAGGTTCTCCGGCATCAAGAGACCCGAGCGGGATATGCCCATCAAGTTTTCGGTGCGCGTCCCATGCCAGCCCGGAATGATGCCGGTGGCGTTTTTCTTCTTGGTCGCAGTGGCGGCATATTTGTCGAAGCCCGTTTTTTCATCCTGGCGCTCCAGCAACCAAGCTCGGTTGACGCGCAGCTTGCCGAAGAAATTGGAATTCTTGGGCGACTGGCCCTTGTCGAAAAGCGCCATAACCTGTTGGAACATCCCAGAGTCGGGCTCCAGGAACTCGATGGTGCAATTGAGACCGTCGTACCAAACCTCCACCGGGTCGTCCGCCTGAGATGCCTGGGCGAAAACATCCTTGGCCAGATGGGCGTCCCGCAGCAGGGTCAAAAATTCCCGCTCTTTTTCAATCCGTTCCATCGTGTTGAGCAAAATGGCGTCAATATCCAGTCGCGAGCCTTTTCTCGCGTGATCGATGTTTCGCGGAATATTGGAGAGATAGTCGTTGGTCAGCTCGATGAGTTTGTTGCGCGCCGGCTTGCGTTTTTTCTGCAGCAGGGATTCCAGGGTGATCAGGATCTCGGCGCCGTGGTCGATTTGCGAGTCGTGCAGATTGCCCAGGGGCGCATCTGAAGAAGCTCCAGAAGAGGAGCTCAATCCGGATTTAATCGCCCTGCCGGTGGCGGTGTACATGGTTTTCAACAGCGAAGCCACCTGCGGATGAAATTCCCTGGTGGATTTGGTTTTCTTTTTTTTGGGCTTGTCGAGCTTGACACCTTTTTCAATTGCCCGCTGACGCTCATCCTCTTCTGAGCGCATCTCGACCTTGGTGTACCCCTTGGCTATTTTGGCCCGGACCTTTTTGTCGAGCGCTCTTCGCGCGGCGTCCAGATCAGAAAACGTCTGTTGCTGAACCTGGCCGTCGGTCCCCACCCTGCCGTAGTTGAATGTCACAACGAAGGTGCTGGGGGCCGATTCGACTAGGGTGGCTTTGTAGAATTTATTAGAACCAAAACTCGTCGCACCGGTCTTCGCTCCCGATAGGTCAGCCCAGTTGAGGGTGACGTCTTCGATGGTGCCGGAGTCGCTCTTCTTTGACGCAGTATCTTTCTTCGAGACGGCTTTCTTGGCGGGCGCGTTCTTGGTCGATTTTTTCTTGGCCGAAGCTTTCTTGACCGGGGCCTTCTTCTTGGCTGGCGCTTTTTTTGCTGCACTCTTCTTGGCTGGCGCTTTTTTCTTTGCCGGGGCTTTCTTTGCTGGGGGCTTCTTGGCCGGAGGCTTCTTGGCCGCTTTTTTCTTGGCTGTGGCTTTTGTCAAAGCTTTCTTCTTAGCGGTCACCGTCTTTTTTGATTTCTTTTTTGTCTTGGCCATAATTGCCTCCAATAATCTGCGGGCGCTGTTAAAAAGGATTGACAATATCAGTCGCGTCTTTCAAATGATGCCTCGAAACTACTTTCCGAGGCCTGCCTTGTGTTAAATCATCCCGTTTAGCTCTTCCTCGGATATCAACGCAACCCCATACTTTCTGGCTTTGGCGGCCTTGCTGCTCGTCGACGTGGGATCGGCCAGTACCAGGTAGTCCAACTCCCGGCTTACCTTGTCGACGAGCACAAAACCCGCCGCCTCGAGCGGGGCTTTGTAGTCCGATTTCTTTTTTCCCGAGGGGAGCTTGCCGGTAATACAGACGGACTTTGCGCTCTCTTGTGGAGTGTCGCTCTCCCCGGAGAATGCGAGCTCAGAAATCACAACCCCGTTTTCAATCAACGCGTCGATCGTATCGGACATGGCATCGATGCCGTCTTGAATCCCGTTCCCGGTGTTGGGGGCGCCGGCCTTGCTCGCAAACTCATCATCTCGGAGCGCGCCCCCTCGCCAAGCTTCGAGAGTATTGAGCGTTCCCCCGGCCGATTTTGCCATCAACTCCACCCGCCGCTTGCCCAGACGGTCCACTCCCAAAGATCCCATGAACTGCACCAGGGTCAATTTCCTGGTGGTCTCGATGCTCTCCAAGATGGAGGTCGCTCGTTTCTCCCCCAGCCGGATCTCCTTCTCGGTGTTGATGATCAATGCAGCCAGTCGATCGGGATCGTCACGCAAGGTGTAGAGCTCAGAGACATCGGCCAATCCGAGCTGATCGATCAGCGCTTCGAGCACCGAAGTGCCGATACCCTGAATGTCCAAACTCTTGATCCACCGTTTCAGCTTACCCGATGATTTCTTGGGGCACTCTTCGTTTTGACACTCCAGCACCACCCCTTCTTCGCCGGCTGTGTTGCGCCGCCGTTGGACCTTGCCGCCACAAAAAGGACAGGACTTGGGAGCGGGGATCTTTTGGCGCGTTTTCCCTTTTTCGGTCACCCGAATGACCTTGGGAATAATATCGTTGGCCTTGATCACCCAGATGTTGTCGCCAATGGCCAACCCGAGGCGCTTGATCACGTCCCAATTGGCCAGGGATGCGTTTTGCACCGTGGTGCCGCCGATTTTGATCGGTTCGAATCGGGCATTGGGGATCAGGGCCCCGGTGTGTCCGCCTGAGATCGAGACCTCCAACAAGGTGGTCTCTGCCCCTTCGGAGTCGAACTTCCAGGCGACCTGACCCTTGGGACGCCCGGAAGTGACCCCCAGTTTTTGCTGTGCCTCGATGTTGTTTATCTTCAGCACCACACCGTCGATCCAGATCGGTAAATCGGCACGCGTGGCAGCGATTTTTTTGTAATACGCGACCACGTCTTTCGCGGTCTTGCACATTTTGTATTCGATGACGTTGAAGCCCAATTGTTCGAGGCGTTTCGACTTGTCCAGTTCCGTTTCAAACACCACCGGCGAGCCGTTTTTTGTCTCATCAATGTCAAAGGCGAAGATGGTGAGCAACTCGGACTGTTGCCCATTCTTGCGGCCCATGATGCCCGAGCCCAGGTTGCGGGGGTTGGTGGCCCGCGTGGAATCGACTTTACCCCAATCCTCGACAGTGAGAATCACCTCGAAGCGGACCGCGCCGGTGAATCCCGCCGCTGATCCGCTCACATAAACTGGCAGTCCCTTGAACTTCACGGCGTTCGCGGTGACGTCTTCGCCCACCTTGCCGTCCCCGCGGGAGATCACCTGTTTCAATGAACCGTCTTCATAGTAGGCCGCCGCGCTCGCCCCGTCCCCTTTGAGACTGGCGTGAATCTGAAACGACTCTGCGTTCTTCTCGTGCCAGGTCAAAAGCTCCTCCTCGGAATTTATCTTGCCCTGGCTGCCCATCGGGATGGAGTGGGATGCCTTGGTCAAAATGCTGTCCGCCGGCACCGGTGCGCCCACTATTTTGAGCACGGGATCATCGCGATCTATTTTGCGCAGCTCATCTTCCAGGGCGTCGTACTCCGCATCGGTCATGATCGGATTGCCGCCGTAATAGTATGCTTGTTTGGCCTTCATGATCAGGCTTCGCAATTCCAATTGTCGTGACATCACATCTCCTCAAAATCGAATAACTGTTGATCCAGGTGTCGAAGATAGTCGGCACCGTAGGGCCCGGACTCCAACTCTTCGTATAAGTAACGGGGCAGGTCCTGGGCCACCTCCCCACAGCAGGATGCGGCAGCCAAGGCAATCGCCGCGGTGGTGTCGGTGTCACCGCCGAATCGAACCGTTCGCTCCAAGATCTCGGTTAGGGAAGTGGATTCGGAAATGGCGCTCACCGCGGCGCGCACACAGGAGCACGCCCGTACATCCACCGGTCCCTGCCACGGGATGTGCCACGGAAGCAGAATATACCCGTACAGGTACTCAGCCAGATTGATTTTGGAACCCTTGTCGAAACGAAAATAGTGAACCATCAAGGCCACTGCCACCGCAGCGGAGATGGCCTCCGGGTGGTCGTGGGTCACCCTGGCTTGTGCCGTGGCCTGGGCCACCACTCGTTCCGGCAGAGGGTAGCACCCGATGGGAGGTGCGCGCATGGCTGCACCGTTTTTGTCGCTGGTGGAGACAATCCGTTGCAGTAGCTCGTCGCCGCTGTTGACGGACTGCAGGATTTGATAAAAACCCCGCGCATATCCGACCCGAGGATCTCGCTTGAACCCGTTGACGAAACAATCGGCCAGGACCTCTTGGGTAAACACCCGTTTCGAGAGCATCAGCTCGGCAATCGCGATCCCCATCTGGGTGTCGTCGGTGTAGTGTCCCGGGGCACCTGTATGCCGGGGATGCCTCTGATATCGACCGACCTCGTGCCCGTTGGTCAGGTCACTCGAGACAAATTCGAAAGCAGCACCGTAAGCGTCTCCGATCGCCATCTCCAACAACATCAAAAATGCCTACCCTACCAAATCTTCCACCAGTTCTTTTTTTTCGACCCATCCGGTTCCGGCTCACTGGTCCCGGCCTCCTCGGGAGGGTTGGCGGTAGTCTGTTTTGGCCTGAAAGCTGTTTTTCTCCCGTATCGTTCGACCAGTGCCGCTGCCCGAGCCTGCAGTAGTATCCCCTTGTCCGGATTGACCATCGCCACGTAGTTGGCAAATCCCTCCACTGCCGCTATCGGATCGTCGCTTTGGCCCCACTTTATTCCCTCCGGGCCATCCTGCTCGAGTTGAAACAACACCGCTCTGAACCGGCGCAAGGTTCTCCGGCTGATGGTCGCTTTCTCGTTGACCACGATACCGGTCACTTCTTGTCGGTTGGGCTTGCGAAAGACGCGGGTTTTTTTCGGATGTACGGAAAAGCCCTCCTCTGCGACAGCGTGCTTCACCTGGCGCAGCAGCTTGCCCACGTCGGCCTGTCGATTGCCGGAGAAGCTCAGATCATCGGCATAGCGGGTATAGGCCAGGCCCAGCTTGGTCGATATGTTGGTCAGTCGTTGGTCGAGTCCCCGGCAGATCAAATTGGTGATCGCCGGACTGGCCGGTGAGCCCTGGGGTAACACCCTCTCGTCCACCGCCACCTGGTATACCTCCCCGTCGAGCTCGACCGGGCGACTGCGCGGCTCAGTACTGAGCAATCCCATAATCGTGGCCAGGGCGTCTGAATAACCGAGGGAGCGGAACAGCCCCTTCACCCGCTTGTACGAGACCGTAGGGAAGAAGTCCTTCAAATCCAAATTGACCACCACCTCGGCACCCACATGGGGAGTGGCGTTGGTGACGATCGATCGCCTGGGAACAAATCCGTGGGCCGTGTCGTGGATCGGCAATCTCTCCAGAATGTTCCGGAGGATCCAATTCTGGACCGCCTTGAGACGCGCCTTGGGCGCTGAAATCAGCCGTTGCCCCCCGGATTTTTTGGGGAGGTGAAACTGAACGTAGTGGGAGACCTTGGAGGTGGTTCTGGTAAAGGCCAAAAACCGCAGGCGTGAGAGGGATATTTCCATCGCGTTTGCCAGATCGAGGGGCGTATGCAATAGGGGCAGGCCTGTTTGTTCGAGTTTGGCCACGTCGCTCGCGGTATGGTTGAGTCCTCCCGAGACCCCTTGGCCCAAGTAGCCGATCCGGCTCGCCTGTTGCTCTCGCCACGCTTTTGCGCGGGCCAGACGCTCCTGTTCCCTGCGTTCTTTGGTCTCTTGTTGCCGCTGACGGGACTCGGCCAGGCGCTTTTTGCGCACTTCCCGTTTGAGCGCCTCGATGTTGTGTAACTGTCTGTCTTGGGTGCGCAGCTCATTGAGCTCGGTCTCGAGCTTGGCGCGTCGACGAATTTCGTCAGCAGGATCTTCGGGAAGCACCCCTTGGAGGGGCCAAAAGCCGAGCCGGATCATCTCCTCCAGAATGACTTCGTCTCTTGTGCTCTCGCGAATTCGATCGTAGAGCGCTTGGCGATTCTCGGGCTGGCGGCTCATCGGTTTAAGAAACGACTGAGTAGGCGTGTCCCTTCAAAAGACTCCTAGGACTAGATCGTCTCAACTCAAGCGGAATCGCACCCATGCGGTTAATAGACTCAGGAGCTCGCTCCTGACGTCGGCTTAGTATTAACGGCATGGGTGCGAATTCCGCACAGTAAAGAGCGGGCTAGTGATGCGTGTCGAACCATGTCGCTCTGACGGCGATCCGCCGCCAATACAGCAAAGAACACGCCTACTCAGTCGGATAACCTCCATCGTTTCAACCGTTTCGTCTCTTGTTCCATTCAATACGCAGGGCCAACATGTGCTCGCAGGGCCCTTTGTATAATTTGTTTCGTACATAGTAGCTGCAAGAGCACTGGGCTTCGATCATTCGCTCGTCCGCGTCGATCAACATGAACAGTTCACTCGCGAGTCTACTATCGCGTACGTTCCCGGACAATCGAATAGTGCTTTTTGAGCCGGGCTCGGCAGTCACCGTCACTTTTCCAGCGTCCGACAATTGGCGTGCCCGCTCCTCACGGGCGTTGGCAAAGCGCAATTTGTCCATCGGCAGCGGCTCACGGCTCAGCTCTCTCTTGCGATACTTTTGTTTGTTCAAATCGTACATCACGCGACCCGCCTGGGAATAGACGCTGAGCGCGCCCTTTACTTCAGCCGGATCCAACCGTAGGGTCGAGGCCAGCTCCCCTGCATCTGCGACACACACTGTATCCAGAGCGTCGAACACCCGTTGTTTGGTGTCCCCATCTACATCGGCTCGCGGCGCCATCAGGTCGAAGTTGCCGGCCTTGGACCAGTCGTTGGCCGTCCAGCCCGAGAGCCCCAGGGTAAAGGACATGTCACCGAGATCAGCGACATAAAATGAGGGCATCCCCGATCCGAGCAAGTGCACTTTGAATGACCTGGCCACGGGCACGAGACGCTCCAGTACGTGAAGCCGCCGCCTGCCCCAAACGCGGATCTCCGCCGGTTCATGGCCGCGATAAATCGACCGGCCACAGAGCACCTCTTTGTTCCACGGTTCGAAAATCGCGCGGACGGGCTCGCCCGGTTCGAGCAGGTAGCGGATGCTGCGGGGGCCGTGGCGCTCTTTGTGACGCCTCAGCACGAAACAGAAATTGTGCAGGTCCATCGGATGGAGCTCGAACGTGGTCGCCGTCAGGCACATCGCCGAGCTGACCTGCAAAAATCCCCGGACCCAGTTGTCCGGCAGATCTATTTTGACCTCTTTGTAGCGCTCGCTTTGGCTCGTTTCCACCTCGAACCCGGTGGGATCGATTTCGAATTGGGTGGTTTTGTAACTGCGGATTTTTTGGAACTCTTCGTACAGTCCCTGGGAGTAGTCCACATTGGTCGTCCCGCAGGCCATCTCGCCGATATTTTTGAACACGTTGAAGTCGGTACTCAATCTGCCGTAGGTGGATTCGTCTTGGCTAAAGCATTCGAAGAACACCTCGTCCGGGTGCACCGTGATCACCGGATCCAGCACGAACCAGGCGTCGTAATCCCGCCGGTAGAGATAGTCGAAATATCGTTTGCGGGCGTTGTAGAACGGGCGCATGCGGACCGCCTGTTTTTGCCGCAGCTCGTCGAGCTGGCCTTGAAGCTCTGCAATGCGGGCGCCCACAGCCGATCGCTGCCGATCGATCAAGGCCCAGTCCAGCTCCTCCTGCTGGGCCAGCCAGGCCCTGTATTCGGTGCGGTCCCTCGGTTTCCAGCGAAGATCTGAAACCACCACATCGTGCAGTGCGCTGATCGCCTCTCGGAACGGAACGCCGGCTGCGAGCTCACCCTTGAAGTAGGTCGCCTGCCGTTTGGTGTCCGGGGAGAACCGCATATCCGTGTGGCCGGCGGTGTTAGCCACCCGAGAGCTGTCCGCGTAGCCGTACTCAAACAGCATCGGACACCTCGGCGGCTCGTGCTTCAAAGGCCTTGAGTGAAACCGGGAGCTCCAGGTCCGGGTACTTGTCCCGCAGGCGAACCATTGCCTCGATCATCAGCGCCTTGTTCTCGACGGCCATGGTCACTGATTGGCGCTCGAAGATGGGGGCGACCACCTCGGCGATGGATCGGCTGTTCAACGCCTGCTGCTCGAGAAAGGTCAGCACCCGGGCCTTGGCGATACGACCGGTGTTGATCTTGGAGAGCACCGAAACGAAGTACGGGGTCAGCTGTTTGATCCGATCCACGTTGTCGGCGGCAAAGCGCTCCAGATAGTTCGTGGCAAAGAGCTGCAAATCAACAGATGGATGTTCGCTCAGTTTTTGCAAATATTCCGGACCGTCTCTATCGTCGAAGAACCGCGTGATCAAACTGCGACCGAATTGCTGCACATCGGGCCGTACGCTGTCGCAAATGCTTACCAGAATTGCCGGGCTGAGGTCTGTCCGGTCGAACCGTTCGCCGAACAACTCGATCATCCGTTCTCTGGAATCGTCCCACTTGGCATCGAGCAGGCGGACAGCCTTGATCATGTCGTCTTTTAACACCGGCAACTGTTGCTCGCAGAACGAACACCCCCACTGACGCACTTTTTGGGACTCGTGATTGACGAGTCGGATCAGCTGGCCCAGCGAAAGAGTGGCCGGATTGACGTGGGTCTCCAGCAAATCGGTGCCGAGGCGCTGCGCTTCCTTGAAGCGGGAGTTCAGTAGCTTGAGCACCTCTTTTTGATCCAGATCACGCATATACTCTTGAAATTCGGTCTTCAGCAGTTGCCGCAGATGGGTATGTATGTCGTCTTTGTCCCGATAGCGGAGTTGCTCGAGCAGGGACTCACCAATCAATGCGGCAAACGCCGAGCTGACCGAGACGATTTGTCGAACAAGGGGCCGCACTGCTGCTCTCAGGTCCGGGTGGGCGCTCGTGAGCAGACTGAAGAACAACTCCGGGCGTTGTGCCAGATCCCGCGGGGCCAACCTACCCAGCAGGGCGACACCGGCGGCGCGAGCAGACTCGGTGGACCCGGCCAACAATTTGGCCAACACATCGCTCGGCACGCTGGCGCTCAGGGTGGGATTGGCCAGGAGCAGCTCGCCGGCCAACTCCTCGTAGAGCGAGCCGGTCTGGTCGAGCAGATCGCGAATGACCCCTAGGCCCAACTGGGATGTCTGGGCGCCAAGGGGTTGCAACAACAACTCGGATACGTCTGAGATGACGGCGTCGTCCGGTGATTCACCGATCAGCCGGGCGATCAACCGACCGACCAGGAGGCGGCCCGTATCGCCGATTGGCGGGATGGTCTTGAGGATATTCTTCAACCGTTGTCGCGTGTCCTGATGACGACTAAAGGCCAGTGCGACCCAGAAATCGCTCCTGGGACCGAGCTCCGCGCGAAACCGATCGATCAACCGCCACCCCGCTTCGCGAGCCGGCTGGTGAATCGAATCAGAGAGTGCCAAGAAAAGATCGCTGTCCTCTGCCTTGGCCTCGCCGCGCTTATCAAATAGTTCCAATCCAAAAGCCGCGGTCGCCTCCACCGGCCGGCCGAGCAGCATGGCGATGGCCGGATCGTCTATTTTCGACAGAAACGCCGTGTTGCGCTTGAGGGCCCGCACCGCGAAAACGTGGATCAGATCCAAGTCGCTTTCGTCGATCAGATGGAGCAGGGCTGTTGGGGCCTTGTCCCACAGCTCGGGGAACGCCTCCTCGTTGTACGCGGATTGGCCGGTTTGATGAAGGGATTGCCGGTTGACAAAATAGGATTGAGACCCGTCCGGCCGATAGACCCGTGAGTTGTGATAGAGCAGGTGATTGAATGCCCAATAAGAGCTGAAAGAACCGTGGCGACTGTCCGCTGTCGAGAAGGGCACCAGGGTTCCCAGGGCCATTTTGATCCACTCGTCGTGACCCTCTTCGCCCATGCGGCGCAGGGTACGCCACGTGCGCCAGCGGTAATAGTTTTTCGTCTTGCCGCCAAACCGCCGGGTGACCGCCGAAGTCTCGAATTTGTGGGCGAGCAGGCCGAAGATTTGCCCGTCGAAGCGAAACACCGCCGCTTTGTAAAGGGCGCGAAGCACCCACAACGCGTCGGAGTCCATCGAGGTGGTTTTGCAAAAATCGATCACCGCCGGGCGGGTGTGTTCATTGTCGATGAAGTAGGCCGAATAGATTGTCTCGAGATGGACTCTCGGGCGCGCCCGGGAGAGCCGTTCGAGCTCCTCGACCACCGCTTGGGCCGGACCTCTTCGGGCCAGTTTTTGGAGCGAGCCGGGGAGTTGCTCCAGTTCGGCGTCGATCAGTGTTTGTCGATCGGATCCGTCGAGCAGCGAGCGGAGCGCTTCCCCCGCCATTCGGCGATTGGCCGCCGGTTCCCGCTGGTTTTGAAACGCCGTTGAGATAGCGCTCACAGCCGACTGACTTTCACAACGCCCCAAGGCCCAGATCGCCACGTGGCGTCTCAAGGCATCGCTCTTAGGGTCGAGCAGGTACTGCAGAATTTCTGGCGCTGCCTCCTTGAACGCGAGCTCTCCAGCGCGCCAGATGGCCCTGTTCAGCGGCCACTCGGGGTATCGTGCGTCACCGGCGCGAAGCCGAATCAGCAGCTTCTCTCGGTGTCTTCTGGTCGCCTCCTCTTTGGGGATATTCCTGTCACGGGCGTGCCTCGTCACCGGGGGACGCTGAGCTGCGGCCGGATCGTAATACCCTTTTTTAGTCTTGTCCTTTACTGCTTTGCGGAAAATTTTCTCTGCCTGGGCCCGGTCCACCGGTGATGTGGTGTGGGACCCTTCCTGCATTCGCCGTCCGGACCGTCCGTAGCGAAAGTTGACGACATATTCTTGAGCGGCCAGTTCGCAGAGGTCGATCTCGTGTATCCGCTGGGAGTTACCTCGATCCTGGACCAGATGGGTTTGCTTGATAAGCTTCATTACGATACGCGAGCTCGAATATGTGCCGGGGCACCGCTAATAGTTAATGAACGCCCAAATTTATCACCAACACCAACAAAAGAAAAGAGAAACCCCCAATCGGAGAGTCGCTACAGTTCGTCTCGTGGGCGGGAGTCGTAGAGGATACGCCCCCACAAGTACATTTGGCCCGGTTCGATGACCCGCGGAATATCGTCTTTGTCAGAGAAGTAGTCGCGATAGATCTGCAGGGCCAATTCCGAACAGTAGAATTTGTCGGGGTGATTCAGGCCGATGGTGCCGAAGTAGTCGTACTTCTGCCCCACGTATTGCCGGGCCAGGGCCAGCGCTTCTGTTCCGGCCCCGGGGTGTCGCTCGGCCCAGATCGGTCGAATCAGAATGATGCGATGACATTTGTCGACAAAGGTGGGAAGCGAGGTGAGGTGGACCCCTTTGGCCTCCGACTCGATGACCTGTTGATTCGAGACGTCGACCACCGCAGCGTGGCTGATCGGGGTCCGTGTTGCAGCCATCACGATTTTGTCCCCGGTGTGATAGCCGCGGACGACGAGCCAATCTCCGTCTTGGGCCAGGGAGAGGATCTCAGCGAGGATATGAGCGTTCTGATCGACGCGGGCAGCGGCGGGTGGTTTGACCACCGCGGCCGGTGCGCCGCAACCCGTGCAAAATGCGGCACCGAACCAGAGCGCACACTCCATCCACGTCATCAGTTTTCGTCGGTTCAATCCCATGCGATACCGTACCACAATCCGCCTGCTTTGCTAACGGGCCGTCGCGGCTGAGACGCGCTGCACCCGATCGAAGGCCTCGCCGACCCGACCCAGCGTTTCTCCGCCGCGGCCTTCAACCACGATCGAAGCGGCGGCGGCGGCCAGTTGGGCGGCTTGGTGGGGCGTTTGGCCGGTGGCCAGGGCGTAGAGAAAAGAGGCGGCATAAGTGTCCCCGGCGCCGGTGGGATCGGCGTCCGGCTGGGCCCTTACCACCCCCACGTCAAACTGGTCCGCGCCTTGAAAAACGCGGGCGCCCCGATCCCCATTGGTCATCACCACGAGGGGAACGGCGCGATGCAGGTCTTCGAGCAAACGGTCGGAGCCAAAAACTATTTTGTCCTCTTCGCTGAAAAAGACGGCGTCGATACCGGTAAACACCTTCGGATCGACCGCGAAATCCTTTTTGATCACCCGACGGCGTTGTCCATCGCCGAGATCGGCCGCTCCTGCCGTTTTCAACATCCCCTGCAGACCCAAACCGGTGACGCGGGTGGTTATTCTATCGGTCCATCCCGCGAGCTCGAGCTCCTCGAAAACCGGTGCGATGAACAACACGTCGACATCGGTGGTTCGGGGCAATGGCCCGGTCGGATCCAGCCTCGGCGCGGTGGTTTCGATCCATTGGATGCGGGGTTCGTTCGGCGGGTAGGTGTTGGTGAACACGGTGGTGTGCT